>JAFMKA010000127.1 GCA_017853175.1 Steroidobacteraceae bacterium | reverse complement strand
GTCGCGGGCAGCATCGCTGCGGTGCCCTCAGCCGCCGCCCAAGTCGTACTCGGAAAATCTGGAGCGGCCGCGACCTCTTTCACCTTGGTTCGCCGCAGCAACGGAACGATTGCGAGCTGGGGCTACAACAACGACGGACAGCGTGGCGATGGCACGGTCACTTCCGCGAGCGACACGATCGGCACGGTGACCTTGCCCTCTGGCCGCACCGCTCGACAAATCGCCGCAGGTGGCTCGCACGCGCTCGCACTGCTCGACAATGGCGACGTGTACGCCTGGGGTGGCAACGATTCGGGTCAGCTTGGGCTCGGCGATCTGCTCTTCAGGTCGCTGCCGGCCAAGGTGAGCTTGCCGGCGCCTGCGGTGGCGGTCGCCGCCGGGCGGCTGCATTCGGTGGCGCTGCTCGAAGATGGTCGCGTGTTTACTTGGGGTGCCAATAATTTCGGCCAGCTGGGCGACGGTGGTCGCGAGCCGGCGAACAAGCCGGTGGCGAGCCTCATCGTGAGCGTCGTCCAGATCGCCTCGGGCAACAATCACATTCTCGCCTTACGTCTCGACGGCAGCGTCTGGGCCTGGGGCTCAAATGTCTCCGGACAAATCGGCGACGGCAGCTTCAAGCCTGCGCGGGTGCCTACGCCGACCGGGCTCACTCAGATGCAGCGTATTCGGGCCGGAGGGGATACCTCGCTCGCCATCAGTCAGCGCCGAGGGCTCTACCTCTGGGGTGAAAATGCGAACGGCCAACTCGGTTTAGGTTCGACGGGCCCCGCCGACGTGGGTGTGCCTTCGGCGGTTCGACGCAACGTGATCGATGCGGCGGCGGGCGAAAAGAGCACGATGGTGCTCGGCTCGGATGGGTTGCTGGTCGCCTCGGGCGCCAATGACGCGGGCTCGCTCGGCGATGGTGGAACGACTGCCCGAAACACGTTCGCAGCCGTCAGCGTGGTGAGCGGCGCGATTGCCGTGGATATCGGTGGGCTGTCGTATGCGGCCGCCATCGGAGCCGAGGGCACGACCTGGACCTGGGGCGATAACACCGCCAAACAGCTCGGCAACAGCAGCCTGCCGGCGACCGGGACTCCGACCCCCACCGTGGTGCCGTCGTTCGACGCGGTTCCCTAAGGCAAGAGACCGTTAATCGGGCTTGTAGGGCACCCAGGCGCCCGACTGATCGCGAATGAGCCAACCCGAGGGGCGTCCCGCCACCTCGAGCAGGGCGGCCGTCTCGGCGTCTGGCTGGCCATCGAACTTGGCGGGCCGATATTTCATTTGGAAATTGGCAATCACCCGGCGAGTGGCCTCATCGAACTCGCCGTGCCGCGGGATCTCGAACCCGATGGCGTCGAGCTGTTGCTGAAACCAGCTCACGGCCGGTAGGGCCGCCTGATGGGCGGGCAGCGCTGAGGCGACGGCTGCCGGGTCGGGCCACGGAATGAGTCCCTCTTCGGCGAGGCGGCGCCATGGAAACTTCGGACCGGGGTCGGTTTTGCGTTGCGGTGCGATGTCGCTGTGCCCGAGCACCCGGTGCGGCGCGATGCGATGTCGCGTGACGATGTCGCGCACCAAGGCGACGACGGCATCGATCTGCGCAGTGGGGTAATCGACGAAATTGACGCCCGGCGCCGCGTCGTCCCCCATGTTTACGATCTCGATGCCGATCGAGCTCGCATTGAGTTGGGTGTCCCCGCGCCAGAAACTTTGGCCCGCGTGCCAGGCGCGGCGATCTTCGTCGACCAATCGGTAAATCGTCGGAGGCTCGAGGCCGATGAGGTAGTGACTACTGACCCGTCGAGGACCCTGCGCACGGGTGAGCGCCTCAACCGAGCGC
The DNA here is from genome assembly GCA_017853175.1 of Steroidobacteraceae bacterium. GTDB lineage: Bacteria > Pseudomonadota > Gammaproteobacteria > Steroidobacterales > Steroidobacteraceae > UBA964. The sequence goes on along the minus strand of JAFMKA010000127.1, from coordinate 718 downwards.
TCGAAGTCGAGCTGCGTGAAGTGCAGGATCAAATAACGCACCCGGCTGTCGTGATTAGTGCTTTGATAGCGGGTATCGATAAGGCGGCCGTCCAGAGTCATCGTCGAGCAAGCTCCTAGCCCGAGCAGCGATGTGAGTATGATGGCACGCCAGGAGGTCGTCATATGGATCGCACCTTTGTTCCGCTGCTTGCGACGGTCATGGTACTTCTCGTGAACGCCGCAGCCAATATCGTTCCGATCAACGGACTCAACACCGGCGAGCTCTCCCGACTTTATCCGACCGGGTTCACGCCGCCCGGCTGGGTGTTCTCGATCTGGTCCATCATCTACCTTGGGCTGCTCGCTTTCGGAATCTCCGCGTGGCGCGGTTCGCCCCGGATGCGCTCCCGCATCTCGACGATCACCAACCCCTATCTCCTCAACGCCCTCGGCAATGCCGCCTGGATTTTCGCCTGGCACTACCGGCAGGTGTTGTTGAGCGTCGTGATCATGTTGTTCATCCTCGCTACGCTCATCGTGATTTTCACGCGCTTGCGTCGGCTCTCTCCGCCCTCGACTGGGGAGTTTCTCTGCGTCGATGGCGTGTTCGCTATTTATTTCGGCTGGATCACGACAGCAACCCTCGTGAACGTCGCCACACTTTTCTTTGATATGGGCTGGTATCCGTTCGGCTTGTCGATGGACGGTTGGGCGCTCGCCACCGTGTGTGGCGCGAC
>JAFMKA010000126.1 GCA_017853175.1 Steroidobacteraceae bacterium | reverse complement strand
TTGACCTTGATGAGGATCGAGTTGGCGATCCCCTTGCGGATGCCCTCGGCCAAAATTTTGGTATTGGTGACGAAGAGATCATCGCCGACGAGCTGGCAATGCGTGCCGAGCGTGCGCGTGAGCCCTGCCCAGCCGGCCCAATCGCCCTCGGCCATGCCGTCCTCGATGGTGATGATCGGGTAGCGATCGACGAGCTTGGCGAGATATTGCGCGAACTGCGCCGCCGAGAACGCGCGGCCTTCGCCGTGCAACTCGTAGCGGCCCGCTTTGAAGAACTCCGAGCTCGCCACATCGAGACCGAGGTAGATATCGCGGCCAGGCTTGTAGCCCGCTTTCTCGATCGCCTGCAGCATGAGCTTGAGCGCCGCCTCGTTCGAGGCGAGATCGGGCGCGAACCCACCCTCGTCACCGACCGCGGTGGTGAGTTTCTTACCCTTGAGGATGCCCTTGAGCGTGTGAAACACCTCGGCACCCATCTGCAGCGCCTTGCTGAAGCTGCGCGCGCCGACGGGCAGGATCATGAACTCCTGAATGTCGAGACTGTTGTCCGCGTGAGCGCCGCCGTTGATGACGTTCATCATCGGCACCGGCATCACAGGCTTGCGACCACCGGCAAGATAACGCCACAGCGGAAACCCCGCATCGGTCGCCGCGGCATGAGCCGTCGCGAGCGACACCGCGAGCAACGCATTGGCGCCGAGTCGAGCTTTATTCTCGGTTCCGTCGAGCGCGATGAGCCGCGCGTCGATGTCCTGCTGATCGCGCGCATCGTGCTTGAGCAGCGCCTTACGGATCGGCCCATTGACGTTGCGCACCGCTTTCAGCACACCCTTGCCTAGGTAACGGCGCTTATCGCCGTCACGCAATTCAACCGCCTCGCGCGTGCCGGTCGAGGCGCCCGAGGGCACGGCTGCACGACCCATCACGCCACTCGAGAGGATCACATCCGCTTCGACCGTGGGGTTGCCGCGCGAGTCGATGACTTCGCGAGCGTGGATTTCTTTGATTCGACTCATGTTCGATCTTCCTCGAAGGGATGTTTTTTGACGGCGCGATCGAGCTCGACGAGCGTCGACAGCAAAGATTCCATGCGCGGTAGCGGCCAAGCGTTGGGGCCGTCCGAGAGTGCCTTGGAGGGATCGGGATGCGTCTCCATGAAAAGACCGGCAATGCCCGCTGCGACCGCAGCGCGTGAGAGCACCGGTACGAATTCGCGTTGTCCGCCCGAGGCGTTGCCCTGCCCGCCGGGCAGCTGTACCGAATGCGTGGCGTCAAACACTACCGGGCATCCGGTCTTTCGCATGATGACGAGCGAACGCATGTCGGAGACGAGGTTGTTGTAGCCGAAGCTGAAACCCCGCTCGCAGACCATGATGGCCTCGTTACCCGTCGAACGGGCCTTGTCGACGACGTTCTGCATTTCCCAGGGCGAGAGGAACTGTCCCTTCTTGATGTTGACGGGCTTGCCTTGCGAGGCGACCGCGACGATGAAGTTGGTCTGCCGACACAGAAACGCAGGCGTCTGCAGCACATCGACGACTGCGGCCACTTCGGCGAGCGGCGTGTCCTCGTGCACATCCGTTAGAACAGGTAAGCCGAACTTCGAGCGAATCCCTTCGAGTACCTTCAGCCCCGCTTCGAGCCCAGGGCCCCGAAAGCTCGAACGCGACGAACGATTCGCTTTGTCGAACGAAGCCTTGAACACGTACGGCACACCGAGACGCGAGGTGATCTCGCGCATGCGTCCGGCCACCTCTTCGCAGAGTGCCGCGCTCTCGATCACACACGGTCCTGCGATCAAAAAAAACGGCGAATGGGCTCCGACCTCGTATTGCGAAAGCTTCATGTCTTACGACTCCCGTGCTGCTTGCGCGCGGCAGCGATGAACCCCGTAAAGAGCGGATGACCATCGCGCGGGTTGGACGTGAACTCGGGGTGGAACTGCGTGGCGACGAACCACGGATGATCGGCAAGTTCGACGATCTCGACGAGCTCGTCGGGCGACATACCGGAAAACGAGAGCCCGGCCCCCCGATAACGATCGAGATAGGTATTGTTGAACTCGTAACGATGACGGTGACGCTCGCGGATCACGGGCTTGCCGTAAATCGTGCGCGCGCGAGAACCCTCGGCGAGCTTCACGTCCTGGCCGCCGAGGCGCATGGTGCCACCGAGATTTGATTGATCGCTGCGCGCCTGAGCGCCCCGCAATGCGTCTTGCCACTCGGTAATGAGCGCGATCACCGGATGCGGCGTCTCGCGATTGAACTCCGTGCTATTCGCTCCGGTGAGCCCGAGCACGTGCCGACCATATTCGATGACGGCGATCTGCATGCCGAGACAAATACCGAGGTACGGAATTTTACGCTCGCGCGCGAATCGCACCGCTGCGATCTTGCCCTCGACACCGCGCTCGCCGAATCCGCCCGGCACCAGAATCGCATCCATCTTCTCGAGCACGGCCGTGCCCTGCTCTTCGAGGTCCGTCGACTCGATGAAATGAATATTCACGCGCGTACGGTTCTGCACGCCGGCATGCGTGAGCGC
>JAFMKA010000045.1 GCA_017853175.1 Steroidobacteraceae bacterium | reverse complement strand
TCCCGCGCTTGGGCAAAGCGCGACCCATCGGGCGGATGATCGAGGAAAAACTGCTTCACGCCATCGAATATCGCATCCGCGAGGTCTTTTCGGCGTTCCGGCTGATTGAGAAGTCGCTCATCCGTCGGGCTCGAAATGAAGGCCGTCTCCACCAGCATCGAGGGAATATCTGGACTTTTGAGCACAACGAACCCGGCCTGCTGAACCAGCGGCTTGCGCACTTCGTTGACTCGCGACAGTGATCGCAGCACACGCTCGGCCGCCACCATGCTTTGACTGATTTGCGCCGACTGCGCGAGATCGACCAACACCGAGGCGATCACCGGATCTTTGTCATCCAATGACACGCCACCTGCGAGATCGGCCGCGTTTTCACGATCGGCGAGTAGCCTCGCCTGCTCATCGGTCGCTCCCTTCAGTGACAAGACGTAGACCGAGGAGCCCGACACCGAAGGATCACGCACCGCATCGGCGTGAACCGACACAAAAAGCTCCGCTCCGGCATCGCGGGCGCGTCGAATTCTTTGGCGTAAGGTGAGGAAGTAATCACCGTCGCGAGTCAGGATAGCGCGCATCCCCGGCTCGCGATTGATGCGTTCGGCAAGCTCTCGGGAAATCGACAAAACGACGTCCTTCTCGCGTGTACCGGCGCGACCGATCGCGCCGGGATCCTGCCCGCCGTGCCCAGCATCCACGGCGACGATGACATCACGCCCCCCGACGGGCGAGTGCTCCGCCTTGATCGGCTTGATCGAAGGCGCAGTCGAATTCGCTGAGGCAGACGCCGACGGCGCGCTCGTAATCGCTCCGGTCGCTATCACTGGCGTGGCGGCGACGGCGGGCGCGTCCGAACTCGTCGACGGATTAGAGGTCGCCGACGTATTCGCGACAGTTGCCACCGACCCGCCGGTCACCTCCAACGTGAATTTGCGAGCGGCCTTCGTGCCACCGCTCCAACGGACGCTCGCGCCGGAAGCCAGATCGAGTACGAGCCGCAGCGATCCGTCTGCCTGAGGACCTGCGCGCACGGCGCGTACGGCACCTTGGGCGGCGGGGAATCGAATCGAGGGGGTCGAGCGAGTCGCTGGAAAGTCGACCACCGCCCGCAAGGGCCGTTCGAGAACAAAGAATTTGGGCACCGTGTCCGCTTCGACTTCGATCACCACGCGGAGTGGATCGGTCGCCGCGACCGGAGCCTCGAAACGAAGATCTCGAAGAGTTTTTCCTGAGGCGTCTGAGGCGTCTGCGGTGTCGGCACTGACGAGCGCGACCCCCGCGAGCAGGATCAACCAAACGACAGAGCGTAGAGCGCGGGTTTCAGACCACCCGAAAAGACGTGCCATGAGGAGAAAGACTACGCGGAAATAGGCCAATATTTCAACAAAAATCAACGCTCTGCAGGCGAAAACTCAGGTTCGACCGAGGCCTTTTCGAGCCACTGCTCACCGAGCTGGGTTTGCGCTTCGAGCCGAATGCGATGCCCGCTCGCCGCACCCTCCAACGCCACCTCAAGATCGGCCTGAGGCAACACACCCTCGCCGCGCTCGGGCCACTCGATCAGCCAGAGCGAGCCCTCGTGATCGTGATCAGAGAGCCCAAGAGCGATGAGGTCGCGCGGCTCTGCGAGCCGATAAAGATCGAGATGAACGACGTGCCAGAGATCACGCTCATAGGTTTCGAGCAGACTGTAGGTCGGACTTTTGATGGTTCGCGTCTCACCAAGCGCCTGCAGTAGGCCTCTGACGAGCGTGGTTTTGCCCGCGCCCAAATCACCCTTCAAAAATACGCGTAAGGCTCGAGCGGGCGACACAGGCAAGGTACGCGCGAGAGCGGCGCCGACACCACGAGTACAACCGTCATCCCTAGAGAGGATCGTCGTCATGACGTCAGTACCCCGGGCAGACACCGTGAGACGTCACTCGCGAGTACGCCGCGATCGAGACCGGCTGCAGCCGCCTCGCCCGCCAAGGCGTGCCAGAGCACGCCCAGTCTTGCGGCCTCTTCGGTCGATAAGCCTTGGCCCAGTAAGGCTGCAATCACACCCGTCAGAACATCGCCCATCCCGGGCGCAGCCATCGCTGGCGTACCGCGATCGCAAATGAACGGAATGTCATCGGACACCAAACTGCCCGCCCCCTTCAGCACGATCGTCGCCGCATATCGATCTTGCATTTCTTTGAGCGATCGCAATCGGTCACGTTGAACATCAGACGTCGACCATCCAAGCAAGCGCGCAGCCTCGCCGGGGTGCGGCGTCAGCACACATCGATTAGGCAATTTCAGTTGTGGCTGCTCGGCGAGCAAGTTGAGTGCGTCCGCATCGAACACGATCGGTAACTCATGCGCTCGTGCCGCGACCAGGGCATTCGCAAAAATCGCTCGACTCCATTCGCTACGCCCCAAGCCCGGCCCGACAACGAGCACATCGACCGATTCCAGAGGGGCGGACGAAACTGCTGTCGTACCGAGGCCGCGCACCATGAGCTCGGGACACCCCGCGGCCACGGCGCTGGCGGATTCGGGCGCCACCCAAGCCGTCACACGCCCTGCACCCGCCCGCAGCGCCGCCTCACCGGCCAGTCGAGCAGCGCCGGGCATTCCCTCACCACCGCCCATCACGAGCACGTGCCCGAAGCGACCTTTGTGTGAATCGCGCGCTCGCCGCGACAGATGGGACGCAAGATCTGAGCGGTTCATGAGACGAAGCGTCGGTTTGGCGTTGGTCGCTCGAATGCCGAGATCGGCGAGTACCACCTCGCCAGCATGATCGGGCCCGACGCCCAACCATAACCCTGTCTTTCGGGTGATGAAAGTCACCGTCATGGCAGCGCGTACCGCGACCCCCCGCTCCTCACCGGTGTCGGCGCAAAGACCCGAAGGCACATCGAGCGCCAGCACGGGGCGGTTCACTTCATTCACAGCGCGAATGATCTCGGCGAGGTCGGCGCGCACATCGGACTGCAGACCTATTCCGAGTAATGCATCGACGATGACATCGGCGCCCGCCAACCGCTCGACGCTAGCGCTCTCGACGCTCAGGCTTTCAATCGGCGTGCCGGCCTTCACACATTCCGTCGCAGCACGCGCCGCATCGCCTTTGAGTCGATCGATGGGCACGGTCGCGAGCACGCGCGGCGCGAGACCCGCTTCGCGAGCGAGTCTCGCCAGGACGTAGCCGTCGCCGCCGTTATTTCCTCCGCCGCACAATACGAGCAGGTCACGTGCGACCGGCCATCGCGCTCTCAGCACGTGAAGGGCGGCTGCGGCCGCACGACACATGAGCTCGTAGCCCTCGACCCCCGAGGCGATGGTCGATTCCTCGAGCGCGCGAACAGTCTCGACGCGATACAGCCCCGTTGGACTCTCGCGATGCTGAACGATCGGTATTTTTCTCGCGCTCATGACCGGGTCAGTATACGGTCGCCGATATACTGACCGCATGTCGCCCTCCGATTTGCATGCGCTGCGAAACGAACTCGACGCATTGGCGTCTGGCCTCGGGTTTGCAGCGATCGGTGTCGCCCACCTCGACCTCGCCGAGGACGAGACCCATCTGCTGCATTGGCTCGGGGAAGGCCGACACGGTGACATGCATTACATGGCGAGGCATGGCACCCGGCGCTCGCGACCTGCCGAACTCAAGCCCGGAACGGTCTGCGCCATCAGCGTTCGACTCAATTACTGGCCTTGCGAGGCTGCGGACCCCGAGGCGGTGCTCAACGCGCCCGATCTCGGCTACGTATCGCGTTACGCGCTCGGTCGCGACTACCACAAGATTTTGCGCAACGCGCTGCAGGATTTCGCCGATCGCATCGAAGCAAAGATCGGCCCCTTCGGATATCGCGTATTCGTCGACTCGGGTCCCGTATTAGAAAAAGCGTTGGCGCGAAACGCGGGACTTGGCTGGATCGGCAAGCACACCAACCTCATCGCCAAAGACGCCGGTTCGTGGTTTTTTTTGGGCGAGATCTATACCGATCTGCCGCTGCCGATCGATCCGCCCGTCGGCGCGCATTGCGGCACCTGCGAGGCCTGTATTCCAGCCTGCCCTACCGGCGCGATCACGGCCCCTTGGCAACTCGATGCGCGGCGCTGCATTTCTTATCTCACCATCGAATTGCCAGGCTCGATCCCCGAAGCCTTACGACCCCTCATCGGCAATCGCATCTATGGCTGCGACGACTGTCAGCTCGTCTGCCCCTGGAACAAGTTCGCGCAAGCCGCGGCGCATCCTGACCTCAAAGCGGTGCGGCACGGCCTCGATCAGGCGCCGCTTGCCGAGCTTTTTCTTTGGACCGCCGAAGAATTTGAATCGAGGCTGCGGGGTTCGGCCATTCGCCGAATCGGCCATGAGCGTTGGTTGCGCAACATCGCGGTCGCGCTCGGCAACGGACCGCAGACCGGTCACTCGGCGGACCGAGCGCGATGGTCACTCAGCCAGCGCGCACAGGATCCCTCGCCGCTCGTTCGCGAACACGTCGAATGGGCGCTCGATCGTTTGGATCGTCGCGATCGGAGCGGATCGAACTAGAGGCGCGTGCAGCGCTTGTTGTCGATGAGACGGGCCTTACCAAGGCGTGCCGCGCACAACACGATCAGATCACTTTCCGAAATGCCGGGCTTGCGGAGCGTGTGAACGCTCGCCACCGTGAAGTAATCGACGGTAAATCCGTCCTCGCGCAGCGCCGCGCGCGACTTTGACTCGAGCTGCATGATCTCCGACAACGATCCCGCACCCATCTCGATCGCCTCCGTCACTTTGCACAACTCTTCGTAAATGCGTGGCGCGAGTCGACGCTCGTCTTCGGTGAGGTACTGATTGCGCGAACTCATCGCAAGCCCATCAGCCGTCCGAACCGCTGGAGCCGCCACGATGTTGATCGGCATCTTGAGCTCTTCAACCATCCGACGAATGACCACCAGCTGCTGAAAATCTTTTTCGCCGAGAACGGCGATGTCCGGCTGCACGATATTGAACAGGCGATTGATCACGCTGACGAGTGCCTCAAAGTGACCGGGCCTCACAGCGCCACAAAGAATGTCGGTGTAACCCGGCACTTCGATGTGTACCGAGTTGAGCAGACCGTGCGGATAGATCTCATGCGGATCGGGACGATAAAGCAGATCGCAATTGACCGACTTGAGAAGCTGCTCATCCCGCTCGGGCGTGCGGGGGTGATGATCGAAATCTTCATTCGGCCCGAACTGCATCGGACTCTCGAACGCACTGACGATGTAGTGGCGCGTCACCTTTCGCGCGAGACGACAGAGCCCGAGGTGTCCGTCGTGGAGATTGCCCATGGTCGGCACGTAGCCGACCTTACGGCCGGCCGCCCGCCACTCTTTGACCTTCTCCCGGACCTCGGCGATGGTGGTCGCTACCTGCATATTTATGGGATGTTAACTGAATTTCGACCGTTATGCGGTCGACTCCGTGGCGAGCCCACGGGCTGGCCGCCGGAAAGGTCAGATGACCGCGTGCCGAAGCGGGTTGAAGTACAGCTTGCCCCGCTTCATGCGCCGAACCGCGCCGAGCAGCTCTTCGTAGTCGGCATCGTTGGAAGTCGGGTCGATGGCCGCTGCGTTGACGATGAGCAAAGGAGCCGCATCGTAATCATGGAAAAATCTGGAATAGGCCTCATTCAATCGCTCGAGATAGGCCCGTTCGATCAGCTGCTCGGCCTTGATACCTCGACGACCGATGCGCTGCAGCAGGACGTCGACCGGCGCCTGCAAAAAAATCACCAAGTCGGGCTTCGGCGGATCGATGACCACGCGCGAATAAATTTGGTCGTAAAGACCGTACTCCGCCTCATCGAGGGTCACCCTCGCGAACAAGCGATCTTTCTCGAGCAAATAATCGGAGACGCGGATCGAGGAGAAGAGATCGTCCTGCCGAAATGCAGCGAGTTGCTGAACTCGCTGAAAAAGAAAATGCAACTGAGCGGGCAAGGCGGCGCCCACGGGATCTCGGTAAAAACGCTCAAGGAAAGGGTTCGACTCCGCCTGCTCGAGGATGAGATCGGCAGAGAGTGTTTCGGCGAGACGACGCGCAAGCGAGGTTTTGCCGACGCCAATAGGGCCTTCGATGACGATGTAACGTTGAGGGACCGGTTCCGTCATGTTCAGTCGAGTCGCTCGATGCCTCGATCGGCCACTCGGGCCGCAAGTTCGGCCACCTTGCCCATTCCCGGAATGTGCAGCTGCGGCGCGATGTCCCGAAGAGGATACAGAACGAAATCACGCTCCGGTATCCCGACATGCGGAAGCGTCAGCTCTTGGGTGGTGAGCGTCTCCTCGCCGTGAACCAAAAGATCGAGATCGATTTCTCTGGGCCCCCACCGAACCCGCGTCTCCGCGCGCCCGAGTTGTCGCTCGAGCGATCGAAGCGCCTGCAGAAAATCGAGGGGGGACTGACGCGTCACCACCCCGGCGACGGCGTTGATGAACGCCCCCTGCTCGACCGGCCCGAAGGGCACGGTCCGGTAATGCGAGGAGCTCACGATCAGTCGAGTGTCGGGGAATGACCCGATGGCCTCGATCGCCCGACGAAGCACACTACGGGAGTCACCGAGGTTGCTGCCTAGACCCACGTATGCGGGCTGCCACAGAACTCGCTGCGACATTGCGGCCCCTAAAACTCAGCCGACCGGTCCGCCGCCGCCGCGACCTCGACGACGACCCCCGCGACGACGTCGGCTATTGCGCCCGCTCGACGAACCGCGACCCTCGGCGCCTCCGTTCGTTCGACCGATCGCTTCGCTCATCGTTGCGCGTTGCTCAGGCGTGGCCGCTTGCAACTTCGTCCACCACTCGACGATGGCCTTGTCTGCCATGCCGAACTCGGCGCGCAGTTGAAGCAAATCGAAGGCTGCGCGAAATCTTGGATGCTCGAGCGTGCGCAACGCTCGACGGCCTCGCGGCACCTCGAGACGCGGCTGCAGAGCAAACATGTCGCGCATGCCCAGAATGAAGCGACGGTGTACGGCGACTCGCGTGTAGATATCGCGTACGGCGACGTCGACCGCATCGAGAATGGTCGAAATGTCATGCCACTCCGCTCGCGGTCGCTTCTCGATGGCGAGTCCGATCGGCCCGTAGAGCAAGAGAGCAAAAAGAAATGAGGGTGTGACCGGACGATCTGCGCGAACGCGTGCGTCGGTGTTGATCAGACCCTGAATGAGCATGCGCTCGGGTGCGCTACCCGGATGCTTACGCGCGAAGGCGGCAACACCGGGCAACAATTCATCGAGCAGCCCGCGCTCGAGCAGCACTCGATAACTCTCGGCGCCGTGACCCGTGAGAAATAACTTGAGCGTTTCATCGAAAAGGCGTGCCGGCGGAACGCCAGCCAGCAAGCCGCTCAATTTTGCGATGGGCTCGGCGGTGGCGGGTTCGATCTCAAAACCGAGCTTCGCCTGAAAACGGGCCGCGCGCAGCATGCGTACCGGGTCTTCGCGATAACGCGTCTCAGGATCGCCGATGAGTCGAAGGCGACGAGCCTTGACGTCTTCGAAACCTTGGCAGTAATCCCAAACCGAAAAATCGGCGATGTTGTAGTAGAGCGCGTTACAGGTGAAATCGCGACGCCAGATGTCATCGTCGATGGTGCCATAGACGTTGTCACGGAGAATGCGGCCACTCTGATCGACGACACGCTCGAGTGATTCGTCGAAATCGTGAACGTCACGCGAGTCTTCGAGCTCGCTGACCTCCTCGACCTCGAGTGGTGCCTCATCGATCGGTGCATCGTCGAGCGATCCGTCTTCGAGCGACCCGTCTTCGAGCGACGGATCTTCCGGCGGCAGCTCATCACCCTGTGGCGGGGCGCCTGAGGCGCGAAAGGTCGCCACTTCGATGATCTCGCGACCAAAGAAAACATGCGCAAGCCGAAAGCGGCGTCCGACGAGCCGGCAGTTTCTGAAGAGTCGCTTGACCTGCTCGGGCAAGGCGTTGGTCGCGACGTCAAAATCCTTGGGCTCGAGGCCGAGCGTGAGATCGCGCACGCAACCACCGACGAGATAGGCATCGAACCCCGCTTCTCGAAGACGATAGAGGACGCGAAGGGCTTCGGGAGCAATCTTCGAGCGCGAAATCGGATGCGAGTCGCGCGGGATGATACGAGCTAGGCGGGGAACGGCCTCAGACGAGGCGTGTGGGGAATTCAATGCTGTGATGTCCGCTATGAAAAACGAGCCGCTTGAGCAATTGGGGCGGGGGCATATAATACCGCGCCTTCCCGGCCTGTACTCCGGTACTCCGCTCCTTTCGTCTAGAGGCCCAGGACATAGCCCTCTCAAGGCTGTAACACGGGTTCGAATCCCGTAAGGAGCGCCAACCGACCATGGACCACAGTCGCCTCAAAGAGATTCTCTCGAGCCCGAGTTATCGCCTCGCCGAAGACGACGGCGATTTCCTCGAGAGCGACCACGCGAGGGCCATTCGGCTCGCCTTGGAGTTCGATCGCGCTGACACCTACTTGCGCGCCTACGGTATCGAAAGCACGGTGGTCGCGTTCGGTAGCGCTCGCATCCCCTCGCCCGAGACGCCGGGCGCAACGGCGGAGCAACGACGTTTTTACGAAGAGGCGCGTCGCTTCGGTTACGAGATCAGTCGAGGCGCCAAGCACACACCGGGCTGCCATCGACTAGTCGTGGCGACCGGCGGCGGACCAGGGCTCATGGAAGCAGCAAATCGCGGCGCAAGCGAAGCCGGAGCACCGACCATCGGTTTCAATATCCGTCTGCCGCATGAGCAGTTCCCGAACCCGTACATCACGCCGGGCCTGGCATTTCAGTTTCGTTATTTTGCGCTACGCAAAATGCATTTCATGTTTAGAGCTCGCGCGCTTGTCGCGCTGCCCGGCGGTTTTGGCACGCTCGATGAAGTGTACGAAGCGCTCAACTTAGTAGCGACTCACACGATCTCCCCGATTCCGATCGTGCTCGTAGGGCGAAAATATTGGGACTCGGTGTTGCCGCTCGAAGCGTTGATCGCCGACGGATATATCGCGCCCGAGGATCGCCAGCTCGTTCACTACACCGAATCGGGTGCCGACGCCGCGCAGTATGTGCTGTCGCAATGCGGCTGCGCCGACGAACCGCCGGCCTGAGTCAGCGCGGGGCCATCCGAATTGCGCCATCGAGCCGCACGCACGCGCCGTTGAGATAACCGATCTCGATCATCGACAGCGCAAGCGCGGCATATTCCTCGGGCAAACCAAGTCGCTTGGGGTGCGGCACTGTCGCCGCCAAGGCGTCGGTGACTTTCGTCGGTAGCCCCGCGAGCAGTGGCGTCGCAAAAATTCCAGGCAGAATCGTGTTGACGCGAATGGCTTCGTTCATGAGGTCGCGCGCAATCGGCAAGGTCATCCCTGAAATCGCTGCCTTCGAGGCTGAGTAGGCGGCCTGACCGATCTGCCCGTCTTCGGCCGCGACCGACGACGTATTGATGATCGCCCCGCGATCACCCTCGGGCAGCACGGGCAGAGCAAGCATCCCCGCCGCCGATTTGGCGATACAGCGAAACGTACCGATCAAATTGATTTGGATGGCGCGCTCGAAGTCGGCCATCGGAAAGTGCCGAGCCTCACCGCTCTCACGATCACGAAACGCCGTCTTGAAGCCATTGGCGATACCCGCACAGTTCACGAGGACGCGTTCTTGGCCGTGAGCCGCACGAGCCTTTGCGAAACCCGCATCGACGCTCGCCTCGTTCGTCACGTCGACCTTGCAGAAAAGACCCTTGATCTCGCGTGCGACCGCCTCACCGCGCTCGGCCGACAGGTCAAAAATGGCAACCCGTACGCCGCGTGCCGCGAGCGCGCGAGCCGTCGCCTCGCCCAAGCCCGATGCGGCACCCGTCACGATGGCAGAGAGAGAAGAGTCAAGTTTCATGCTGAGAGAACCTTATGAATCAATATGAACGTGGCAAGCCAAGCTCGTGCTCGGCGACATAAGACAGAATGAGATTCGTCGAGATCGGCGCCACCTGATAAAGCCTCGTCTCTCGAAACTTTCGCTCGACGTCGTACTCGGCTGAAAAGCCAAAGCCACCGTGGGTTTGCAAACACGCGTTACCGGCCTCCCACGACGCCTTGGCGGCGAGGTACTTGGCCATGTTGGCCTCGGCCCCACAGGGTTGTTTGGCATCGTAGAGCTCGCAGGCCTTGAATCGCATGAGGCTAGCCGCCTCGGTCTCGATGTAACTTTCAGCGATCGGAAACTGCACGCCTTGGTTCTTGCCGATCGGTCGATCGAACACGATGCGCTCATTCGCATATTTCGTCGCACGTTCGACGAACCAGTAGGCATCGCCGATGCACTCGGCCGCGATCAGTACTCGCTCGGCGTTGAGTCCATCGAGAATATATTTGAAACCCTTACCCTCTTCACCGATGAGGTGGCTCGCCGGTATCTCGAGATTATCGAAGAAGAGTTCATTGGTCTCATGATTGACCATATTGGGAATGGGTCTGAGGGACATTCCCTTTTTGAGCGCCTCGCGAACGTCGACGAGGAATACCGAAAGCCCCTCGGACTTACGCTGCACCTCCGCGAGCGGCGTAGTGCGCGCGAGTAGCACGATGAGATCAGAGTGCTGCACTCGGGAGATCCACACCTTCTGCCCATTGATGACATAGCGGTCACCTTTGCGAACGGCCGTCGTCTTGAGTCGCGTGGTGTCGGTGCCCGTCGTCGGCTCGGTGACCGCCATCGACTGCATGCGCAACTCACCCGCCGCGATCTTCGGCAGGAACTCGCGACGCTGCGCCTCGCTGCCATGGCGGACGAGCACGTTCATCACGTACATCTGCCCATGACACGCACCGGAGTTACCGCCCGAGCGATTGATTTCTTCCATGATCACCGAGGCCTCGGCGAGCGATAGACCCGAACCCCCGTACTCTTGCGGAATGAGTGCAGCCAGCCAGCCCGCTTCGGTCAAAGCGTCGACGAACTCGATCGGATAGCCTCGCTCGGCATCGACCTTGCGAAAGTATTCATCCGGAAATTGCGCGCAGAGCGCACGGACCGCCGAACGAATTTCGGCATAAGGATCGTTGGCTGACTTCGACATGGCTTATCCCCCTGGCGCAAGGATACCGCGCGACTCGAGTAACGCGAGCACACGCTCGGCGGCTTCGTCCGCCGTGCAATCGACGGTGTTGATTCGAAGCTCAGGGGACTGCGGCACCTCGTAGGGCGCGTCGATACCCGTGAAGTTCTTGAGCTCACCCCTACGCGCCTTACGGTAGAGCCCCTTGGCATCCCTCGCCTCTGCGATCTCAAGTGGAGTATCGACATGCACCTCGATGAATTCACCCTCTTCGAGCAGCTGCCGCGCCATGTCGCGCTCGGCGCGATACGGAGAAATGAAGGCGGTCAGCACGATGAGCCCCGAGTCGACCATGAGCTTGGCGACTTCGGCGATACGACGAATATTTTCGACGCGATCGGCTGCAGTGAAGCCGAGGTCTCTATTGAGTCCGTGACGCACGTTGTCGCCATCCAGCAGATAACTGTGACAACCACGAGCGAGCAACCTCTGCTCGAGCGCATTGGCGATCGTAGATTTGCCCGATCCCGATAAACCCGTGAACCACACCACGACAGGCTTTTGTCGCTTGAGCGCAGCTCGGGCGGTCTTGTCGACACTCACAGCCTGTCGATGAATGTTTCGGGAGCGACGCAAGGCAAATCGGATCATGCCCGCCCCGACCGTCGCAT
>JAFMKA010000044.1 GCA_017853175.1 Steroidobacteraceae bacterium | reverse complement strand
GTCTTGAGCTCGCCCGAGCCGAGCTTGAGCTCTTCGCCGAGACCCATCTGATGCGCAAGACCGGCGAGCGGCTCGGCACTCACCAAGCTCGCGCGCAGACGACTGAGATCGCCCTCGTCAGCCTCTGGAAAACGCCCATAAAGCAACTCGGCGACCAGCATATTGAGTACGGCATCGCCCAGGAACTCGAGTCGCTCGTTATTTCGTCCCGCAGCGCTGCGATGGGTGAGCGCTGCCGTGAACAGCGACAGATCTTTCGCGTCATAGCCCAAAGATTTCTGCAACCAGCGCGACGGCCAGTCGGGACGCTGTACGCTCACTCGATTCTCGTGAAGATACGGGACCAGTCGGGACCGCCACTGCGCTGCAGATCCCAGTTGAACCAGATCGCACTCGCCCGACCGACGAGCAGCGACTCATCGACAAAGCCCCAGACGCGACCATCCGAGCTGTTATCGCGGTTGTCACCCACCATGAGGTACTGCCCCTCCGGCACTTGCATCACGCGATCACCGAGATCGGGGTTGATGCCGGCGGTGGACTCGTTGCAGATATAACCTTGCGGGATGCTGCGATTGCACGAAGGTAGCGGTGGCACCGCGAGCATGTCGGAGCTTAGGCAATGCAGCACGCCATGCCGACGACCATCGAGCGTCTCTTCGGCGATACGCATGTTCTGATAGCAACCGTCCTCGTACCGCCCCTGCTGAACGAGCGGTACCGGCGTGCCGTTGATGATGAGTTGATCGTTCCGAACTTCGACGAGATCACCCGGTAAGCCGACGACGCGCTTGACGTAATTGACCGCCGGATCCGCCGGAAAACGGAACACCGCTACATCACCCCGCTCGGGTGAGCCGATCTCGAGCACCTTGCGATGCACCACGGGCAGTCGTACGCCGTAGGCGTATTTATTGACCAGGATGAAATCGCCATCGAGCAAGGTCGGCATCATTGAGTCCGACGGAATGCGATAGGGCTCGTAGAAAAACGAGCGCAGCACGAGCAGAACGGCCATCACCGGGAAAAAACTGCGCGCATAGTCGACCGTTCCGGGTAACTGCAGCGACTCGATCTGCCGACCGGCCGCGCGAGCTGCCGCCCGTCGACGTGGTGCGAGCACCCAATGATCGATGGCCCACACCACGCCCGAGGCGAAGGTGATGAGGATCAGCACGAGACTGAAATCGGCACGCTGTGCCGACATCAATTGGAAAAACCAGGCGATCACCAGAATCGGCAGCGCGCCATACAACACGCGCATCAGGAGCGGATCGGGCGACGGTTGACCGTCTTTCAGTACGAGCTGTCGCCCCGGACGGATGAACCAGTCGTCGATCACGCAAAGGATAGCCACAGGCACTGCGAGTAGTGCCAACGTAGAGATCAGCAATTCGAGCATGTGATTACTTCCGGCCGACCTTGAGTACCGCGAGGAAGGCTTCCTGCGGAATTTCCACCGAACCCACCTGCTTCATGCGCTTCTTACCCTCTTTTTGCTTCTCGAGGAGTTTGCGCTTACGGCTGATGTCGCCGCCATAGCACTTGGCGAGCACGTTCTTGCGTAACGCCTTGACGGTGGCACGAGCGATGACGTGAGTTCCGATAGCCGCTTGGACAGCGACCTCGAACATCTGCCTCGGGATGAGCTCCTGCATCTTATCAACGAGCTCACGGCCACGTTGATAGGCGTTTTCGCGGTGCACGATGATCGACAGGGCATCGACTTTGTCCCCGTTGATGAGGATGTCGAGCTTCGACAACGGCGCCGTCTGGAAGTGGCTGAACTCGTAATCGAACGAGGCGTAGCCGCGACTCGCCGACTTCAGTCGATCGAAGAAATCGAGCACGACTTCGGCGAGCGGTAGCTCGTACTGCAGCGACACCTGGTTCGCGAGGTACTGCATTTTCTTTTGCGTGCCCCGTTTTTCGGTGCACAACTGCAGCACGCCACCGACGTAATCGGGCGGTACCAAAATATTGGCGATGATGATGGGTTCGCGAATCTCCACCACCTTGTTGGGCGGCGGCAATTTAGCGGGGTTGTCGACGTATTCGCTGGTGCCGTCGGTGAGCCCCACCTCGTAGACCACGGTCGGCGCACTCGTGATGAGATCGAGATCGTACTCGCGCTCGAGACGCTCTTGCACGATGTCCATGTGCAGCAGCCCGAGGAATCCGACTCGGAATCCGAAACCGAGCGCACCCGAGACCTCGGGCTCGTAATGCAACGCCGAGTCGTTCAGGCGAAGCTTGGCGAGCGCATCGCGAAACGCCTCGTAGTCGTCGGCATTGACGGGGAAGAGCCCCGCGAACACGCGCGGCTGTACCTGCTTGAACCCGGGTAGCGGAGTCGAGCAAGGCTTGTTCTCGAGAGTGATGGTGTCACCGACGGGCGCACCGTCGATTTCCTTGATACCGGCGATGACGAATCCCACTTCGCCCGCACCCAGCTGCGGTGCGGCCATCGACTTCGGTGTGAAACGACCGAGCTTGTCGACGAGCCAGGCACGACCCGTGGACATCACGCGGATCTTGTCCCCCGTGCGCAGCGTGCCGTTGACGACGCGCACCAACGAGACGACGCCCACGTAATTATCGAACCACGAGTCGATGATGAGCGCCTGCAGCGGACCCTCAGGATCCCCCTTCGGCGCCGGAATGCGCTGGACGATCGCCTCGAGAAGCTCGGGCACGTTCTCGCCCGTCTTCGCCGAGACGCGCACGGCATCCTGAGCATCGATACCAATGATTTCCTCGATCTCGCGAATGACCTTCGGAGGGTCGGCCGACGGCAGATCGATTTTATTGATGACCGGCAACACCTCGAGCCCCTGCTCGATCGCCGTGTAGCAGTTGGCGACACTCTGCGCCTCGACGCCCTGCGAGGCATCGACTACGAGCAACGCGCCATCGCAGGCCGCGAGCGAGCGTGAAACTTCGTAGGAGAAGTCGACGTGTCCCGGGGTGTCGATGAGATTCAGCTGGTAACGCTGACCATCGGCTGCGTTGTAATAGAGCGTGACGCTCTGCGCCTTGATCGTGATGCCGCGCTCGCGCTCGAGCGCCATGGAATCGAGCACCTGGTTTTGCATCTCGCGGGCCTGAAGACCCCCGCAGAGCTGGATGAGGCGGTCGGCCAGCGTCGACTTGCCGTGGTCGACGTGAGCGATGATCGAAAAATTGCGGATGTTCTGCATCGGTTCCGAGGTGATCCCCCGAGACAACCCCGGGACTTTCAAAGGCGGCGAATTATACCGACTGCCGGTCGCTGCGTTCGACGACTTGATCCCCGATCAGCGCGCCTTCAGCAAGCGCTCGATTTCGCCTGGATCGAGGTGAGTGACCGCCACCGGCACCCCGTCCCATAACAACACGGGAATTTTGTGTCCAAAGCGACGCAGAAGCTCGGGGTCGGAGTCGATATCCAGCGCCTCGACGGGCGGCAGAGGCAATGTCGTAGAGAGTCGGGCGAGGTCCTCGGCGAACTCCTCGCACAGCCCGCAACCCTCGCGAGTGAGCAGCGTCAGCTTGCCCGGCGGAGCGCCCGTGCCGGTCACGGGTTCACGGGCTCCGAGGGGCGCTCGGGTTCGGCGGGGCTCTGTGGCTTACCGGGCTCCTCAGGACTGAGCTCGGATGCGATCAACTTGGCGGTCTGTACGGGCACCTCGCCCACCACCACCACATGATGCCCATGGATGAATGTGGAAAACGCCGTCGAAGCCCCGATCTGTCGCTCGATCGCGATTTCTTTGGCCGATTTCGGCGGCAGCCTCGCACCGATGAACACGGACACCGAAGCGAGACCATCGGAGAGTACGAGATGGGAGACAGGCTCCTCGGCGCCCGGCAAAGTCTGCCGAGCACGCTGGGTCAGGCGAAATCCACGCGGCGCGGTGCGCAGATTCCAGATTGCGCCAGGGTCGTTGACCGTGCGCACGCGCACGCTCCGATCACTCTCGATGCGGCGAAAGCCTTCGGTCGACACTCCCGGCATGAACGTCGAATCTGGAATATCCCGAGAGACCTGCAGACTCGCAAACGCGATGCGCTCGAGCACCTGGCCGCGACGATCGTAGAGTTCGGATTTGAGCGGTAACTTCGTGCGACTGTCGATCCAGACGCGAAAGCCGTAGCGATAGGGATCAAGGGGCACTAGGGTCACGAGTCGTGCATCCCGATCGTTGAAACGCGCTCGCTGCACGGGCTCGAGTCGGTAAAAACGCGCCGTACGGTCGTCGAATCGCGGAAAACTCGGCAACAGCCCAACAGTGCGCGGGCGGCGCTCGATCAAAATGGTGCGCTGGTCCGGCAAGACGTACGAAAGTTCATCGCCTAAACGAATGAATTCGCGACCCGAACCATCGAGCGACACGAGACGCTCGGCGACCTCCCCCTTGCGAATTCGATGGTGAATGCGGAGCGACTCCGATACGCCACCCCGCTCATGGAAAAACGTGCCTTCGTAACTTTTTTCGGCGAGTGCGCTATTCATGCCCTCGAGCCACTCGCGCGCGTCGTCGGCCAAGGCTGCAACGGGTGCAACCAATGCCACGACGAACGCAATGCGCCATCGCTGCACAATCCGCTGCCGTCGCGGCGTGCTCACCGAGGCGCCTCGGACATCGGCACGACGGCGACGGCCTGCTGAGGCGTCGCAATCACCGCAGAAATGGCCGAGTGACGCATCATCGGGGCGGATACCGCGCTATGCGCACCGACGTAGCCCGCGAGTTCAAACGCAGGGGCTGCCGAAGCCACTCCCCCTTCTCGTAGCGGCGGCGTGACATAGCTCTCAGGCTCGGCGTTCGAGGACGCCGCAGGCTTCGCCCGCGTGACATCGGCCACCCTCGCACGCGAGGCCGGCGATGCCGAGGCCACGACGATCGTTCGATCTTGAGGTACCGCCGGAATCACAATTTCTTTGACCGTGCTGGCGGTCGCGGTCTCGGTCTTGTTCGCCACGGGATTGCTCGCGCCCCCACCCAACCAGAACATCCCGAGCACGCCGATCACGGCGATCGAGGCGGCAAGACCCGCGCTGCCGAGCGGCACCGCCCAACGCGACCAAGCTCTCGACGATCGGGTCGACCGACCCGAGGCACCGCTTTCGGCGGTCTCGCGACGCGATATCGCTGCGGCCACCTTCGGTGCGAGCCGATGTCCGGCCATCTGTTCGCTACGCATCGCAGCGCCGATCAGTGCGTAATTCTCCCAGCTGCGCCGAAGATTTTCGTCGCGAGACAACCGTCTTGCGACGAGCTCGCACTCGGCCTGCGGCAATTCGCCGTCGTACATGGCCGATAGCTGGCTTTCCCGTTCCTCGATGTCCTTGATGCTCATCCGATCACCTCTCCCCGCCCAAGCCCGCCATCGAATACGTCACGCAAACGGGCGTCGATCGCCTCGCGAGCGCGGAAGATTCGGGAGCGCACGGTCCCCACCGGGCACTCCATGGCGGCCGCAATCTCTTCGTAAGACAGTCCTTCGAGTTCGCGCAGCTGGATCGCCGTGCGTAGATCTTCGGGAAGCGCATCGATCGCAGCCGTCACCGTGGAGCGAATCTCCTCGGTGAGCGCGAGCGCTTCGGGTGTGGCGGTGTCTTTCAAGTTGGCTACCACGTCGTAGTCGTCATCGTCCGCCCGATCGACTTCGTATCGAATGGGACTTCGACCGCGCGAGGCGAGAACGTTCTTCGCCGTGTTGATGGCGATGCGATAGAGCCAGGTGTAGAACGCGCTGTCACCGCGAAAGCGCGGTAACGCTCGGTAGGCTTTGATGAAGGCTTCCTGGGCAATGTCCTCTGCCTCGGCAGGGTCTCGCACGTAACGCAACACCAGCTTCACGACCTTGTGTTGGTAGCGACGGACCAGGGCATCAAAGGCCCCGGCATCCCCGCGTTGAGCGAGTTGCACCAGGCTGAGATCGCTTTGCTCGGTACTCATGACCGATGCATCACAGGCTGTTACAGGGGCCACGAGCATTGCGTCCGATCAGACCGGAGCAATGTGCAAAAGTTCGCAAGGGACCCATACGCCGCAGTGTAACCGCTTGGCGGATGGGCGGTTACCCCTCTCGGATGCGCTCGATCACGCTCCGAATGACCGACTCGGTATGGGGTTCGCCCGCGAGTAGGTAGCGAGCGAGCTCAGGATCTTGCAGGTCGAGCAGCGCCTCGAACGCGGTGATTTCGGGGGCCGTAGCGGCCGACCCGTGACGGGCCAACCAGCGCTCGAGCAGCACGTCGAGTTCTTTCATGCCACGCCGACAACGCCAGCGCAGCCGACCGATCTCGCTCAAGCGTGCTCGCGCTCGGCCATCATGAGTTTGATCTCGGCGATGGCCTTGGCCGGATTGAGATCTTTGGGGCAGGCCTCGGTGCAATTCATGATGGTGTGGCAGCGATAGAGCCGGAACGGATCTTCCAGCGCATCGAGTCGCTCGCCGGTGGCATCGTCGCGGCTGTCGATGATCCATCGGTAGGCCGCGAGCAGCGCGGCCGGACCGAGATAACGATCGCCGTTCCACCAGTAGCTCGGGCAAGACGTCGAGCAGCAGGCACAAAGAATACAGGCCGACGGCCGATCGATCTTTTCCTGCTCCTCGGGCGCCTGCAGGCGCTCGCGATCGGGCGGCGCCGGCGTACGCGACTGCAGCCAGGGCTTCACGGAGGCGTACTGGGCGTAGAACTGCGTGAGATCGGGCACGAGATCTTTGACCACCGGCATGTGCGGCAGCGGGTAGATCTTCACCTCGCCCTTCACGTCGCCGCAGCTCTTGGTGCAGGCGAGCGTGTTGGTACCGTCGATGTTCATCGCGCAACTCCCGCAGATACCCTCACGGCAGGAACGACGGAAGGTCAACGACGGATCGATCTCGTTTTTGATCTTGATGAGCGCATCGAGAACCATCGGACCGCAGCTGTCCATGTCGACCTCGAAGGTGTCGACACGCGGGTTATCGCCCGCACTCGGATCGTAGCGATAGACCTTGAACGTACGAACGTTCGTCGCACCGGCAGGCGCCTTATGCACCTTGCCGTTGCGGTTGATGCGCGAGTTCTCGGGCAGTCTAAGCTGGGCCATGGTCGTGGAATCCTGAGGTGATCAGTAAGTGCGAGCCTTAGGCGGAATCGGCTCGACATCGTTGGTCAAAGTATTGAGGTGCACCGGGCGGTAATCGATCTTGGTGTGACCCTTGTCATCGACCCAGCACAGCGTGTGTTTCATCCAGTTGGCATCGTCGCGATCTTTGAAGTCTTCGCGCGCGTGGGCGCCGCGGCTTTCCTTGCGGTTCTCCGCCGAACGGACCGTCGCCATCGCCTGACCGAGCAGGTTGTCGAGCTCGAGCGTTTCGATGAGATCGGTGTTCCAGATGAGGCCGCGATCGCTCGTACGCACATCGGCAAACGAGTCGTAGGTCTTCTGGAGTTTCTCGCAACCCTCTTGCAGCGAACTGCCGGTGCGGAACACCGCGGCATCGGCCTGCATGATCTTCTGCATCTCGAGACGCACTTGCGCGGTCGGCCTGCTACCGTTCGCGTTCAAGAAGCGATCGAGGCGCGACAGTGCGAGGTCGCCCGAGTCTCTCGGCAGCGGCTTATGCGACTGGCCCGGTTTGACGATCGAGGCCGCGTGACGCCCCGCCTCGCGACCGAACACCACGAGATCGAGCAGCGAGTTCGAACCGAGGCGATTGGCGCCGTGCACCGATACGCACGCCGCCTCACCGACCGCCATCAGGCCCGGCACCACCGTATCGGCATCACCATTTTTCATGGTGACGACTTCGCCGTGGTAATTGCAGGGAATTCCGCCCATGTTGTAGTGCACGGTCGGCAATACGGGGATCGGTTCTTTGTTGACGTCGACGCCAGCGAAGATACGCGCCGTCTCGGCGATACCCGGAAGACGCTGTTTGATGACATCCGGTCCGAGATGCTCGAGGTGCAGGTGGATGTGATCGGCATCTTTGCCGACACCTCGACCCTCACGGATCTCGATCGTCATCGAACGAGAGACGACGTCGCGCGAGGCGAGATCTTTGGCGTTCGGCGCGTAGCGCTCCATGAAACGCTCGCCGCGCGAATTGGTGAGATAACCGCCCTCTCCGCGCGATCCCTCGGTGATGAGACAGCCCGCGCCGTAAATGCCGGTGGGATGGAACTGCACGAACTCCATGTCTTGCAGCGGCAAACCGGCGCGCAGCGCCATGCCGCCGCCATCACCGGTGCAGGTGTGCGCCGACGTGCATGAGAAGTACGCGCGACCATAGCCACCCGTGGCGAGAATGACGAGGTGAGCACGGAAGCGGTGCAGCGTGCCCTCGGCGAGATTGAGCGCGATCACGCCACGGCACTCGCCGTTTTCCATGATGAGATCGATCGCAAAATATTCGATGAAGAACTCGGCTTCGTTCTTGATCGACTGCTGATAAAGCGTGTGCAACATGGCATGGCCCGTTCGGTCGGCCGCCGCACAGGTGCGCTGTGCGATGCCCTTGCCGTATTGGGTCGTCATGCCACCGAAAGGCCGCTGATAGATGCGGCCATCGGGTGTACGCGAGAACGGCACACCATAGTGCTCGAGCTCGATGACGGCGGCGGGCGCCTCTTTGCACATGAACTCGATCGCATCCTGGTCGCCGAGCCAGTCGGAGCCTTTGATGGTGTCGTAGAAGTGATAGCGCCAGTCGTCCTCGCCCATGTTGCCGAGCGCGGCCGAGATACCCCCTTGGGCCGCCACCGTGTGACTGCGCGTCGGGAATACTTTGGAGATGCAGGCGGTCGAGAGCCCAGCTTCGGCGAGCCCTAGCGTCGCGCGCAAACCTGCGCCGCCGGCGCCGACTACGACGACGTCGTAGGTGTGATCAATGAACGTGTACGAAGCCATCTCGGATCATCCCGCAGAAAAAGTGGTGAACGCGATACGCAGCACGGCAAAGCTGCCGGCCACCGCCACGACGATATGGAGGAACGTGCTGGCGAGCAGTGCCAAGACCTTCGCACCCTTCTTCGGGATGTAGTCTTCGATCACCACCTGCACGCCGAGCGCAGAGTGCCAAGCAACCGCGCCTATGAAGAGCAGCAACCACACCGGGTTGAGCCCCGAGGCCACCCAAGCACGCACTTCGTCGTAGTTCGCAGTCGGCAGATGCATAAGCTGATACGCGAACCACAACGTCAGAGGAATGAGCGCGATCGCGGTAACGCGCTGCACCCACCAGTGGCTCACGCCCTGCTTCGCCGAACCGCGACCGAGCACCTTACCGAGTGGGCTACGCAGACTCATCGCGGCACCCCCGCGAAGAACGCGGCGTAAATGAATGCCGTGGCAAGTAGCAACGTGGCAAGGACAACGAGCCCTGCGCTACGTCGCGCCTCGGACTTTTCGAGACCGCGCCCGAGATCCCAGTTGAGATGACGCAGTCCGTTGAACAAGTGGTAACTGAACGCGACCAGCCATCCGGCGAGCAACAGCTGACCGAACGCGCCGCCGAGTAGCGCGACTGCGAGGGCGTACGACTCAGGGCCGCTCGCGGCAGCGATCAACCACCCTGCGAGAGCGAGAAGACCGACGGAGAGGACGATGCCCGAGGCGCGGTGCGCAATCGAGGTCGCCATGGTGTACGCGAACTTGTACACACCGAGATGGGGAGACAGGGGACGTTGGCGCATCGCTGAAGGGTTCCCGTGTGATCAAAAATCGATGCAGCGGCCGTTCTTCTCCCAGTCGCCGAAGCGAGTGGGCTCTGGCCCCTTGGGTCCACCGATCTCGGTGACGACCACGGGCTCGATCAACCCCGAGGGCGGGTTGGCTTCAACAGAGATTTCGGGCAACGATCGGGCCGCGGACGCGGGCCGATCTTCCCCCTGAGGATCGTTCTGCATCAGGTCTGAATGATGCCAGAATCGTTGCATCAAGACCACAGGCAAGGCCCTGAACTTGATGCACAATTCCCGCTCTAACAGACGGTCTTTCACAGCATTTTTTTAACAGCTCCCGTGGATCACACCCCCGTACGCCCCATCGCCCTCCCCCACCTCGGCATCCTCGCCGTGCGTGGCGCTGACGCTCGAAAATTCTTGAACGGGCAGCTCTCTCAGGACGTCATCGGTCTCGCCGCCGATCGCGTCGAACTCGCAGGTCTGCATAACCCGCAAGGTCGCCTGGTGGCGCTGCTGCGCCTCGTTCCCTTGGGCACTGACGATGTGCTCTGTGTGCTGCCGCGCATCCTGCTCGGCGATACGCTCGCCACGCTGCGCAAATTTCTCCTTCGCGCCAAAGCCACGCTCACCGACGAGTCGGCGAACTGGATCATCGAAGGGATGACTCACGACGCAGCCTTACCCGCCGCCGTGGGGAGTGCTCGCGTCGACGGCACGGAGATCTCGTGGCGTCACGCTGCCGATGGTCGGGTGATTCGACTGCGGCCTAGCTCGAGCGACGCGAATGCGAGCAAACCGAACGTTAGCGGGCCGAACGTGAGCGATCCGAACGTGAGCGACGCCAAAGCGATAACCGCTTGGCAGCTCGCCGACATCGCGGCAGGTCTACCTGAGATCACCGAATCGACGCGCGGTGAATTCGTGGCGCAAATGCTGAACCTCGATGCCCTCGGCGGCATTTCGTTTACGAAAGGCTGCTACACCGGGCAGGAAGTCATCGCGCGCGCCCATTATCGAGGTCGCGTGAAGCGTCGTGCTCAAAGATTTCGAGTCACCGCGACCACCTGGCCTGATGAGGCGCCGAAACCCGTTGATGCGCTGCATCACTCCAACGCGCTGCAACCGGGACAAAAAGTGAAGTTGATCGACGGCAGCTCGACTCGCTCCGCGCAGATCGTGAACGTTGCTCAAGGATCTCAGGGAATCGAATGTCTCGCGGTCACGAACTTCGGCTCTGCTACGCCCGAGCCTGCCGGTAGTGCGAACGACACGCCGACGCTCACGGTCGTCGCCCTACCCATGAGCTACGCGCTACCGGAGTAGCCGCCGAGTCAGCGCCTTACTCCGGTCGCATCTGCGGGAAAAGCAGCACGTCGCGGATCGACGGCGAGTCCGTCAAGAACATCACGAGCCGATCGATGCCGACGCCGAGTCCCGCCGTCGGAGGCATGCCGTACTCGAGCGCACGAACGTAATCGGCATCGTAGAACATCGCCTCGTCGTCGCCCGATTCCTTACGTGCCACCTGCGCGTGGAATCGCGCCGCCTGATCCTCGGCATCGTTGAGCTCAGAGAACCCGTTGGCGAGCTCGCGTCCACCGACGAAGAACTCGAAGCGATCCGTGAGGAAAGGGTCGGCATCGTTGGCCCGCGAGAGCGGTGACACTTCAGCCGGATAGGCATAGACGAAGGTCGGATCTTGCAGCGTGTGCTCGCCGGTCTTCTCGAAGATTTCGATTTGCAGCTTGCCCGCGCCATCGCCCGGCTTCCAGGCGATGCCGAGCTTTTCGCATGCCGCGCGCAAGTAAGCGACATCGCGCAACTTCGAGCGCTCGAGGCTCGGGTTTTCACGCAGGATGATGTCTTCCACCGAAATGCGTGCGAACGGCTTCGAAAGATCATACCGACGCCCTTGCGAATCGAACTCGAGCGCCCCCACCACCGCTTCGGCCGCGCCGCGCATCATCCGCTCTACGAGATCCATGAGATCGTGGTAGTCGGCATACGCCTGGTATAACTCGAGCATCGTGAACTCGGGGTTGTGTCGCGTCGACAGCCCCTCGTTGCGGAA
>JAFMKA010000043.1 GCA_017853175.1 Steroidobacteraceae bacterium | reverse complement strand
TACGACGCCGATGTTCAGATTCTTCACGAGAGGTATTGAGCCTCAGCTTTTGATGCCATCAGAAGAACGGCAGATACCTCGTCCAGACTGCGGACAAGCACGGCCACGCAGCGGTAAAATGACATGTGTCTCGAAAGAACCCCAAAGTCGGATTCGTCAGCCTCGGCTGCCCAAAGGCGCTCGTCGATTCGGAGCGCATCCTCACTCAACTTAGAGCAGAGGGTTATTCCGTCGCGGCCGACTATGACTCCGCGGATTTAGTCGTGGTCAATACTTGCGGGTTCATCGACTCTGCGATCGACGAATCGCTCGATGCGATCGGCGAAGCGCTCGAGCAAAACGGAAAGGTCATTGTCACAGGTTGCCTCGGAGCAAACCCGCAACGCATCCTCGATCGACACCCTCGTGTGCTCAAGGTTACGGGTCCACATGCCTATGACGACGTACTGTCGGCAGTCCATCAACATTTGCCACCGAAACACGATCCTTTCGTCGATCTGGTACCGCCACAGGGCATCCGTCTGACGCCGAGGCACTACGCTTATCTAAAAATTTCCGAAGGCTGCAACAACACCTGCAGCTTCTGCATCATCCCCGACTTACGCGGCAAGCTCGCGAGTCGTCGTATTGATGACGTCCTGCGCGAAGCCGAGAGACTCGTCAAAGCAGGTGTCCGTGAATTGCTGGTGATCTCTCAGGATACGAGCGCTTACGGTTCCGATCTGCGTTATGCGCCGGGTCAATGGAATGGGCGCGATTACGAGTCCCGCTTCATCGATCTTGCTCGCGGTTTAAGCAGCCTCGGTGCTTGGGTGCGGATGCACTACGTCTACCCGTATCCGCATGTCGACGGGGTCATCGATCTCATGGCAGCGGGAGACATTCTTCCTTACCTCGACATCCCCTTCCAGCACGGCAGCCCGACGGTGCTCAAGCGAATGAAGCGGCCCGCGCATGCGGAGAATACCCTCGCCCGCATCAAGCAATGGCGCGCCACGTGCCCCGACCTCACGCTACGCAGCACGTTCATCGTGGGCTTCCCGGGCGAGACCGAGGCCGAGTTTGCAGAACTGCTGGCTTGGCTCGAAGAGGCGCAGCTCGACCGAGTGGGCGCCTTCAAGTATTCGCCGGTAGACGGTGCCCGCGCCAACGACGTCGCACCGCATGTCGCCCCCGACATTCAGGAAGAGCGTTTGGCGCGCTTCATGGAAGTCGCCCAGCGCATCAGTACCGCCCGACTTGCCGCTCGAGTCGGTCGCGAGGAACAAGTGCTCGTCGACGGTATCGAAGGTAACGTTGCGCTGGCGCGCTCACGCGGCGACGCGCCGGAAATCGACGGCGTGGTGCGAGTGAAGCGCGGCGGAAAACTCGCTGTGGGCGAGTTCGCTCGGGTCAAGATCACGGGCTCGGGCGAGTACGACCTCGAGGCCGTCCCGATCTAACGATCATTCGACGGTGACGGACTTTGCGAGATTGCGCGGCTTATCGACGTCGGTGCCGCGTGCCGTCGCCACGTGGTACGACAGCATCTGCAGCGGAATGGTGTAGACCACCGGCGCTTGAATGTAGCTCACATGCTTCGGCATCGTGATCACGGTGACCCCGTCCGAAGACTTCATACCCGATTCGGGATCGGCGAACACGATGAGCTCTCCGCCGCGTGCCTTGACCTCCATCAGGTTCGACTTCAACTTTTCGAGCAAATCAGTATTCGGCGCTACCGCGATGACTGGCATGTCGTCGTCGACTAGCGCGAGCGGGCCGTGCTTGAGCTCGCCCGCTGCATAAGCCTCGGCGTGGATATAGGAAATTTCTTTGAGCTTGAGAGAGCCTTCCATGGCGATCGGATACATGGTGCCGCGACCAAGGAATAGCGCATGGTGTTTTTCGACGAAACGCTTCGCCAGATCTTGGATGATGGGATCGAGAGCCAAGGTTTTCTCGATTATGCCCGGAAGTTCGACGAGTCGCGTGACGAGCGTGCGCTCTTGTTCGGGCGTTGCGCCGTGCGATTTAGCCAGAGCGACCACCAACAAGCCTAGCGCGGCGATCTGAGTCGTAAAGGCCTTGGTCGAGGCCACGCCGATCTCGGGGCCCGCACGCGTGAGCATGACGAGCTCGGACTCGCGCACCAATGAACTCTCAGGCACGTTGCAGATGGCCAGCGACGATAAATAGCCCGCCTGCTTGGCGAGTCTCAGCGCCGCGAGCGTGTCTGCGGTCTCACCGGACTGGGAAATCGTGACGAAGAGCGTGTTTCTTGGCACAACCGGACTGCGATAACGGAACTCGCTCGCGATCTCCACGCTGCAGGGAATATTCGCGAGCTGCTCGATCAGATAACGCGCCACAAACCCCGCGTGGTAGCTCGTTCCGCAGGCGATGATGTGTACGGCCTCGGTCTTGGCAAACACTTCGGTGGCTGCTGGACCGAATGCGGCCTCGAGCAAGCGCCCATTGGCGACACGCTCTTGGAGGGTGTCGGCGACCGCGCGGGGTTGCTCGTGAATTTCCTTGAGCATGAAGTGGGCGTACTGGCCTTTGTCCGCAGCGTCTGCAGACAACTCGCTCTCGTGGATCTTGCGCTCTACCGGCTTACCGCTTCGGTCTGTTATTCGGACGGAGGTACGCGTGACCTCGGCGACATCGCCCTCTTCGAGAAAGACGAAGGTGCGCGTCTGCGGCAAAAGCGCCGCAATATCGGAGGCGACGAAATTCTCGTTCTTTCCGAGACCGATGACGACCGGACATCCCTCACGCGCAAGGATGATGCGCTCGGGATCTGACTCGCTGACGACGGCTAGCGCATAGGCACCTTCGAGCTCTGCCACCGTGTGGCCCACTGCCTCGAGCAGTGTTCCGCCTTTTTTTAGATGGTGATGAATGCGGTGCGCGATGACTTCGGTGTCGGTGTCCGAGGTAAATGTGTACCCCGATGCGCTCAGTTCAGCACGAAGGGCCTCATGATTTTCGATGATGCCGTTGTGAACGATCGCGAGCCCGTCATCGGAAATGTGTGGATGCGCATTACGCTCTGAGGGCACACCATGCGTCGCCCAGCGCGTGTGAGCGATGCCGATCGGGCCATGGGTCGGCGAGCCATCGATGGCGTCTTGCAGAATCTGAACCTTGCCGACAGTTCGGACGCGCTTGAGCGCGCCGGATCCGTTGAGCACGGCGATACCGGCGGAGTCGTAGCCGCGGTACTCGAGTCGTCGGAGACCCTCGACCAAGACGGGGACGATGTCACGTTGAGCGATAGCGCCGACGATTCCGCACATGGATTAAAAAGCCTCCCTGATGATCGCTCGATGCCGCGATCCCGAGTATTTTGCACCTTTTGAGGGGTGGAAACAGGACCCTTCAGGGCCTCGTATCAGCGCTTCTTTTGCGGGCGCTTCCAACCCTCGAGCGTGATCTGCTTGGCTCGCGCTACGGTCAGCTTGCCCGCCGGAACGGTCTTGGTAACCGTCGACCCCGCCCCCACGGTCGCGCCCTCACCGATCGTGATGGGAGCAACGAGAACGGAGTTGGACCCGGTATGGGCATCAGCGCCGATCACGGTCTGATGTTTATTAGCACCATCGTAGTTCGCGATGATCGTCCCGGCGCCAATGTTGACGCGGGCACCCACCGTAGCATCGCCGACGTAAGCGAGGTGATTGGCTTTCGCACCCGAGTCCATCGAAGAATTCTTCACTTCGACAAAATTGCCGATGTGTACATCGTCGGACAGTTTCGTTCCCGGGCGCAGGCGTGCGAAAGGACCGATGATGGAACCCGCACCGACACTCGCTTCTTCGATGACACAGTTCGGATTGATCCGAACATCCGCTGCGATGTCACAGTCACGTAGTACGCAGTTAGGGCCGACATGCACCCGATCACCGAGCGTCACCTTGCCCTCGAACACGGCATTCACGTCAATGAATACGTCTCGCCCCGTGACTAGCGTGCCACGCACGTCGATACGCGCCGGATCGACGAGCGTTACGCCCGCAAGCATGAGATCGCGGGCGCGACTCTTGCGATTTTCCGCCTCGAGTTCAGCGAGCTGCAGCTTGTCGTTCACGCCGAGAACCTCCGCAACGCTCGATGCAAGCAGTGGTGTCACCTTGACGCCATCGGCCACCGCCATGGCGATGATGTCGGTGAGATAGTACTCGCCCTGGGCATTTGCGTTACGCAATCGCCCCAACCAGCTCCGTAAATGCTTGACCGGGACCGCCATGACCCCAGTATTTCCCTCTCGGATGTTTCTTTGTTCGGCGGTTGCGTCTTTTTGTTCGACGATGCCGAGTACTCGCCCCGTCGTATCCCGAAGCACCCGGCCATAGCCGGTCGGATCCTCGAGCATGACCGTGAGCAAACCCATCGATTCGGGACCGGCGAGCGCCAGCAGACTGCGTAATGTCTCGCTACGC
Source organism: Steroidobacteraceae bacterium (assembly GCA_017853175.1). Classification (GTDB taxonomy): domain Bacteria; phylum Pseudomonadota; class Gammaproteobacteria; order Steroidobacterales; family Steroidobacteraceae; genus UBA964. Next base: position 7,355 of record JAFMKA010000043.1, on the reverse strand, counting down.
ACCAAGGGAACGTCGCCGTAGAGCACGAGGGCGATTTCGTCGTCTTGCAGCGACGGCACCGCCTGCTGAACCGCGTGACCCGTACCGAGTTGTTCAGCCTGAAGTATCCAGGATGTCACCGGCGCAGCGGCGAGCGCCTCTCGAACACGATCACCGCCGTGACCGTACACCACATGAAGAGATTTGGGGTCGAGCGTAGCCGCCGTATCGATGACGTGTTGCAGGAGCGGCTTGCCTGCCAAGGGCTGCAAGACTTTGGGCAAGTCGGATTTCATCCGCTTACCCTGCCCCGCCGCGAGTATGACGATCGCGATGTTCACGTCGTGCTCACGCGACGCGTCGACATCACTGCGGCTCAGACTCTGATCTTGCGCAGCTTCTGGATCATCTTGATCTGCGCTACGGCACGGGCGAGTTCGGCGAGTGCCTCGGCCTGCTCGATTTTATCGATGTTGCCCTTGAGGATTTCCTCGGCGCGTTGCTTCGCCTCGAGCGCTGCAGCTTCGTCCATGTCTTTAGCGCGAATTGCGGTGTCGGCGAGAACCGTCACTTTTTTAGGCTGAACCTCGAGCGCTCCGCCTCCGACAAAGAAAAACTGCTCCTGACCGTCGGGAGTCTGTACACGCACCTCCCCCGATTTGATCAGGGTGAGCAGAGGGGCGTGACGCGGCGCGATGCCGATCTCACCCTGCGCTGCAGGAACGAACACCATCTTGGCTGGGCCCGAGAAAATCTCGCCCTCAGCGCTGACGATGTCGCAATGGATGGTGCTGTCTGCGGCCATGAATGCCTTCCGTTACTGCAGCGTCTTCGCCTTCTCGACCACTTCGTCGATCGAGCCGACCATGTAGAAGGCCTGCTCGGGAAGGTGATCGTACTCGCCGGACAGAATGCCCTTGAAGCCGCGAATGGTTTCCTTGAGCGGGACAATTTTGCCGTCCTGGCCAGTGAACACTTTCGCGACGTTGAACGGCTGCGAGAGGAAGCGCTGGATCTTGCGCGCGCGGAACACAGTGAGCTTGTCTTCTTCAGAGAGCTCGTCCATTCCAAGGATCGCGATGATGTCCTGCAATTCTTTGTAGCGTTGCAGTACCGCCTGAACGCCGCGAGCCGTGTTGTAGTGCTCTTCTCCGATCACGAGCGGATCGAGCTGACGGCTCGTCGAATCGAGCGGATCGACCGCCGGGTAAATACCGAGCGCCGCAATCTGACGCGACAACACGACCGTGGCGTCGAGGTGGGCGAAGGTAGTCGCCGGTGACGGGTCGGTGAGGTCGTCCGCAGGGACGTACACGGCTTGGATCGAGGTGATCGAACCCGTCTTGGTCGAGGTGATGCGCTCCTGAAGCACGCCCATTTCTTCGGCCAGCGTCGGCTGGTAACCCACGGCCGAGGGCATACGTCCGAGCAGCGCCGACACTTCGGTACCGGCCAGCGTGTAACGGTAGATGTTGTCGACGAAGAACAGCACGTCGCGGCCCTTCACGCCGTCCTCACGCACTTCGTCGCGGAAATATTCGGCCATGGTGAGGCCCGTCAGTGCGACACGCAGGCGGTTGCCCGGCGGCTCGTTCATCTGACCGTACACCATCGCCACTTTCGAGTTCTCGAGCTTCTCGAGATCGATGACGCCCGACTCTGCCATCTCATGATAGAAGTCGTTACCTTCGCGAGTACGCTCACCGACGCCGGCGAACACGGACAAGCCGCTGTACTGCTTAGCGATATTGTTGATGAGCTCGAGCATGTTCACGGTCTTGCCGACGCCGGCGCCACCGAAGAGACCAATCTTGCCGCCCTTCGCGAACGGCACGAGCAGATCGATGACTTTGATGCCGGTGACGAGGAGGTCGCGACCGCCCGCCTGCTCGTCGTACGACGGCGCGGGGCGATGGATGGACCATTTTTCTTTGGAGGCAACGGGGCCGCGGTTATCCTGCGGCGTGCCGAGCACGTCCATGATGCGACCGAGCGTCGCCTTGCCGACGGGAACCGAGATCGGCGCGTTGGTGGACTCGACCTCGAGACCACGCTTGAGGCCTTCCGAGGCGCCCATCGCGATCGTTCGGACGATTCCGTCACCGAGCTGCTGCTGAACCTCTAGGGTGAGGTCCGCTTCTTTGAGCTTCAGCGCTTCGTAGACCTTCGGGATCGATTCGCGCGGAAACTCCACGTCGATGACCGCGCCGATGATCTGGGTAATCTTGCCGGTTGCCATGTCGATATCCTGTGCCTTGATGCGTTGAATTCTTTGAAATTAAACCGCTGCTGCGCCGCCGACGATCTCGGCGAGTTCCTTGGTGATCGCCGCCTGACGCGCCTTGTTGTACACGAGCTGCAGATCGCCGATGAGCTTGCCCGCGTTGTCCGACGCCGCTTTCATCGCGACCATTCGTGCGGACATCTCGCACGCCACGCTCTCCACCGCAGAGCGATAGACCTGTGACTCGATGTAGCGCATGAACACCGCATCGAGAATTTCGGCGGCGTTCGGCTCGTAGATGTAATCCCAGTGCTCCTGAAGCTCACCAGCGTCGATCGTCTCGACCGGCAGCAACTGCGTCACGACTGGCTTCTGGGTCATCGTGTTGACGAATTGAGCGTTGACGATGAAAAGCCGGTCGATGGTGCCGTCTCGATAAGCGTCGAGCATCACCTTGACCGAGCCGAGCAGATCTTTGACATGCGGACGATCGCCGAGACCGCCCACGCTCGCCAAGATCGGGACACCCAAACGCCGGAAGAATCCTGCGGCCTTGTTGCCGAGCAAGCAGAGGTTGACGTTGGCGCCCTTACCCTGCCACTCGCGCATCAGCATGAGCGTGCTCTTGAAGACGTTCGTATTGAGCGCCCCGCAGAGGCCTCGGTCGCTCGACACTACGATGATGCCGATCGATTTTGGCTCCCGCGCGACCAAGAACGGATGACGATAGTCGGGGTTCGCCTTGTTGAGATGTCCGATCACGACGCGGATCTTCTCGGCATAGGGACGCGACAAGCGCATGCGATCTTGAGCGCGGCGCATCTTGCTCGCCGCGACCATCTCCATGGCCTTGGTGATCTTCTGAGTGCTTTTGACACTCGCGATCTTGGTGCGTATTTCCTTTGTGCCGGGCATGTCCGTCGAAGACCTTAGTAAGTGCCAGTCGCCGCGAAGTCGTCGCAGATCTTCTTGAGCGTTCCCTCGTGCTTCTTGAGCACGGGTTCGGCATTGATGGCGTCGAGCGCCTCTTTATAAGCCGATTTTGCGAACGCCTGCAGAGCTGCCTCGAAATCGACGACCTTCTTGCGATCGGCTTTATCCATGTAGCCGTTGTTGACGGCGTAGATCGTCAGCGCCATCTCGGCCACCGACATCGGCGCGTACTGCTTCTGCTTCATCACTTCCGTGACGCGTACGCCACGCTCGAGCTGCTTGCGCGTCGCGTCATCGAGATCGGATGCGAACTGCGCGAACGCCGCGAGCTCGCGGTACTGGGCGAGCGCAAGACGGATACCGCCGCCGAGCTTTTTGATGATGTCGGTCTGGGCAGCACCACCCACGCGGGACACCGAGATACCGGCGTTCATGGCCGGACGGATACCTGCGTTGAAGAGGTCGGTTTCGAGGAAGATCTGACCGTCGGTGATGGAGATGACATTGGTCGGCACGAACGCCGTCACGTCACCCGCCTGGGTTTCGATGATGGGCAGCCCCGTGAGTGACCCGGTCTTTCCTTTGACCGCGCCCTTCGTGACCATCTCGACGTATTCCTCGTTCACGCGAGCGCTGCGCTCGAGCAGACGGGAGTGGAGATAGAACACGTCGCCAGGGAACGCTTCGCGGCCCGGCGGACGACGCAGCAACAACGAAATCTGGCGATAGGCTACAGCCTGCTTCGACAAATCGTCGTAAATGATGAGGGCGTCTTGCCCGTTGTCCATGAAGTACTCGCCCATCGTCACGCCGGCATAGGCTGAGAGGTACTGCATGGCGGCCGGCGTCGAAGCCGAGGCAGCCACTACGATGGTGTGATCCATCGCGCCGTTCTCTTCGAGCTTGGCGACCACGTTGGCGATCGACGATTGCTTCTGGCCGATTGCGACGTAGATGCACTTAATGCCAGATGACTTCTGGTTGATGATCGTGTCGACAGCCAGAGCGGTCTTGCCGGTCTGACGGTCGCCGATGATGAGCTCGCGCTGCCCGCGACCCACCGGCACCATCGAGTCGATGGCCTTATAACCGGTCTGCACCGGCTGGCTCACGGACTTACGGTAGATGACGCCCGGAGCGACACGCTCGATCGGCGCAGTGCGTGACGTCTTGAGCGGGCCCTTGCCGTCGATCGGATTGCCGAGCGCATCGACCACGCGACCCAGCAGTTCCGGACCCACCGGCACTTCGAGGATGCGGCCCGTCGTCTTGACGGTGTCGCCTTCCTTCAAAGTTTTGTAATCGCCGAGCACGACCGCGCCCACCGAGTCTTGCTCGAGGTTGAGCGCGAGCCCAAATAGATTGCCCGGGAACTCGATCATTTCACCGTAGCGCACATCGGCAAGGCCATGGATGCGGCAGATGCCGTCCGTGACCGACACGATCGTGCCGACGTTGCGGGCCTCAGCGGCCGACTGGAAGCGATCGATACGCTGCTTGATGAGATCGGAAATCTCGGATGCCTTGATGGACATGTGGGGTCCTCTAAAAAACCTGGTGCGGACGACGCATTAGGCGCCGGCCATCGTGTTACTGAGTCGCTCGACGCGCCCGCGAAGCGAGCCATCGACGACGAAATCGCCCGCGCGTACCACGGCGCCGCCGATCAGCGACGGATCGACCGTCGAAGAGAGGCGAACCGTACGACGCAAGCGGCGGGTGAGTGCCTGCGTCAACTTCTCGGATTGCTCGGCCGTGAGCGGAAGCGCAGAGGTCACGATGACGTCCACCGTGTTCTCGACCTCCGCACGCAGCGCAGCGTATTGCACAGCAATCTGCGGCAACAGCGCGAGGCGACCGTTGTCGGCGAGTAGGCGCAGAAAGTTGAGCGCCTTCTCATTACCCGATGCACCGGCAAGATCGGCGACGAAGCTCACGAGCTCCGCGCGCTGCACGTGCGGATTGCCGACCAGTGCGCTCACGCGAACGTCGTCGAGCACCACGCTCGCGCGTTCGAGCATCTCGCCCCACGCGGCGAGCTGCCCTGCGGCATGTGCATGCTCGAACGCCGCGCGGGCGTACGGCCTGGCTATGGTTGCCTCCTCAGCCACGTGCAATCTCGTCCGCGAGCTTGTCGAGCAATTGCGCGTGCGTCTTCGCGTCGACTTCGCGCTCGAGCAGTCGAGAAGCACCCACCACCACCATCGAACCGAACTCCTTACGGAGCTGGTCGCGGGCGCGGTTGGTCTCCGTCGCAGCCTCGTCGCGAGCAGCGGCGACGATACGGGCGCCCTCACCCTGCGCTAAGACCTTCGCGGCTTCGATCGCCTCGTTCGAGCGGCGTGAAGCCTGATCTTCGATCTGCTTGGCTCGCTCGCGTGACTCACGAATGATCGCGTCGGCACGGTTCGTGGCTTCGGCAAGGTCCTTCTGTCCCTTCTCCGCGGCGGCGAGACCGTCGGCGATCTTGCGGTTACGGGCGTTCAGTTCTTCCGCCAGAACGGGCGTGACGAACTTCCCGATGAACCACAAGAGGATCAGGAAGACAATGATCTGGCCGATGAAAGTGGCGTTGATCGTCATGACCTGTGTCTCCCTCGCGGGAGCCCTCCGGAAGTCAAATTAACCGGCAAGGCTCGCGAGCATCGGGTTGGCGAACGCAAACAGCATCGCGAGACCGACGCCGATGAGGAATGCCGCGTCGATCAGACCCACGAGCAGAAACATACGGCCCTGCAGCATCGGGATGAGTTCCGGCTGGCGGGCAGCGGACTCGAGGAACTTGGAACCCATGATGCCGATGCCGATGCAGGCTCCGCTCGCGCCGAGACCGATGATCATGCCGATGCCGAGGGCGGTGAACGCCTGGACGTTTGCAATAGCTTCCATTTTCAGAGACTCCTCAAATCAAACTAACGCGTGGATAACGAATCGAAAACCGTGGTGATCAGTGATGCTCTTCGGCCATCGAGATGTAAACGACCGGGAGAATCATGAAAATATAGGCCTGCAACAAAACGATCAGGATGTGGAAAATCGCCCACACCGAGCCGACGATGATCTGGCCTATAAACAAAGAAATGCCGGCGATTGAGAACGCGAAAACCATGCCGAGCAAGGCGATGAGCATGAAAAGCAATTCGCCTGCATACATGTTGCCGAAGAGCCGCATCGACAGCGAAACCGGCTTTGCCAGCAGCTCGATGAAATTGAGCGCGATGTTCGGGATCCACAACAACGGGTTGTTGCCGAACGGAGCGGCGATCCATTCGTGCAGGTAACCGCCGACGCCCTTCGCGCGGATGGAAAAGACGATGATGAGCGCGAGTATCACGAGCGCTATGGCGATCGTGCCGTTGAGGTCTGCGGTCGGCAGCACGCGGAAATACCCGGCGCCGAACATGGCGGCGATGCTGCCCGGCAGATCGACCGGCAGCAAGTCCAAGGAGTTCATCGCCGCGATCCAGGTGAACAGCGACAGGCTGAGCGCCACGAGGAAGGCGCGGTTGCCGTGGTAAATGTCGGAAACCTGGCTGTCGATGAATTCGTAGATGATCTCGACGAAATTACGCAGTCCGACCGGCGCACCAGCGGCGCTGCCACGACGCACGCCGACGTACAAAAACGCGGCCACTGCGGCAGCCAGCATCGAAGACATGAGCAAAGTGTCGATGTGAACGGTCCAGAAACCCTCGCCGACCTTGAGGTGGGTGAGGTGATGGAAGATGTATTCGGTGGGCGTTTCGCTTGCGCCGTTCTGACTGGCCATCGTGTTTCGTCTACCTGGTCCGTCTGACTTCGTTACTCACCTAGCGCCGCCGAGGTCATTCCCGCTCTTTGGAGCGCGGCGGTAGTTTCGGCGCAGAGAGCGCCGGAACCACCCAAAAGACCACCAACGTCGCGACATACCCCGCGAACACCGCGGGCCACACCACATCTTTACGTTGCGCGACCGCGAGGAAAATCCCCACGGTCAGCAACACTTTCACGAACTGGCCGGCAAGTAACCGACCGAACGCGAAACCGGCGGACCGCGCAGGGCGCAACACCGCCACCGTCATGTACAAGTTCGCGATCAACCCGATCAGTCCGCCGGTCACCACCGACACGCCACTTTTCGGGCCCGCCCAGAGCGCGACAAGCACGCCGAGAACGATCGTTGCCGCGGCCTGCCAGAGGAGGATCCGCACGGCGAGTCTGCGCGTTTGCGGATCGCTCG
>JAFMKA010000002.1 GCA_017853175.1 Steroidobacteraceae bacterium | reverse complement strand
TGATCATCGTCAGCGACAACACGGCGACCAACCTGATTCTCGATCGAATCAGCGCTGATCGGGTCAATGATTTTCTGCAGTCTTTGGGCCTCACGCAAACTCGCTCGATGCGCAAGATCCGCGGAGATGGTACCCAACTGAAACCTGCCGAGGGCTGGAGTCGAGAAGGCGAGAAACCCGAAAGCAAGCGATTCGGCATCGGCGCCTCGACGTCTCGGGAGATGGTCCGTCTGCTCGAGATGCTCGAGCAGGGTAAAGTGGTGAATGCCTCGGCTTCAAAAGAGCTGCTCACCATACTGGAGCGGCAGCAATACAAAGATGGCATCGGTCGTTTTAGTGGTGAGTGGCGTGTAGCGAGCAAGTCCGGCAGTCTCGACGCCCTTCGCAGCGATGTGGGCATCGTTTATACGCCGCACGGCCGGATCGCGATCGCCATCACGATCGACGATATGCCGGACATCGATTACTCGCCGGACAATACGGGACTAAAACTCATTAATGAGTTGTCGAAGATGTTGATCGCCGAACTCAGATGAGTTCGCGCCGCCTCTGCACCTGACGCCACAATAACGCGATAGTCAGTGTCAGTAGCGTCCAAAGATCGAGCGACCCGCCGCCGCCGCGGGGTGAGGTCACCGTGATCGTCGCACTCTGAGCGGCGCTCGTTGCGAGGCCATCGCTGGCTGTCACCGTGATGGAGAACGTCCCTGCTGTAGCGTTCGGCCATGAAAATTCGCCCGTACCCGCATTGAACGTCGCTCCAGATGGGAGACCTGTCGCGCTGTAGGTGAGTGGGTCGTTATCCGGGTCAGTCGCTGACGCTCGGAAGCTCACGGTATTTCCGGAGCTCGCCGAAATAGGCGACAGGGCTGCGAGCACGGGCGTGCCGTTCGATCGCACATCCACCGAACGCGAGGCTGCGAAGCCGTCGCTATCTGTCGCAGTCAGTTTGAACGTCATACGCGAGCCATTAGGGGCCGTGAACGTCGCTTGCGTCGAGGTCGTACTGCTGAGCGTCACGGTTGTGCCGGCCGTTTGCTGCCATCGATAAACTAGGTTGGTGTTACCTCCAGCTTTAGGCGTTGCCGTGCCCGTCAGTGTGACCGTCGAGCCGTTTTCGACGATCGCAGCATTCGCCTGAGCCGTGACGCTGGGCGTCAACGCGGCAAGACGCTGCATTGCTCGAGTCGCATCGAGCATACCGGCACCACAGGGGTTATCGATCTTCCCAAAACAGAACGTGCCTGCCGGGAACTCGCGCGCACTAGCAGCGAGCAAATTACGAACGCTGTCGACGGTCAGCGTCGGCATTGCGGAGATCAGCAAAGCCGCGACGCCGGAAACGTGCGGAGTCGCCATACTGGTGCCCGATTTTCCAGAGTAAACGCCGGTGCCTGGCACCGTCGTACCGTCGTTAGTCGTCGAGCCGACGAGCCGCCAAATGGTGCCGGCTGTACCGCTACTGCCCTGCGGAAGGCAATTGAGCGCAGAGGTCGAGCAAGATCCGCCACCCGGCGCGCTGAGCGTGGTGCCCGTACCATGATTGGCGTAGCTCGCTTTGTCGCCTTCAACCGTGTGAGCCGTCACAGCGATTACGCCTGAACAATTTGCTGGCGAGCTGATCGTGGCGCGGCTGTCGTTGCCCGTAGCGACCACGACGACAGCCCCCATCGCACGTGCAGCGGTGATAGCGTTCTGACGACTACTCGAACAGCTCGAGCTCGTGGAGCCGAGGCTGAGATTGATCACTCGCGCAGGAGTTGCGTTAGTGGGAATGCCAAGATCCGACCACGCACCACTCGCCGGTTGCGCGCCTGCAGCCCATCGAATGGCATCGGTAATATCGGATCCATAGCCGAAGCATTTTCCGAGTGCGCGAATCGCAAGGACTTTACTTTCGTGCGCGACCCCGATGACTCCGAGTCGATTTCCCGTCACGGCGCCAATCGTTCCCGCGACATGAGTGCCATGCCATGAGCTATTTGCTTTGCTGCAAGGCGAGCTCCCACCGGAAAACACACTCTTGGTGAGATCGTTATCGTCGATCCAGTCGCCTGGATCAGAGGGGTCGGCGTCTCGTCCATCACCGTCGTTTGCGACGAGGAAGCCGCCGTTACTGTCCGCGGAGACAAAGTCATGTCCGCGGATGATGTTGGCGTCGAGATCGGGGTGGGATGTGATTCCGGAGTCGATGACGGCTACGACGACGTCGCGCCCCGTTGCGGTATCCCAAGCCTCCGGCAGGTTGGCACCGCCGAGGCGCTCTGTAGTAGGCGCTTTAAGATGCCAAAGAATTTCCCGAGAGTCTGTCCAGAGCGGGTCGGTGGGAGTGAAAAAGGGAAAAACATATTCGTCGATCTCTACGCTCGAGACCATCGGATCGAGCCGCAGACGTTGCGCGACGCGCTCGGCAGCAGAGCGTTGTAATGGCTCCACGAGCCGCATGACATGTGAAAGATCTGCCGTCGGCCGGCGATATACCAGCGGCTCGCCTGCGCGCTTCGAGAGCGACTCGATCCGCGTCACCGAAGGACGCGCCAGACGTCCTGCGGCAACATCGTCCCGAAAACGAACGATCAGTTGGGTGATCGGGAGTTCGGGCGCACGCTGCGGTTCGGTGATCGCGAGCAGTCTCGCGCCCGCTTGCGAATTGGCAAAGAGCGAACTCGGCGCTGCAAGCAGCACCGAGATCGCTCCGGTGCATAGTGCGACGACGAATGGAGTGCGGTGTTTCAAAAGAGACCTGGAATCTCTCGCTGCGCCGGAGTCGGTTGCCCAGAAACCGGGACAGGCTCGAGTTGTAACGTGGCGTCCTCTTGGATGGTCGTACCTTGTCCTATTCCGGAGGCGGCGGCCGCTTGGGCGGTCGTCGCCGGGATGGGCGTGCAGGCTCGGCCCTGTAACCAGTCGAGCGCTTGGCGGGTCGAGCCTTCGCCCGCGGAGCCGAGCGCCTGAGTGAAATCGTCGTTGGCTCGGCAGCTCGCCTTGACGGCTTCGGCGAGACCATTGAAGTACGCATCGGAGCTGGCCGAGTTGCGCGTGGTGAAGGCGACTATGCGAAGACGATCATCACACGAGGTATTGTCTGCCGCGATCTGGCCTACGGGCTTGCCGAAGGTGTTGCCGCCGATCAAGGCGAGGCGCTCGTTGAAATAGGGGATGAAGCTATTGATGACGAGTTCGCTCGCCGAAGCCGAGGACGATGTCGTGATGAACGCCAGCTTGGTGGGCGATACCGATTGAGATTGGGGCGAGAAACGTTTTGTAGTGTTATTTGATGACTTCGAGTCTCGAAAGACGGTCGCCGAGAATATCTCGCTGGTTTGACGATTGCCCCCGAGCAGATCACCCATCGTTTCGGCAACGCTCACGAGGCCACCGCCGTTATAGCGGAAGTCGATGACGATTTCGGTGATACCAGCCTCGCGAAACTTCAAAAACTCTTCTCTGAGACGAGTGCTGGCGGAACTGACGATGAAGGTTCGCAGGTTGATGTAGCCGTAGCGTTTGCCTCCGTCATCGATGATACGGGCCCCGTATCGTGGTGAGATGGGCTCTAAAGAATAATCTGCCTTTGAAACGGTGACTTCGCGAATCGTGTTACCGCGCGCGATACGTAGCACTCTCGTGAGGCCCGCCGTGCTCGGACCCAGCGCATTCGATACGCCTTGACGACCCTCAGCTGCGATGATGTCTGACACCAGGCGCATGTTGCTGGCCGTCGTGCCGATCGCAACGATTTCGTCGCCGCGGTCGATGTTGGCTGTCGCGTAAGCGGGCGCGGTTTCATAAGCCTCAAGAATGAATACGCGCCGAGCGGTCAAATCGTAATAGAGCAAGATGCCAAAGCCGGCCGTCGAGCCAGAGCGGATGAGGGCGTCTTCCTGCGAGGCTGAAGTGATATAGGTGAAGTCGCGATCTTTGTTCTGCGATTTTGCCGTCGCGATCATTGCGCTGATGAGCGCATCGACGGAGTTGTAGTTTGCGACGTTGATATTTTTGGGGAGGGTATCGGGGTAGAGATACCACTCGTTCATCTGCGAGACGACCCAATTTTGTCGATTCGTCAGTGAGCAGCTGGAACCGGTGTCTCCGCTGCCGCCGCTGGTGCCTCCGCCGCCTCCGCCGCCTCCGCAGGCGGTGACGAGTAACGCGATGATCAAAGAGAGAACGAGTTTCGGGCTCAGCAGCTGTATGGGGTTACGCATGTCCCCATTCTAGGGTCAGATGATTTCGAACTGAAGTTGGCGCTCGTTGAGACGTCCCGCGGCGTCTTCCACGGCGAAGATGATCCTGTGTTTACCCTTGGGAAGGGCGGCTTGAGAGATCTCCAGGCCGTCCGCCGTGACCGCCGTCGACCCGGTGATCCGGGCGGTGATGTCGATCCGCAGCGACCCGTACCGTACCTTGAAGGTCTCGGGTCGGATGGCAGTGCCATCGGCGGCCTGAAACCGCAATCTCATGGCGATAGGCGATGGCAGAGCCGCATTCAGTTTCGGCGTCTCTACCAGAATGCGTGGTGCACCGGGCTCTGGCGTAAAGCGTGGGAATAAAGGCTCCGGGGCAGCCATGGAGGCTTGAAGTTCCTCCTCGGTGACGAGCAGAAGAGGCTCGGCCGCCGGCAGAGCGCGTGCGATCAGCAGCATCGCCAAGGTGACGACCGGGAGTCGAAGGCGTTTCATGGCGTAGACACCGCGACGATCCGGACCCGGCGGTTTTCGGCGGCGAGAGGATCATCTTCGTTGAGTAACTCGTTGAACCCCTTGCCGACCGCTTCGAGACGGCCGATATCGATGCCTTGCGACTTGAGATAACCCAAAACGGACTGAGCGCGTCGTGAAGACAGGTCGAGGTTGTACTGGGCTGTGCCTTTCGCGTCGGTGTGGCCTACGATAACGAATCGAGACTCGAGGAGTTGCGCAGACTTCATCGCGATCGAGAGTTGCTGAAGCGCATCGCTCCCTTCTTGGGTGATCTTTGCCGAGTTGAACTCGAACTGAATGTTCATGTCGATGGCACGCATCTTAGGAGCGAGATTTCGAAGACTTCTCGTTTGCCCAAGGTTGCCCTGAGCTTCTTTGGCAGGCGCGTCGCTCAGGCGGTCAATGATGTCTTGAGCCGTCGGGTTCGGTGGAGGAGCCGCAAGAAGGGCGACCAAAAAAACGAATTGAAAGGTAATCATTGAACCTCCTTGACGGTTATCCAGTTCGCACCGAAACGCGAGGCACCCGAAACACCCGAGCCAATGACGAAGTTCACGAGTTGGCGACGTCCGCCCAAATCTGCGGGGGTCAGGATGAACGTATTTTCGGCACCGCTCGCTTGGTTTGGCAAGACGGCGAGGTTTCGAGCCGTCTCCGAAACGATGACCAAGATTTGATCCGTCCCCGGCGGCCCCGCCGCATTGACCCCCCAGTGGGGGCGCGGAAGTTTCAGGGGTTTGTTAGCTTCGATGCGATTGGCTTCGTCGAGTGCGTTAGGGAAGAGCATGTAGAAGCTCGTTTCATCACTTCCGAGAAGTAGCACATAGACGTACCCCGCATGCGAAGAGGTCACGGTCATCGTGAACGGGTCTTGATCGATGCGCAAAGTGTCCTTCGGTACGGTGACGGTAACGCTCCTCCGGGTATCCCGTTGAGCATAGATATCTTTGAGCGAGGCCAGAGCCCCGACCGCTGCAGGTGCTGAAGGCGCGCTGCTGGGTCCGGTCGCCGCCGTAGGGGTGTTCGCCTGTAGTGCAGCGGCCTGCGCTGCTGCGGTCTGGGCTGCTGCGGCTTGAGCTGCTGCGGCCTGGGCTGCTGTGGCGAGTGCCGCCTCCGCAGCGAGCCTTTCTTGTTCGAGTCGGGCCTGCGCGAGGCGTTCTGCGGCGAGTCGTTGCTTCTCGGCTTCTGCACGCTCCGCTACGAGGCGGGCTTTTTCGGCAGCCGCTCGCTCCGCCGCGAGACGGGCCTGCTCCGCCTCCGCTCGGGCCCGTTCTTTAGCGATACGCTCCTGATCGCGTTTAGCCTGCTCGGCACGCTCGGCGGCAAGTCGCTGCTTCTCGGCCTCGGCTCGCTCTGCCGCGAGGCGAGCTTTTTCAGCTTCGGCCTGAGCGCGTTCTTTGGCGAGGCGCTCTTGCTCGCGCTTGGCTTGCTCGGCGCGCTCGGCGGCGAGCCGCTGTTTTTCGGCCTCGGCTCGTTCCGCTGCGAGGCGAGCTTTTTCGGCTTCGGCACGTTCAGCGGCGAGTCTCGATTGTTCAGCTTCGGCTCGCGCCCGCTCTTCAGCCGCTCGCGCTTGCTCGAGCCGAACCTGCTCGGCACGCTGAGTCGCGATTCGTTCCTCTTCGGCTCTCCGACGTTGCTCGGCTTCTTGCTGTTCTTTGGCGAGTCGTTCTTTTTCGAGGCGGACGGCTTCGGCCGAAGGGGTGGCACCGCTGCTCTGCGCGGCGACCGGCACGAGATTGCGGAGACCTGAGATAGAAATATGGTGGGGTAGTAAGTCAGGGAAGCGCGCGACTTTTTCGCGGATGAAGCCCTGAGAACAGTTTTCGACTTCTGCCAGAGACACTCCTCCGCTGCCATCGGTATCCGTCGCACCGCCGAGTAGGCACCGCTTAACGGCCTGTGTGGCAAGGCCGCCGCGACTTGGCTCATCGAAGCTCACCTCGTCGGGGCGGGCCGACATGATATGCACGACGTTTTCGGGCAGCGGTTCGATGCCGTCTTGAGCAGGGCCGATCAGACTTCTCGTGCGAACGTTCGAGGGCTTACTACATGCCGCGTCTGTGGCATCGGCACGCATAAAGAATTTTGGGGAAAGCGCGTTGCCACCGAGCGACCTCGTATTGCGAGCCACACCCGCAACGCCTCCGGAGTGGCATGCGTCGAACATGATGATGAGTTTGTCGGCTTTCAAGCCTAGCGGTCTTGCGAACTGTGCAAACTCACGATTGACGATGACTTGTCTGTCCCAGGTGAGCAGACCCTCGACGCAACCCCCGGAGCTCGCTTCGCGCCAGCGCGTGCAATGTCCAGAGAAATAGATGAGGATGCGTCCGCCATCAGTTTTTCGCTGAGAGAGTTTTCGTAGCTCGGCGATGATGTTGTTCTTGGTTGCTTGCTCGTTGAAAAGTTCGGTGATGTTCGCGGCAGGAATACCCATCGCTGTAGCGATTTCGCGCGCGCTGTCCATATCGTTGGGGACGCCAAAAAGCGGGGGGACTTCCTCGTCGCGATACACTGCGACTCCGATGATCAGCGCGTGGCGGAAGTCGTCAGATTCTGCCGCGATCGATTGTTCCGGCCAAACGAGAGCGGTCAAAAAATAGAACGTCAGGAAACGAAAGGCTCGGGTCATGGCATCCTCCATCCCCAAGTTTCCGCCGGTGGAGCCGGCAGTCAAGCCCTTAACTAGGGACGCCCCACTAAGCGATTTTTTAGAGCCAGCCGCGCTTCTTGAAGTAGACGAACGGAACGACGGCGGAAATCGTCATTATGGCGAGGGCGCCCCAAAACCCCCACTCTGCGTGGGCGCTCGGAATGACATCAAAGTTCATGCCGAAAATTGCTCCGATCACCGAGGGCGGCAACAGCACGACGGTAGCTACCGAGAAAATTTTCAGAATATTGTTCTGATCGATGTTGATCATTCCTAGGGTGGCGTCGAGCAGGAATTGCACCTTGTTACTCATGAACGCCGCGTGACTGCTCAGTTGTTCGGCATCGCGGAGAATCGAGTGAAGGCGACCCTTCAGATCATCTTCGAATCGATGTCCTGTCGATTGCTGCAAAAATCCGATCAGTCGGGCGAGGCTGCCCAGAGTTTCGCGAGCCTTGGAGTTCAGGTCGCCATTTCGACCGACACGCTCGAGGATCGCGCGATAATCACGGTCACGCCGTCGAACGACGTTAGGGGAGCCGAAGACCTCCGCCGAAAGAGCATCCATCTCGTCGCCCGTTCTCTCGAGCACGTCGGCGATTCGATTGACCATGGCTTCGAGCAAACCGGCGAGCACTGCCGCGGCCGAATTGCAGACCGCCGGATGTCGCTCGGCATAGGCGATGTACCGACGGAACGGCAGCGGATCGACATACCGGTTGGTGATGAGTCGATCTGGCGTGAGAATAAAAGTGATCTGACTATTTTCAGGACGAGCCGTATCTAGTTTAGTGACCACCGTCGCCGTCATATAGAGGGTGTCGCCCTCCTGATAGAAGCGATTTGACGTTTCGATCTCGCGCATCTCTTCACGAGTCGGAACGTCGATGCGCAAGAATTGTTCGATACGCGCTTCTTCTTCTGCCGAAGGCTCGACGAGATCGATCCAGATCGCATCGTCGGGAACGACAATGCCGTCGCGCAGGGTTTCGCCGTGCAGCCCGGTATCGTCTAGCCTAAAAAACCGGATCACGCGCGCTATCCGAGAGTCGCGCGCAAAAGGCTCAGCGAGCCTTCTCCGCGTTGGCGAGATCGTTGATGAGATTCAGCATCTGCTGTGTGCCGCCCGCCATACCGACATCGGTCGAGTAGCGACCGTTCACGGCCATGAAAGGCGTGCCTTCCGCGCGGTAGCGACGAACGATGTCGTCGGCCTGGCGCAGCTTGGTGCTCACCCACATGGAGTTCCAGGCATCGCGGAACGCTTTTTCCTGGATACCGTTTTGCTTCGCCCAGTCGACCATGACCTCGAGAGTCGACGCTTCATCGCGACCCAGAAGACCGTTACCCGTGCGGAAGATGGTGTCGAACACCTTGGTATGAAGACGCTCGTCTTGTTTCAGCGCTTGCAGCGTGTAGTAAAGCCGAGCGTGCAGTTTGGCTCCGGCGTTCCAGGTGACCGGAACACGAACAAACTCGACATGAGAGGGTTTGCCGCTTTTCTTCCAGCGCTCGAGGAAGGGGTCGAGCGTGTAGCAGTGGCTACAGCCGTACCAAAAAATTTCGATGATTTCGACCTTTCCCGGAGCGACATTGGTCGGAATGACGGGTGAGATACGGCGATAGTGTCGCCCTTCCTGCCAACGCGACAAACCTTGAGCGGCGTCTTGCGCCTCAACCGGGGCGGGCGTGATCGCCGTGCCGATCAGGGCGACACCCACGGCCGCCAACCACGCCGCTCGAAAAGCCTTCATCAGCGAAGACCCTGGATGTAGCTTGCCAAGGCCTTCTTGTCTTCTTCGGTGAGGCGCTTCGCGATCGTGGACATCATGTGTCCATTGCGCGACTTGGTCGGCGTGCCGGTGGCGATATCGACGTAACGCTGATCGTTTGTGTAATCGGTTAGTTGCTTGAGCGTGTAGGTCGCGTGCTGAGCGCGAAGCGCGGGATAACCCGCGGTTGCGTTGCCGAGACCCACCGGGCCGTGGCACGAGGCGCATGACGGCAGATTACGCGTGCGATCACCGCCTCGATAAAGGGCTTCGCCTAATTTGTAGTTGGTCGGATCGGCTTCTAGACCCGTGGGGGTCTGCGTGGAGAAGTACGCCGCGAGGTCAGCGATGTCTTCGTCGGTCAGCGCCATGGCGAGCGGGTACATCACCATGTTGTTTCGATGTCCGGCGCGGAACAGGCGCAACTGCTCCTGAATGTAGACGGGGCTTTGACCCGCGAGATTCGGCCACTCGGGGTTGACGCTGCTGCCATTGACGCCGTGGCAGGCTGCACATACCGCAGCTTTGGTAGCGCCTGCTTCGGCATTGCCCTTGGCGAGGGCTGCGGGCGCCATCAGGACGGCGAGGGCAGCGGTGGCCAGTGCGGCAGCGAAGGGCTTGGCGATGAACATTTCTGCAGGCTCCGAACGTCGATTTCAGGCCGAGGAGTTTACACTAACGCCCCTTTTTCGTGCCTGTGCGGGCGGTCCTATCGTGTCGCGTTTTCCAAAGGCGAACTTCATCCTGAGCGTGGCGGCGCCCGTGCAGTTTCCGGCCGACGCGGGGGCGGAGGTGGCCTTTGCAGGCCGCTCCAATGCGGGTAAGTCGAGCGCCATCAACGCCATTTCGGGGCGCAAGGCCTTGGCTCGGACGAGCAAGACTCCGGGGCAGACCCGTTTGCTTAATTATTTCGAGCTGGAGGCGGGGCATCGGATCGTCGATCTTCCCGGATACGGTTATGCCGACATCCGAGCCGATGAACGCAGCAAATGGGTCCCGCTACTCGATGCGTTGCGAGAGAGGGAGAGCCTTCGGGGGCTGCTTCTGGTGGTCGATTGTCGACGGGGTCTGCGGGACGAGGATCTCGGGCTAATCGAGTGGGCCGACCCCACTCGGCGCCGAATTCACGTGCTGATCGCCAAGGCGGACAAGCTCAATCAGGCGGAGCGGGCTGCAGCGTTGCGGGAGGCTCAGGCGACCCTCGGCGAGGTCGCGACGGCCCAGTTATTCTCGGCGCATTCGGGTTTGGGGGTAGACGAGGCGCGCGATCGGCTCGATGAACTTTGGGCGAGCGCTAGGTCATAAAAAAACCCCCGGAAACCTTGCGGTGACCGGGGGCAGACGAACCCGGCACAGGTCTCATGGCCGGGGCCCGCTCAGGGAGGGATAGAAGCGGGGAACGCTCTACGTTCAAGCATTAAGACCCGCCGAGAACTGAGAAAGTTCAGAAATAAAATTAATTAATAATCAATGAGTTATAGATTTCGCTGTCGCGTGCTCGCAACACCGAAAGATCAGTGGGCTTCGTCCCAGTTCTGACCCACACCGACGTCCACCTTCAGGGGTACGCGCAGCGCGTTTCGGCCGGCGTCGATCATGCAGCGACGCACGGCGTCGGTGACCTCGACGACGGCATCCTCTCGCACTTCGAGCACGAGCTCGTCGTGCACCTGCATGATGAGTTGGGCTTTGCTCATCGATTCGCGCTCGCACCAACTATCGACATGGATCATGGCGAGCTTGATGAGATCCGCCGCCGTACCCTGCATCGGTGCGTTGATCGCGCTGCGCTCGGCGTACTGCTGCAGGGCCCGATTGCGCGAGCGGATATCAGGCAGATAAAGACGACGCCCGAAGACCGTCTCGACGAAGCCCGTGTCTTTGGCCTGTTCTCGAGTGCGATCCATGTACGCCTTCACGCCGGGATATCGCTCGAAATACAAATCGACATATCTTTGAGCTGAACTGCGGTCGATGCCGAGTTGCCGTGCGAGTCCGAAGGCGGACATACCGTAGATGAGCCCGAAGTTGATGGCCTTGGCCGATCGCCGCTGATCGGCAGATACCGAATCGAGCGGCACACCGAATACCTCTGCCGCCGTGGCTTGGTGTACGTCGCGATCCGCTTCGAATGCACCGAGCAGTCCCGCGTCTGCCGACAGATGGGCCATGATCCGCAGCTCGATTTGCGAGTAGTCTGCAGCCAGCAATACGTGCTTCGGCGGCGCGATGAAGGCCTTTCGAATACGACGCCCTTCGGGTGTGCGGATGGGAATATTTTGAAGGTTCGGGTCGGTCGACGAGAGTCGACCAGTTTGCGCGACGGCTTGATGGTAAGACGTGTGAACGCGCCCGGTTTCGGCATTGACCTGCAAGGGAAGCTTTTCCGTGTAGGTGCTGCGCAGCTTCGCGATGCTTCGATAGTCCAGGATCAGTCGTGGTAGAGCGTAGGCATCCGCAAGCTCTTCAAGTACATCCTCGGCGGTCGAGGGCTGACCGGTCGGTGTCTTTCGCAACACCGGAATCTGCATCTTTTCGAACAAGATTTGCTGCAACTGCTTGGGTGAGTCGAGATTGAAGTCCGTACCCGCCTCCGCATGAGCCTGTGCTTTGAGTTCCTCGGCTCGACGTGCGAGTTCGCTGCTCTGCAGGCGTAGCATCTCTCGATCGATCAGCACGCCGCGCCTTTCCATCCGCTGCAAGACACCGACGAGCGGCTGCTCGAATTCTTCATAGAGACGCTTAAGTTGAGGCTGCTGTGTAATTGCAGGCCAAAGCGTGCGATGTAATCGCAGCGTGACGTCAGCATCCTCGGCGGCGTATTCACCGGCGCGCTCGATGGATACCTGCTCGAAAGAAATCTGCTTAGCGCCTTTTCCGGCGACGTCTTCATACGTGATCGTCGTCAGACCTAGATAGCGCAGGGCTGCGGAGTCCATATCGTGTCGGGTGGCGACGCTATTCCATACATACGACTCGAGCATGGTGTCATGACGCATGCCGCGCAGTGTGATGCCGTGATTGGCGAGTACGTGCGCATCGTATTTCAAGTTGTGGCCGATCTTGTGATGGGACTCGCTCTCGAGCAGAGGTTTCAGACGCGCAAGAAAGGTGTCGCGATCGAGTTGCGCCGGTGCCCCGACATAGTCGTGCCTCAGGGGCACATAAGCGGAGATACCGGGCTCGATGCAGAACGAGACGCCGACGATCTGCGCGGCCATGTAATCGAGACTGGTCGTTTCAGTATCGAAGGCGAAGATCTCTGTGCGCTCGAGTGTCTGGCACCAACGCTCGAAAGCGGTTTGATCGAGTACGGTTTCGTATTGCCGCGGAGCATTGGCAATATCGGGACGAAGTTCGAGACCTGAGGCATCCGGTGTACTTTGTGCAGTTTTCGTCCCCGCGGGGCTTCCGTTGGAGTCGTCCGATTCTTTGCCGCCGTCGAGTGTACGCAGTAATGCTCGGAATTCGAGGCGCGTGTATAGCGAGCGTAGGGTCTCGTCATCGGCGGGTCTGCGGTCGAGCGTCTCGGCTTCGATCGGCAATTCGAGATCACCCCGAATCGTTGCGAGTTTTCGAGACAGCTCGAGTGTTTCGAGGCCCGCGCGTAAGTTGTCGCCAACTTTCCCCGTCACCTCGTGGGCGTTCGCGATGAGCTGATCGAGCGTTTGGTATTGCCCTAGCCACTTCGCCGCGGTTTTCGGTCCGACTTTATCGATGCCCGGAATGTTGTCTGAACTGTCGCCGACCAATGCGAGGTAATCGATGATTTGCTCAGGCCATACATCGAATTTCGCTTTCACCCCCTCACGATCGTAAAGGCTGCCGCTCATCGTATTGACGAGAGTGATGCGCGGTTCGACGAGTTGGCACATATCTTTGTCGCCCGTCGAAATCAGAACGTTTTGCCCCGTGCTCGATGCGCGTCGGGCGAGGGTGCCTATGACATCGTCGGCCTCGACTCCAGAAATTCGCAGCAAAGGCAGACCGAGCGCGCGAACGACTTCGAGCAAGGGTTCGACTTGCGAACGTAAATCGTCGGGCATCGGTGGTCGATGCGATTTGTATTCCGCGAAGAGCTCGTCGCGGAACGTTTTTCCTGGCGCATCGAATACGACGGCAAATCGAGCCGGCGCAGTTTCGCGCATCAGCTTGAGCAGCATGTTGATCACGCCGAGCACGGCGCCGGTAGGCTCGCCTTTCGAGTTGGTGAGCGGCGGAAGCGCGTGGAAGGCGCGATAGAGATAGGAGGACCCGTCTACGAGGACGAGATCGGGCGGCGAAGTCGGTAAGGCACTCATGCGGCGGCAATCATGCCCTTAAAAGAGAACGCCGGGCAGCGCGAGAAGACTCACGCGGCCCGGCGTTCGTGGCGGACGAATCAGGCGACGCCGGGAGCCTTGACCCAAACTTTGCACCAGGCCGGGTTCTTCACGAGCTTGCCCGGGAAGAGGTTGCACTTGGCGAGCGGAGCCTTGCGATCTTTGTCGGCCCACTGCAGGCAGTTGCCGCAATGTTGCTCGGGCTTGTGGTTCGGGTTGGCTTTCTGGTCGACCTTTTTGGAGTCCTCGGTATAACCGAGGGCTTTGGCAGCCGGCTCAGTCGGGCTGAGAACGGGCAGAGCGCCGGCGGCCGGCTTAGCTTGCGCGAAAGCGGTGTCGACGACGACCGGAATGGCCGGCAGACCCAGCACGGTGGCACCGAGTACCTGACGGCGAGAGAGCTTGTCAGACTTCATGGGCAAATCCTTTTGGTGAGAGGTCGAGTAACGACGTAATTATACGCGTCGTCTCAACCGGCGGGCGGACCTCGGACTTTATTGTCGCGATGATGCGCAGTGCGTTGCATCTTATCGAGATTGATTCTCATTAAGTGACGCACAGTGAGACCGAAAGCCAGCACGATCCAGAACGTTCTGAATGCTGTCACGCCGTGGCAGCCGCTTGCGCAGTGCAAACACATCGCGCTCGAAGCGTGAGAAGGCGTTCCTTCGTTGCGCGAGCTGATGGGAGCATCGAGCGTGCCGCAAAATGCACTCGAAATTAATGCATCGATGCCCGCTTGTGTCCCGCTGCGAGCGCTCGAGGGAGATCCGGGCTCGTGACAGATTGTGAGCGTACGCAGTAACACGAACCCAAAGAGGCTCAGCATCACGATCGCGCGATGCCGTTGCCGAGAGTCGCGGGAAGACACGCCCATTCGAGGCGCGACGCGTGATGGAGTAGGAGCGTGACAACGGAGTTCGGCGACCA
Source organism: Steroidobacteraceae bacterium (assembly GCA_017853175.1). Classification (GTDB taxonomy): domain Bacteria; phylum Pseudomonadota; class Gammaproteobacteria; order Steroidobacterales; family Steroidobacteraceae; genus UBA964. Next base: position 95,008 of record JAFMKA010000002.1, on the reverse strand, counting down.
GGGTGGACATCGCCTGCCATCATAGGCAGACAAAGAAAAAATCGATGCTGCGGAAAACCGAGGGGTCGGTCAGAGGCTACGAGGATCGGCCCTCGGTTCGGCTGTTGATTGAGCAGGGACGTCCGGGGTGGACGGCGCCGTGCGAGTCTCACGCTCTCGGATGATGACTTGTTGGGGTTGGTCCGGCAGATAGAGCGGACCCGTTTGTCCGCAGGCTGAAAGCAGCAGCGCGAGTGCGACTGCGGCCATCCATTTGAAGATGACACTCATGGCACGGACATCGTTCGGCCATCGCGCAAGGCGAGCCAGCCACGAGCCACGCGATAGAGCACCCAGGCGCCGACGATCAGGAAGCCGATCGCGGCGGTGGCGAAGCCGACGAGGATCAACATCAGTGGTGCCGAAATAATGAGCACCAAAGCACTTGCGATAAAGGCGATCCAAAACGTCCGGATTTGCCACGTGAAGTGGGAGGCGAGCCAGGTGTCGGCGACGTCACGTCGCCGTGCGTAGTTCATGATGACCGCTGCGATGGATGGCAGACCAAAGATAAAACTACCGACAATCGTTGCGGGCCCTGTGATGCCAATCAGCACCGATAGCGCATGCAGTCCGTAGATGACATGTGTCCAGGTCAGTAGGGACGGATCGGGTGTTCGTTGGAGATCGTTCATGAGCGTCGCTTGATGATGGCGATGGTGATTCGAGAAATGCAAACGGGCTGGCCCTGCTCGTTGTAGATATCGATCGTCCAGACTTGGCTACGGGCACCCGCATGAACGAGTCGCGTGATACCCGTCACGGTCTCGCCCTCGCGCGCAGGACGTAGGTGATTAGCGTTGATTTCTTGACCGACCGCCGCCTGCTCGTCGTTGAGAGACCAATTGGCAGCGATGCTCGCCAAAGACTCTGCAAACGCAACCGACGCGCCGCCGTGCAAGATCCGCATCGGTTGGCAGTTGCGCGAGGTGACTGGCATCGTACCTTTGAGATAGTCGTCTCCTACCTCGGTGAGCACGATACCAAGCATTTCGACCATGGTGTCGTGGGCTTTCGCATTCATCGCCGCGAGAGTCGCCTCCGGGCGCCAGGAAATTCTTTGCCCTTTCACGATTTGCTACCTGCGTTGTCGGTGCGTAGCGCCGCGCCGACTCGTCGGTAAGCCTCTCTGAAGGGGATGCCTTCTTTCACGACGAGTTCGTTGGCACGTTCGGCGGCGTGAATCGCCGGATCCATCATGATGTTCTCTGGCTTGAAGGCCATCGCATGGATGGCCGGAGCAATGATCGAAGTGCTCGCGAGAGCGAGATCGATGCCGCGAAAGAGCGGTGCCTTGAGCAACTGCAGATCGCGCTGATAACCCGACGGCAATTTGGCGAAGATCCCGAGTGCTTCGACTAGGCAGCCATGTGCCGATGCGGTTCGAGCGCGCAGCAGTTCGAATACGTCAGGATTGCGCTTTTGCGGCATGATCGAAGAGCCCGTTGTGAATTCATCGGGTAGTTCGAGGAAGGCAAACTCCTGCGTGTAAAAGAGACAGGTATCGGTAGCAAAGCGCCCGAGGTCTTGCATCAGCAAGGTGATTTCGAAAAGCAGCTGTGCTTCGGCTTTGCCACGCGAAAGTTGCACTGCCGTGACCGGCTCATGAGTCTCGTCGAAGTCGAGCGCCTGACGAGTCGACTCTCGATCGATGGGCAGGCCTGGCGTGCCATAGCCCGCCGCCGAGCCGAGCGGATTTTTTCCGAGGCGCCGTTGCACGGCACGCAAGCCCGACGCGTCGTCACGTAGCTCTGCTGAAAAACCGTTAGCCCAGAGACCGACGGAACTCGGCATCGCCTGCTGCATGTGAGTGTAGCCCGGCAATTCGATATCGCCTTGGCGCGCAGCAAGACGATCGAGCGCTGCGGCCACGTCTTCTGCCCCTTGCGCCAGTTGCTCGGTGACATCACGCAAGTAAAGGCGCAGCGCCGTCAGTACTTGATCGTTACGAGAGCGTCCGAGGTGAACGCGACCACCGGCTTCACCTATTTTTGCAGTGAGGCGCCGCTCGAGCGCGGTCTGACCGTCCTCGTCAGAGAGCTCGATCTTCCACTCGCCTTTAGCATGTGATGCGGCCAGTGCTTCGAGGCCATTCTCGATGGCTTCGCAATCGGCATCCGAGAGCAGACCTTGATCGTTCAGCATTTGCGCGTGTGCGATCGAGGCGCGGGCGTCATAGGGGACAAGTCGTTCGTCGAGCGCGTGATCTTCTCCCGCCGTGAAGGCGAGCACCCGCTCATCGAGCGGCGCGCCTTTGTCCCATAGCCGGCTCATGGCTTCGCGACGCTGCCAGCCGCGAGCTCGGCCGGGGCGAGCTTACCGATGTCCGCGACGACGAGCGTGCCGGTTCCCTCGTTGGTGAATACCTCGGCGAGGATGGCATCGGGCGATTTATAAGAGATGACGTGAACCCGTTTGACACCACCCTGAATGGCATTCTCGATAGCTTTAGCTTTTGGCAGCATGCCGTCGATGATGCGCTTCTCGTCCCGCAGGCGTTTGACGCCTGCGAGATCGGTGTACGAAATGACCGACGAGGGATCTTCGACACGTTCGAGGATGCCCGGTGCGCCGGTACAAAGAATGAGCTTCTCCGCCCCGAGTGCTGCACCGATGGCCGAGGCGACCGTATCGGCATTGATGTTCAGCAAGGTGCCGGAACCGTCGCTGGAAAGCGGCGAGATCACCGGCATGAGTCCGTTATCGAGCAATTTACGCAGCACGTCGGTATCGATGTAGTCGATATCGCCCACGAAACCGTAGTCGATGGTCGCATCGCCCGTTTGCAGTTTAACGGGAGCACGCTTGTGAGCCTGGATGAGACCCGCGTCAACTCCGCTGAGACCGATCGCTCGAATCTCGAGTTCGCGACAGGTCGCGAGGATGCGTGTATTGATGAGCCCCGAAAGCACCATAGCGGTGGCATCGATGGAGCGCGCGTCGGTGACGCGCCGACCTTCCACCATTTGAGTGGGTACACCGAGCTTTTCGGTCACTTCGGTGAGCTGCGGCCCGCCGCCGTGCACGAACACGACACGGATTCCGAGCGAGTGAAGAATGGCGATTTGCTCGATCAGCCCTCTCGTGGCATCGGGATCACCGAACACACCACCGCCTGCTTTCACAACGAAAGTTTTACCCTTATATAGGCGGATATACGGGGCCGCGCTACGCAGCGCCCGGATGACGGCGGCGGGGTCGGCTCTGTGCATGATCATCGTTCGGCTCCTCCATTCGAAAGCATGCGGTGCAGCACCGCCATCTGTGCGGGTAAACGGTTGTGCGCCTCGCGTTGAACTACGCTGCGCGGGCCATCGAGTACTTCATCCGCGACGGCTACGTTGCGACGCACCGGCAGACAATGCATGAACTTGCAGTCGCTCGCAGATTTTGAAAACCAGTTCTCGCGTACGCACCAGTCGGTGAGGCCCGCGCGTAGCGTGGCGTCGCCGACGGAGTCGCCATAGTGCGTTGTCGAGCCCCATTCTTTGGCGTACACCACGTGAGCGCCGTTCAGCGCTTCCGATCGATCATTGGTTTCGCGGACCGAGCCGCCGGACGCTGCTGCAGCCGCGCGCGCTTTATCCATGATTTCTGGCGGGAGCGCGAATCCCTCGGGGCGAAGTACAACGACCTCCATGCCGCGCTGAGCCGCCATGTGCACGGTGGCGGCGGGAACGGCGAGCGGTGTGACGCGCGGATGATTCGCCCAGGTCAGCACGAACTTCGCACGCTGCGGAACTCTAAGATCTTCTAGCGTCTTCCAGTCGGCGAGCGCCTGACATGGGTGATTCATCGCCGACTCGAGATTAATGAGCGGCTTGTCGACGACCGACGACATCGCTTTGAAGTTGGTCTCGGCCAAATCATGACGAAGATCTTTGCCCTCTGCGAACGCTCGGATGCCGAGCGCATCGGCATAAGATGCGAGTACGGGGAGCCCTTCGCGCACATGCTCGGCAGCCGCACCGTTCATGATCGCTCCCGTGCGTGTTTCTAGTTGCCAAGTTCCCTGTCCCGGTGTGATCACGAAGGATTGCCCTCCGAGTCGCATCATTCCGACCTGAAAGGACGAAAGCGTGCGCAGCGAGGGGTTAAAGAACACGAGTCCGAGAATCTTCCCAGCGAGCGCGCGCGGCTCGGGGTGTTCTTCGAGGCGACGGGCGAGCGCGAGCAGATCGAGGATCTCCTCACGACTGAAATCGGCGAGATCGAGAAATCGTTTCATAGGTCTAGCAAGGCCTCTCTGAGGAGGTCAACGTGTTTTTCTTGAAGAATGTACGGAGGCAAGAGTCGGACGACATTCGGATCGCCACTCGTGCCGACGAGAATGTTTCTTTCGAGCAGGGTCTTTTGAATATCTTTGGCCGGCCGTGAGCAAATCAGACCGTGTAAGAAACCGGCACCCTGGTGACCTGTGACGGGACCCACGGTGCAGGTGTCGCGCAAGTACTTCGCGACGCGACGAACGTTTTCGAGAAGTTTTTCGTCCTCGATCGCTTCGATCACCGCCTCGATGGCTGCGCACGCCATCGGTCCGCCACCGAAGGTCGTGCCGAGTCCTTCCAGCTTGAGCGCGTCCGTGACGCGAGGCGTCATGAGCAAGGCGCCGCACGGGAAGCCGTTACCGAGCGCTTTGGCGGTAGTGATCATGTCTGGCATGACGTCATAAAATTGAGCCGCGAAGGGCTGACCACTACGGCCGACGCCGATCTGCACTTCGTCGAAGATGAGCACGGTGCCGGTCTCGTTGCAGCGGGCGCGAAGGGCGGCGAGGAATTCGCGACCCATGTCGAAGGCACCGCCGACACCCTGAACCGGTTCGACGATGACCGCCGCCGTTTCGGAATCGACCTGACTCGCGATCGCGCTTACGTCGCGACGTGGTATCCAGCCGATATCGAAGGGCGGACGCGGGAACTCGTACCATTTTTTGTCTGCACCCCAGGTCACTGCGCCGGCTGCAGCGGTCCGTCCATGAAACGCCCCTTCGATGGCAATAACTTTGGAGCGGCGCGTCATCTTGAACGCCATTCGTAGCGCGTTCTCGTTAGCTTCAGCGCCAGAGTTCACAAAAAAAATGCTGTCGAAGTGATCACCTGCGAAGCGTGCAAGGCGAGTGGCAGCGCGCACTCGTACATCCATGGGTACAGCATTACTCTGAAAGCTGCAGGCGTTGGCCTGTCGAGTTAGCGCGCTCGTCCAGCCCGGATGCTTGTAGCCGAGTGCCGCGACGGCGTGACCGCCATACAGATCGAGTACACGGCGGCCATCGCGCGTATGTAGCCAGACGCCTTCCGCATCGACGACTTCAATGGGGTATTGCGCAAAAACCGGAGCGAGATGATCGGCGGGGCTCATGAGTGATGACTCGTAAGGAATAAGGTCAGGTCCAGCCTGCAGCCGGCGCGGTGAGACCGGTGTGCTCAGGCAAATTGAGCAATCGGTTCATCCACTGAACTGCGCCACCTGCAGCGCCTTTGGTGAGGTTGTCGATCACGCACATCACGGCGATCGTTCGACCGTCGGTGGAGGCATGAAGGCGCGCGTAGTTGCTTGCGACCACGTCTTTTAGGCGGGGCGGAGCGTCGACAACGTTAACGAACGTCGAGCCCTCATAAAAATTTCGCAACTTGGCGAGGAGTGTTTGGGTGTCGAGGCCGGAATGCGCCGTCGCGAGAGTGGCTTGTACGGTGACATGGATACCGCGTGCGAACGGACCAGAGTGGGGCACGAAGGCGAAGTTCGCCGTGATGCCGCTCGCCGCCGCAGCACAGGCGGTGATTTCCGGTGCGTGACGATGGGCGAGGGCGTTGTAAGCGTAAAGATCACTGTGCCGGGTCGGATGATGAGTGCCGTCGACCGGTTTTCGACCTGAGCCCGTGCTGCCCGTGACGCCGCTGACGAATAACGTTGGCTGGATGAGACCCAACGAGAGCAGCGGGACACTCGCCAGTAAGGTCGCCGTCGCGAAGCAGCCCGGGTGGGCGACGTGCAGTGTAGGCGATTTTTTCAAATGTTCGGGTAGGGCACAGGTGAAATCTTTGAGTCGTGACGGCGCGCCGTGCGGATGCTTATAGACCGCGGCATACGCCTCAGCTGAGGCGTAGCGGTAGTCCGCCGAGATATCGACCACGTGAGGGTGTGTCCCCGCGGCTTCCGCAGCTCGTAACAGCTTGTCGATGAGTGCCGCACTTACGCCATGTGGCGCTGCAGAAAAGACAGCACTCGTCGGTAGCGTCGTGATGAGTGTCGTGATGTCGGATTCAGAGAGAAAGCGCAGATCACCCAGCGCTGGCGCAAGATGAGAGAACGCTTTCGCAACGGATTCCCCGGGTTGCGAGTCGGACATGACACCGACGATCTCGAGTTGCGGATGACCCGCCACGAGGCGAAGGACTTCGCCCGCGACGTAGCCCGTACCGCCGAGTACCAGTGTCGGAATCTTGTTCACGATGCAGCCACCACTGGGAATCGAGCGCCGAGTCCGATGGCATCGATGACGCAGTCGCCGAGCGCTGCACCATCCGAGAGCGCATTGAACGCGGCGACGTTCATCTGCTCGCGAATGATGTCGACACCGACGGCGTTGTCGGTGGCTGGACCCGTCACGGCGCAAGGCTCGATACCGAAGCGCTCACGCAGCAATTTGACGCCGCCCCAAGCCGCGACCGGATCGTTCGCAGACAGCACGACGCCCGTCAGCGCTTTACGAATATCGGCGCATTCGAGGATTGAGTCGACGCCATAGGTGCCGAGAATGCCATCGCCGAGCTCGAAGACGATGACATCGGGTTTCTTGACGGCAATGTCGGTGATCATCGTACGTGTTAGCGCAGGGCCGACGGTGCGGGTCGTGGTGATGATCCCGAGGTCGGTGAAGATCATCGAATTTCTCGCGCCCGCATCTTCCATGGCGAGGATGTCGCGACGGAGCGAGACGCCGGTCGCCTTGAAACAATCGACCACGAGACCACGGTGCCGCATGCGGCTCACCATCGCGCACGCTGCGGCGGTTTTGCCCGCTTCCATGCAGGTACCGGCGAGCGCCACGACGGGCACGCCTTGAGCATCGAGCGGCGCTGCGAGATCGAGTTTTCGATAACCGGCTCGTGCCGGTACGCCGATACGCTCGCCGAGGTAGGGGAAGTGCAGCACCACACCCAGTACGCGACAGTCGAAGGGTTTGCCTTTGTCAGGGTTGGCTGAGTCGCAAACGCCCAAGACGCCGCCGATGTTGAGCATCTGGATCACATCGCCGACCGCGAGTTTTTCGGGTACGTGACCCGAATAGCCGAAGAGCGCTTTGCGATGTCCGAGGGCGCCCACCACGATGTCGCCCTTCGTAACCTTCGCCATGCGGCCGCTCGTCAGTTCGAGCGTGTTGTAGCTCGACTTGGTGTTCAGGATTTCCACGACCACCACGACACCTTCTTCAGAAGGTAGATTTTCCGTGGCGATGCGCACCTCTTGTCCGAGACCACAGGCCTGCGTGACGGAGGCGATCTTGTCGACGACGATGGTTCTCATTTCTTGGAAGTCCCCTGAGCTGTTGCGAGTTCACCCGCTCGACGATGGAAAACACCTGTAAGTCCGACGATGCGCGAAAAGCCGAGTGCGTCGGCGGCAGTCCATTCTCCCGTGGCTTCGCCATACACACCCTTTGAGGCGGCCATCAGCGAGTACGGAGAGTCCACGCCCTCGACGAAAACGGATCCGGGACGGAAGAGCACGGTTACGATGCCCGTTACGCGTTGCTGAGACGAGATGAAGAGCGCCTCGATGTCGCGGCATACCGGATCGAGTAGTTGCCCTTCATGAACCCAGTCGCCATACGGGCCCGACAGCATTTCTTTGATACGCTGTTGTCGCCCGGTGAGTACGAGCTTCTCCAGTTCGCGATGGGCATTGAGCAGCACTTCGGCTGCGGGCGCTTCGAAGGCCACGCGCCCTTTGGTACCGATGATGGTGTCGCCGAGATGGATGCCCCGACCGATTCCGAAAGGACCGGCGAGTGCTTCAAGCGACTCAATCACTTCTACGGGCGACATCGTCTTGCCATCGAGACCGCAGGGCACGCCGTTCTGAAAGTGCACCGTATGTCTCTCGGGCGCTCGTGGTTTGGTGAAGGCCTCTTTTGAGAGCACCCAGGCGTCATCGGGAATGCTGCCTTGCGAGGTCAGCGTTTCTTTACCGCCGATGCTCACGCCCCAGAGACCGCGATTGATCGAGTAAGCGGCTCCAAAGGGAGGTACGGGTAGTTTTCGAGTCTGTAGAAATTCCAACTCTTCTTGTCGCTTGAAGTGCCTGTCTCGAACCGGCGCGATCACCTCGAGTTCGGGCGCGAGCGTTCGCAGGGCGACTTCGAAGCGAACTTGATCATTTCCTGCTGCCGTACAGCCGTGAGCGATGCTGCTGGTTCCCAGCTTTCGTGCCATGACCGCGATGGTCTGGGCCTGCATGACGCGCTCGGCGCCGACGCAAAGCGGATAAAGCTGACCGCGTCGGACGTTACCCATGATGAGAAATCGCAGCACTTGATCAAAGTAATCGGCACGGGCGTCGATCTGATGGTGCTCGACGGCACCGAGGGCGAGCGCTCGCTGTTCGAGCGTCTTGGCCGTCTCGGCATCGATACCTCCCGTGTCGACCGTGACCGTGATGATCGGACGCTGGTATTGCTCCTTGAGCCACGGAACCAGGAAAGAGGTATCTAGGCCGCCCGAGTAGGCGAGAACGATAGGCTGAGACATGGAAAATCCTTAGACGCGGAAAAGTTCGCGCAGACGCGCGACGACGGCCGTCTGCGCAGCGGCGCTGTCGGTGGCGATGAAAATAGTGTCGTCACCCGAGATCGTTCCGATGATTTCGGGCCACTCGGCCTTGTCGATGGCGATCGCGACACTCTGGGCCGCGCCGACGGTGGTTCTTAGTACGGTGAGTGAGCCGCCTGCGGTCGCGATCCCTCGGACGAACTGCCGCAGGGTGCCGAAGTCGTCGAGCGAGCGTTGCGTGGCATCGGGCGCGAGATAGCGCCCCCCAGCCTTGAGCACGCCGAGATCACGCAGATCTCGACTCACCGACGACTGAGTCACGGGAAAACCCTGCTCCTTCAGCAGGTCGACGATCTCCTCCTGTTTGCGAACGGCACTACCCCGCAGCAGGCGGAGGATGGCGTTTCGGCGCTCGTTCTGTTGGAGGTCGGTATGCATAAAAGTGCGTGAATTATGCATATTAATGCACCCGAGTCAATAGTCGGGGTACGCCCGGAACGGGCGTTTTGGGAGCGGGCGAGGGGTTACCCCGATTTGAGAGCCGCCAGTCGCTCGATGACCGGGGGGTGCGAGTAGTTGAACCGGACGTACCACGGGTCTGGGGTCAGGGTGCTCGCGTTGTCCTCGGTCAATTTGACGAGGGCGGTACCGAGGTCCGCGCCACTCGACTGCTTCTTGGCGTAGGCGTCAGCCTGAAACTCGTACTGACGCGACCGACGACTCGAGAGCGGCCCGAAGACGACGCTCACGCAGGGCAAGACCAAAAGGAAAAGCAATAACGCGAGCGCATCGTTGGAAGCCGACGCATTGGGCGTTACCCCTAGACCAAGATAGAACGCAGGCTGCTGCGCCAGCCAGCCGAGCGTGGCAAGTCCGATCAGGCTCATGATGAAGAGTCCGGCGATCAACTTGACGATGTGCTTGTGATGAAAGTGTCCGAGCTCATGCGCGAGCACCGCCTCGAGTTCGCCGGTCGATAGGCGTGCGAGCAGCGTGTCGTAGAAGACGACCCGCTTGGATCGCCCGATGCCGGTGAAGTACGCATTCGACTGGGCTGATCGCTTACTGCCATCCATCACGAATAGACCTTTCGCCGAAAAGCCACAGCGCTGTATCAAATCATTAACTCGAGCGCGAAGTGTTTCGTCTTCGAGTGGTTTGAATTCATTGAAGAGTGGCGCAATGAAGAGCGGGTAGATGACCATGAGTAATAAATTGAACGCCATCCACAGCGCCCAAGCCCACAGCCACCACGCAGGACCCGCAGCGCCCATCAACCAAAGGACCGCGGCGATGAGCGGTATGCCGATCGCGAGCGAAAGCAACGTATTTTTGATGATGTCGCTGACCCACAATCGATGCGTCATTCGGTTGAAACCGAACTTCTCTTCGATTCGAAAGTTCTGATACCACTCGAAGGGTAGTTCTATGACGCTACCGATGAGTGTGAAGAGCACGACTAGGGTGACGGGATAGAGAAGACTGGCTGAGGCGCCTTCATCGCCTCCGAAAAAACGCTGTACGCCATCGTTCAGAAGATTGAGTCCGCCGCCGACTGTCCACCCAATCAGTACCAGCGTGCCGAACCCCAACTGGATCAGTCCGAATCTTTGATTCGCGCAGGTGTAGTCGGCGGCTTTGGCATGGGCCTCGGCGCTGATGACGTCTCGAAAGCCCTCAGGGACTCGATCGCGATGCGCACTGACGTGTGCGATTTGTCTTCGGGCAAGCCACACTCTCAACAACAGGCTGAGACTGAGGACGGTGACGAAAACTACAGTGACGAGATGAGCGTTCATCAGACGATTTCAAGTTTTCGGATGCCGCGATCTACGCGAAGAGTTCGTGTTTCCTCGAGTGCCGTACTGCGTGTGCGAACCGTCTGGAGAAAATGGAACTGGCCGGACACCGACTCGGGCGTAAGTTGAATGCTCGTATAACCCCGTCGGCTCGCGTCCATGTACACGAGGCCAGGGTTGTGTGCCGTGATGGCGCAAGCAACCTCGCGCGGATCGACTCCTGGCAGATTGTATTCGAAGCCGGGAGATGCCACGGACTGAGTGGCGAACTCGACACCCACTCGCTGCTTTCCGAGAGTCAGGTTTTGCGCCCACGCATTGTGAGTATCGCCGGCGAGAACGACGAGGTCGGCGTTGGCGTCTGCCGCATCTTTGAGAAGACGTTCTCGGGCGGCCGGATATCCGCCCCAGCTGTCGAGGTTGTACGGTAAGCCCGCGCGCGCAGCGGCAAGACCCGCGCGAAGTCTGCGGCGAATGAATTCAGGAGAATCGGGTCCGATCCATTTCGCGGCGTCCTGCGGCATGATGATTTCACCCATCAACACCTGCTGCGCCAAGACCTGCCATCGAGTTTTGAATGCCGTTGATCGTCGTAAGCCGCGACGTAGCCACTGCTCTTGCTCTGCACCGAGCATCGTTCGACTCGACGACTTGACCGTACCCTCACGAAACTCGACGAGCGCCTTAGCGATGTCTTCGCGATCTTTAAGTGCGCTTTCGAGATCTGGCGGAGCGCTGCGACCCGAGATGCGTGTTTCGAGTTTGAAGAGTGTGGCTAGCGAGCCGATCTGATAGTCGCGCCAACGCAAGTCGCTGACGGGCATCCATTCGCGATATACCTTTTCAGCAGCGGCCCTTCGTACAGACCAATCGCCTTCGGTGGCGGGCTGATGATTTTCAGCGCCGTCTGTCCATGTATCGTTGGCGAATTCATGGTCGTCCCATTGGGCGATCATCGGATAGAACTGATGGAGGCGTTGTAGATCGGGATCAACGCGGTAACTTGCATAGCGCAACCGGTAGTCGGCGAGTGAGACGAGTTCGTGCTCCGGCTCAATGTGTCGACCAGGTATCAAAGATTTCAGATCGGGATAGCTACCAAGGGGATACTCATAGATGTAATCGCCCACGTGGACGATGACATCGAGGTCACTGCGTTCACAGGCGTGGGCGTAGGCGTTGAACCAACCGAAACCGAGGTTGGAGCATGAGAAGAGGCCGATACCGAATTTCGACACCTCGCCGGTCGGTAGCGTACGTGTGCGCCCCGTCACACTCATGGATCCGTCCGGCGCTATGAAGCGGTAAAAATACCAACGGCCGGGCTCGAGACCGCGAACCGTGAGGCGCGCAGTATGGTCACGCTGAACTTCGGCGATCGCATCGCCGCCGCTCACGATGCGAGTGAACGCCACGTCGCGAGCCACCTCCACCTTCAGGCGGACATCACTCTCCGCGACGAATCGCGTCCAGAGCAGTACGGAGTCGATATCGGGCTCGCCGCTGGCGACGCCATGAGTGAAACCACGCGCCGAGAGCAGACTGCCCATGGCGGGCAAAGACAGGGCGCCGAGTCCGAACATGGCAGCGTGGATCAACTGGCGGCGATCGATGCGTGAGGTCATGCGTACTCCCGAAGCAGACGAATGTGAACTGCCAAGCAAGGTCAGTGATTACAGCTCGGCAGGATAACCGAGCCACTCACGATAGAATGCGACACTTTGAAGACGTACGGAACCCCCGATGAGCAGTCCCGAACAGTTCGTGCTGATGGTCAATGCAGTCATCCTGCTCTGCGCGTACTTCATCGTCTATCCGCGCTTCGCAGGCGCTGACCAGAACCGACTTGCCATCAACGACCTCGTCGCCAATGCCTGTGCGCTGCTTGTGGTGGGGGTCAATTTCTGGGGCACCGAAGTGCGCTTCGATTTGCTCGTCACCGAGGTAGGCTGGTTCGGCTTCACGGTCATGACATTTTTGTTAATGGAGCTGCCGCTCTTCTTTTGGTATGCGCGGCGTCACCAACTTTTCAGATCGAACGACGAGTAAGGCGTCTCATACCGCGATCTTGCGGTGAACCTCTCGCGTGTCGGGTGCGATACCCCGCCAGATTCGGAAAGACTCTGCCGCTTGTTCCACTAACATCCCGAGTCCTTGAGCCACACCGGCTGCGCCGTACTCTCGCGCCCAGCGGATGAACGGCGTGTCGGGCTTCCCATAACCGAGGTCGTACGCGAACGTACGTGTTCCGATGATTCGCGAGTCCACTTCCGGTAGGCCGCCGCTTAGACCGAGCGGCGTGGCATGAATCACGAGGTCAAAGCCACCGCGACTCAAAAAAGGACCGAGTTGGTCATAACCGCAACCTTGGCCTCCGGCCAAGGCCCGCGCTCGCTCCGCCGTACGATTCGCGACGACGATTTCAGCGGGACTACATTCTTGTAACGGTCCGAGAATGCCGCGTGTGGCGCCGCCAGCACCGAGAATGAGCAGGCGACGGCCCGTCACTGCGACGCCCAGTCTCGAAAGATCCGACATGAGTCCCGCGCCATCCGTGTTATCGCCTCGGATGCGACCATCTTCGAGCTTGATGAGTGTATTGACGGCGCCTGCATGTCGAGCGCGCGGCGTCAGTTCGTCGACCCAGGCCGCGGCGCGCTCTTTGTGAGGCACCGTGACGTTGAGACCACGACCACCACTTTCGAAAAACGCAGAGACGTCACGCTCAAAGTTTTCTGGTGTAACGTCGTACCGGTCATAGGTCATCCGTTGTCGAGTGGCCTCTGCAAATGCGCCATGAATCAGGGGCGAGAGACTGTGCGCGATCGGATGGCCGACAACGCCATAACGATCGAGTGTGGACGAGGCAGTGCTGTCGGATCGCGTCATGACTTGAGCGATGTTATCTCACGGCGCAGCCGCCGCGGCACTGCGGATCGAGCATCGCATGCAGCGCAGGCAACCATCGGCGGGCGTGCTCCTCGAATTGAAACGGCGGATTAATGATTGACATCCCAGATCCGTTCAGCCCGACCCGCGTGTCGAGAGGATGGATCCAAAGCTCGAGGGTAAGAGTTGAGAGGGCCTCACCGCCAGCCTTTTGCGGCAGCGCGGAAATCAACCTTGATCGCCAAGCATCAGTATCTTTGACCTGCTTGATGGGATACCAGATGGCGATCACTGCGTTAGCCAATCGTCGCAACGCCTCTTGTGAGGCTCGCTCGGCGGCCTTGAAGTCACTTACCGTATCTTCGTAAGGAGGATCGATCACGATGAGTGCGCGTCGTTCCATGGGCGGCAGCCATGCGGATAGTCGCGCGTAGCCATCGGCGCATTCGATGGTGATCGATTCGGGCGTTCCGCCATGCCCCCGCGCGTATCTGCTTGCGTTTTTGACAGCCTCTCGCAGCGCCGCATGTTCGGTGGGCTGCGACTCGATCAGGGTAAGTCGATCTTGAGGTCGAAGAGCCGCGAGTGCGATGAGGGGTGACCCGGGATACGCCTGACGAAAGGACGTACGTTGGCGCGTTTCGCGAACGGCATTTAGGAAATCGGTGATCTCGGGCAAACCAGTGAATGTCGCATCGCCTTGCGCAGCCTGAACAAGCAAGCGCTCGATACCGGTTGCCGCCTCGTTAGCCTGTTTCGATTCGCTGGATGACAAATCATAGAGACCACGACCCGCATGGGTGTCGAGCAGTAGTAGTCCCTTATCTTTTTTGGTGAGCGAACGGAGCAGGGCAAGCAGCGTGACGTGCTTCAGCACATCCGCGAAATTTCCAGCATGGAACGCGTGTCGATATTTCACCGGCCCGCGTCAGTCTGCAGCGTCCGTCGCCGATTTCTTGCTTTTGGCTTTGGCTTTTTTCTTGGGCGCCGCCTTGGCCTTCAGTGCGGCTTTGGCGCGAGAAGGCTTCTTGGCGGATTCGGCGTCCGCTACGGCACCCTCTGCTAGGTCAGGCGTCTCTGTTTTCGCAGCCTTCTTCGAGACGGCTTTCTTGCCGGCAGATTTCGCGGCCTTGCCGCCGAATCGACCACGGCCGGGGCGTTGCGGCGCCGCAGCGAGCAACGCGCGACACTCGTCTAGCGTCAAGGTTTTCGGATCGCGGTCTTTCGGGATGCGCGCATTGCGCTGCTTGTCGGTGATGTACGGACCGTAGCGGCCGTTCAGCACTTGAATATCATCGATGCCGAAATCCTGAATGATGCGGTTGGCGTCGGCGAGTTTCTTCGCCGCCACCACCTCGATCGCTCGCTCGAGAGTGATCGTGTACGGATCATCTTCAGCTTTGAGCGAAGCGTACTTGCTACCGTACTTGATGTACGGACCGAAGCGCCCGATGTTCGCTTCGAGCGGCTCGCCCTCGGGGCTCTCACCGAGTTTCCGCGGCAACTGGAAAAGCTGCAGCGCTTCGGGCAGCGTGATTTTGTCCATACTCTGACCGGGCCGTAGACCCGCAAAGCGTGGTTTGTCTTCGTCATCGCGCGTGCCGATTTGGACGAACGGACCAAAACGACCCATGCGAACCGAAATGGGCTTGCCACTCGCCGGGTCGGTACCGAGTTCGCGAGCTTGGGCCGCCTCATCGCGAGTAACGGTTTTTTCGATGTGCTCGACGCGATCGATGAACGGCTGCCAAAATTTCTGCAGCGGATCGGTCCATGATTCTTCGCCACGCGAAATGGCATCGAGCTCGTCTTCCATGGCTGCCGTGAAACCGTAGTCGACGTACTCGCCGAAATTCGAGCTCAAGAAGTTGTTGACGATCTTGCCGATATCCGTCGGAATGAAGCGACGACCATCCATATCGACATATTCGCGGTCTTTAAGTGTCGAGATGATGGATGCATAAGTCGACGGACGACCGATGCCATGCTCTTCGAGCGCTTTCACGAGAGACGCTTCGGAGTAGCGCGGCGGTGGTTCGGTGAAATGTTGCGTACCGCGAAGGTTGACGAGTTTGACTTCGTCGCCTTCGTTCATGGCCGGCAGAATGCGATCGCTTTCGTCGTCCGACGAGTCGTCTTGACCCTCGAGATAAACCGCAATGAAGCCGGCTTTGAGCAAAGTTGAGCCGTTGGCGCGCAGCAAGTGACGCTGCGGGCCGTCGGGCCCAGCCAGCAGATCGATGGCGACGGTGTCGAACACCGCGTGAGTCATTTGGCAAGCGACTGCGCGCTTCCAGATGAGCGAATAGAGTTTGTGTTGATCCGCATCGATCTTGCCCTCGAGCATCTGCGGCAACACGGAGGCTGACGTCGGACGAATAGCCTCGTGAGCCTCTTGAGCGTTGCGAGATTTGTTCTTGTAGAAGCGTGGCGACTCCGGCAGAGAGTCTGCTCCGTACACGCGTCCGATGACCTCACGGATCTCGGCGATGGCCTCGTTGGCGAGGTTCACGGCGTCGGTACGCATATAGGTGATGAGACCTACGGCACCTTCACCGTAATCGACACCTTCATAAAGCTGCTGTGCGAGACGCATGGTGCGCTGCGCCGAAAAGCCGAGCTTGCGCGCGGCTTCCTGTTGCAGCGTCGATGTCGTGAACGGTGGCGCAGGGTTGCGATTGCGCTGCTTGCGATCGACCGAGAGCACGCGCAACTTTCCGGAAGGTGACAGCGGCGCTTCGCCGGCAGGGGTGCCTGCACCGCTCGCTTTACACAATGCGCGTTCGACAGTTTGTGCTTGATCTGCGTTGGTGAAACTGAACTGCTCGACCTTACGGCCCTCGAATTCGACGAGCTTCAAGGGGAAAGACTGAGTCTCGCGTTCACCTTGCGCATCGAGCGACCAATATTCGCGCGGAATGAAGGCCTGAATCTCAGCCTCGCGCTCGCAGATCATGCGTAGCGCGGGGCTTTGTACGCGACCGGCCGAGAGACCTCGACGAACTTTCTTCCAGAGCAGCGGCGAAAGGTTGAACCCGACAAGGTAGTCGAGCGCACGACGTGCCTGCTGGGCGTTGACGAGATCGAGCGACAAATCGCGCGGTGCCTCGATGGCCTGGCGCACTGCGTTACGCGTAATTTCAAAGAATTCGACTCGATGTACTTCTTTGCCATCGAGATCGCCGCGATCTTGCAGTAGCTCGCGCAGGTGCCAAGAAATGGCTTCGCCTTCGCGATCGGGGTCAGTCGCAAGATAAAGCGCCTTGGCCTTGCGTAGCGCGCGCGAGATAGCGTCGACGTGACGCTCGTTACGCTCGATGATGTCGTACTTCATCGCGAAACGACGCGACGGATCGACAGCGCCCTCTTTCGGCACGAGATCGCGGACGTGGCCGTACGAGGCAAGCACCTCGAATTTGGGGCCGAGGTATTTCTTGATGGTCTTGGCCTTCGCCGGTGATTCGACGATGACGAGGTTTTCAGCCATGGGGCCGTCTCCGGCGCTGGGTCAGTGGGGCCGTTCGACCGGCAAATCGAACACGAGATTCTCCATGCGCGAGCAGGCGAGTTCTTCGCCGGGCTGGCTGGAGAGCACCATGAGGGCAACCCACTTCAGCTGGTCGACATCGAGTTCGGAGGAATCGAGCGCCAGCAGGCGCTCGATGACGATTTCACGTTGCTGCGGCGAGAGGATGCCGGTGCGCTCGAGTTCGAGCAGGTAACCGCGGCAGTCTGCCGGCAAATGATTGTGCTCGGCTTCCGTGAACACTCGCATGGCGCGCGGGCCGGATTCGGCGAGCGACGGGCGATGGCGTTCGTAGGCGAGATCGGCGAGCCAATCGAGTGCGCGCTCGACGTTATCGCCCGGGAAACCGGCGCGCTCAAGGTCTTCGGCCAAGGCGTCACGCTCGGGCACCTCGGGGGCGTCGGCCAGCATGTACCGGTCGAACACATATATGAGGATGTCGAGGACGCTGCCGTTGTCGGTCGTTTGGGTCATTCTTTATGGGTCAGCTGGAGCACTCTGTAAAACCGGCCTGACGAATCTGATGCGACACGCCCCTCGAGCTCGAGGGAGAGGAGCAGGGACGCTACAGATGTGCTGGAGAGGCCGGTGCTCGCGATGAGCGCATCGAGGCTCGTAGGCTCGAAGCCGATGGCATCTAACAGGATTTCGGAAGGGTTGTCCAACCGCGACCCCCCGACAGACTCGGGTAGGACGAGTCGGTCGGACGTACTAAATACTTGATTTAATTGACTAATTTTAAGCTCTCTAAAAACATCTTCGGCATTTTCCACGAGGGTGGCACCCTCCCGGAGTAGCTGGTGGCATCCCCGCGACAGGGGACTATGGATGGATCCGGGGACGGCGAAGACCTCACGTCCTTGATCGCCCGCGTATCGGGCGGTCGATAAGGAGCCGCTTTTGAAGGCCGCCTCGATGACGAGCACCCCCATCGACAGCCCGCTGATAAGGCGATTTCGTTGCACGAAATGGTGTGGAAGAGGTGCGGTCCCGGGCGGGAATTCGCTGACTAGGACGCCGCGTTCGAGGAGGCGTTCGGCAAGATCGATGTGGGCGTCAGGGTAGATGCGATCTAGGCCGGTTCCGCAGACGGCGAGGCTGATGCCCTCAGCCGCCAAGGCGCCCGAGTGACTCGCCGCGTCGATGCCGATGGCGAGTCCGCTCGTGATGGCGAGCCCGCATCGAGCGAAATGAAAGGCGAGATCACGGGCGGTGAGCGCCCCGTTGGCGGTCGGATGTCGGCTGCCGACCATCGCCAGCTGGGGCAGTTTCAGCACTTCGCGATGACCTCGGATGAAAATCACTGCGGGTGCGCCGCGGATTTCGAGAAGCTGTGGAGGGTAGTCGGGCTCGTGTGCGGCAATGATTTCGATATGGTGGCGGGCGAGCGCGTCGAGCGTCGCGCGATGTCGCGATGGATCTTCGCGCTGAAGGGCCAGCGCTGCGGGTTTAGATAGACCGAGCGACAGAAGGCGATCTTCAGGCAGACCGATGAGCTGGAGAGGGAAAGGTACGCGATCGATGAGGCGACACCACAAACTCGCGTCGAGTCGCGGGAGGCAGGCGAAGCGGTAATGTTCGGGTGTGGCCATGGGCGCAAAAGGGTACGGAGCGCCGCGATTTCGGCGAGCCCGAAAAGCCACGAAACCTCACTGATATAATGATGTCCAACGAACTACCTTTCTGGCAGGGGTCTCCTCCGATGGCATTGCTCGACATTCTCGAATTTCCAGATCCCCGACTTCGGACCCGGGCTGTTCCAATCACGATCTTCGATGCCGCGCTCTCGCGGTTGATCGACGATATGTTCGAGACCATGTACGCCGCGCCGGGCATCGGCCTCGCCGCATCGCAAGTCGATGTTCATCGCCAGCTCATCGTGATGGATTGCAGCAATGATCGCAGTGATCCCCTCGTGTTCATCAATCCGGAAATCCTCTCGCGCGAGAATGTCGGCGTGATGGAGGAGGGCTGTTTATCCGTCCCCGGAATTTTCGACGAGGTTGAGCGCGCCCAGCGCGTACGTGTTCGGGCAAAAGATCGCGACGGTAAGGCCTTCGAATGCGAGCTCGACGGAATTCGTGCTGTATGTCTGCAGCACGAGATGGATCATCTCGACGGTAAGTTGTTCGTCGACTACCTCTCCACGTTGAAGCGGGACCGAATCCGCAAGAAGTTGGAGAAAGAGCGTCGCGATCGTCCCGCCAAGCCAGACTCTGCCGAGGTTTCGGCGGGCGCTGCGCTCGGTCGCTGACGTCCATCGCGTTATTCCAATGCGAATCGTCTTTGCCGGTACGCCGGAATTTGCGGTGCCGCCGCTTGCCGCGCTTGTGCGGTCGCATCACGAGATCATCGGCGTACTGACGCAACCCGATCGCCCGGCTGGTCGCGGCCGAAATCTCTCGATGAGTGCGGTCAAAGAATTCGCGCTTGAAAATTCGTTGCCGCTTGCACAACCGCAAACCTTGCGTACGACGGAAGGTCGAGCGGCACTCGAGACCTGGCGACCTGATGTGCTGGTAGTCGTCGCCTACGGGCTCATTTTGCCCCCCGAAGCGCTTGCCATTCCGAAACATGGATGTCTCAACATTCACGCTTCTTTGCTGCCGCGTTGGCGCGGCGCGGCGCCCGTACAGCGCGCCATTCTCGAGGGCGACGACGAAACGGGCGTGACTATCATGCAAATGGATGCGGGGCTCGATACGGGGCCAATTCTTTTGCAGCGAGCATTACCCATCGGCGATACGGATGACTCAGTTTCCGTGCTCGATAAGCTTGCGGCGCTCGGCGCGCCCGCGCTACTCGAAGTGCTCTCGAGCATCGATTCTGGGTCCGTCTTGGCGAGAGCTCAGCCTTCTGAAGGCGCCACCTACGCCAAAAAAATAGAGAAATCGGAAGCCCGCATCGATTGGAAGCGTTCCGCGTCGAAGATCGATCGTCAAATTCGGGCTTTTAGACCTTGGCCGATTGCCGAAACGACCCATCGTGGCGAGCAGGTTCGAGTACATCGAGCACGGGTTGTAGGTGACGCGGCAATCACGTCTCATCCGCCAGGATCAATTCTAGGGCTGAAGGACGATCTTCTACTCGTCGCATGTGGTGAAGCCGTGCTCGGAATTGCCGAACTGCAGCGCGCTGGGCGTCGCAGCATGACGGCACGCGAATTCGCTAATGGCCTGCGTTCCACCGAGGAATCTTTTGAATGAATGCTGATGTAGGTGTCATGGACTCGCAGTCCTCAAAAGGCGGTTCTCGACTTGCGCCGGGCGCTGCGACTTTGGCGGCTGCAGTTGAGGCCGTAAGTGCCGTGGCTCATTCCGGTCGCTCGGCGGATTTTGCCCTGCAAGCCGCGGACGAGCGCGGTGATCGTGCTGCGGTGCGTGCGATCGCGCTGGGTACGCTTCGTTGGTACCTGCGACTCGCCCCGGCCTTGTCGTCTATCGTCGATCGTCCCGCCGAAGATATTCCGCCTCTCCTTCGTTCGCTGCTCGTGACGGCTGCTCATCAGATCGAATATTCGCGCTCAGCCCCGGAGGTCAGCGTGCACCTCGCAGTGGACGCTGCTCGAGCGCTCGGACTCGGACGAGCCACGGGATTCGTAAATGCCGTGCTGCGCCGCTTCGTTCGTGAGCGAGGCGAGTTGCTCGAGCGCGCAGATCGAAATCTCGCCACCCGCGTCGCACATCCGCAGTGGTTGGTCGATCGACTCGAGTCGGTCTATGGTGATCGAACGGCGTCGATGCTCGCAGCGAACAACGAGCATCCGCCCATGACGCTACGAGTCGCGCCTTCGACGACTGTCGAAGGGTATCTTGCTGAACTTGCCGCAGCCGGGCGAGAGGCTTTCGCGCTCGATACGCCACCCGGTTCGATCGTGCTCACGCAATCGATTCCGGTCGCAAGCTTACCGGGCTTCGCGGAGGGTCGTGTGTCAGTGCAGGACGCAGGCGCGCAGTTTGCCGCCTTGTTGCTCGATGCGCAGCCTGGGCATCGTGTACTCGATGCCTGTGCGGCACCGGGAGGCAAGAGTGCACATATTCTTCAGCGACAACCGCAGGTCGAATTGCTCGCGGTCGATGACGATGCATCGCGTCTCGCGCTCGTAGCTTCAACGTTCGAACGTATCGGAGCGTCTCCGGCTCGTGCTCGGACTTTAGTGGCGGATCTCGCCGATCCGAAGGCGCTCGCAGCGGAGTCGACCTTTGATCGCATCCTCGTCGATGCACCGTGCTCGGCGACGGGCGTGATCCGCCGTCATCCGGATATCAAGCTGCTTCGTCGCCCAGAAGACGCGACGCGATTCGCATCGCTTCAAAAACGGATTCTCGCCAACTGCTTTTCGAAGCTTGCTCCGGGTGGAAAGCTCGTTTACGCAACGTGCTCCGTTTTGCCCGAAGAGAATGAATCGGTAGTACAGACATTTTTGGCTGCGACTCCGGCGGCATCGGTGCAGCCGTGGCCGGATGGCATCGCTTTACCCCCGGGGGCGCTACGTCGGGAGGTGGGTATCCAGCTGATTCCGGGACCGGGTCAAGCGTCTACGGATGGCTTCTATTATGCTTGCCTCGTTCGGGGTAGAGGCGCATGACCGCAAAAGACGAAAAAGCCCGGCGTCTGTGGGTCAGATTCATGACCGTTGCGTGTCTTTGGCTCGCAGGAGCGATGCCTTGGCAGTGGCCCGAGTCACGTGCCGACCCTCTCGAGGGAACTCTCGAAGTGCAGTCTGCGTTCGTCAACGTGGTGGGCGGGGTTTATCAATTACACGTGCGTACGCGATATCCGTCCAGCGACGAGACCGCCAGCGCGTTGCGTGATGGGGTCTCACTGTCTTATGACGTGGATGTCGAAGTGTCGCGCGAGCGTCGCTTCTGGACCAACGAAACCATCGTCACACTTCAATTGAAGCGTGAACTGAGTTATCACTCCGTCAGTGAGCGCTTCGTGGTGCGTGACCCGTTACTCGATGGGGAGCAAAAATCGTACGCCACACTCGATGAAGCGCTCACTGCCTTGGGCAGTATCGAAAGCTGGCCGATTTTGGTGGCATCGCAAGTGGCGGAGCCCGGAACCTATCTCGTCAGCGTCCGCGCCAGTGTGCAGCGTGGACGTCTCACCGATGCGCTGCGCGCGCTCATGTTCTGGTCCGATGACTGGCAACGAGAGAGCGAGTGGTATTCATGGTCGCTGCCTCGCTGAGTAGTCGTCGAACCCGAATTTTGATCGCGATTTGGATCGCGGTCGTCGTTGGCGCACTTTTCGCTCTATTTCTCTCGGCTCAAAATTCCGAGCAATTCGGGCGGTTGCAGCCTTGGATCTTATTGGCGAGTGCCGCAGCGGTAGTCGTGATCATCGGACTGCTTGCGCGGAAGATATTTCAGCTAGTCTCGGCTTATCGAAGTGGAGTTCCGGGCTCCCGACTGACCTCACGCACTGTCATCGTATTCAGCGCCTTGGTGGCGCTGCCCTTGCTTACGGTCTACGTGTTCTCGCTCGAATTTTTGAATCGCGGCATCGATAGTTGGTTTCGTATCGAGATCAAGCAAGGACTCAACGACGCCGTGGTGTTGTCGCGTTCGGCGCTCGACCTGCGTATGCGTGAATATGGCGAGCGCACACAACGCTTTGCCGCATCGCTTGCGAACCAGAGCGCTGGCGGAGCATTGTTCGCTTTGGACGAAGAGTTGCGTAGCTCGGGAGCGAGCGAGATCGTCCTCTACGGGGAGTACGAAAGAATCATCGGTGCGGCAAGTCAGGAGGTTCCCGACTCGCTTCCCGATCGACCACCCGCAGATCTCGTCCGCGCCGTCTCGAGTGGAACAACCTATCTCAGTCTCGAGCCTGTCGGTGATTCACGCTATCTCATCCGGACCGCTGCGCCGATTCCGGGTGTGCCGTTCGCAAGTGGTACTGCGCGATTTATCGTCGTGGTCTACGAACTTCCCCGACAATTTGCCGAGCTGACCGATACCGTCCAGCGATCGTATTCGCAGTATGGCGATCTCGCCGAATTGCGCGAACCGTTGAAGTACAGCTTCAGATTGACGCTGACGATGGTGTTGCTCGTGACCTTGCTCGGCGCCATCTATGGTGCCATTTACTCAGCGGAGGTCTTGTTCAAGCCGGTGCAAGATCTGATGGCCGGTACTCGCGCCGTGGCGAAGGGTGATTTCGGCATGCGCGTTCCGCTTACGTCACATGACGAGATGGGCTTTCTGGTGCAGTCGTTCAACGATATGACCAAGCGGCTGCGCCGAGCGCGTGAAGAAACCGAAAGTAGCCGTGCAGCCGTCGAGCGTGAACGAGAGCGACTCGCGATCATCCTGGCTCGCCTCTCGGCGGGTGTTCTGACGGTCGATCGTGATCTGATCGTCCAGCGTGTCAACGAGTCGGCAGGCAGCATCCTCGGTGTAGATCTGAGTTCGGCGGTGGGGCGTGTGCTCGGTTCGGGCAGCGACACCGAAACGGGTCTGCTACCGGCGTTCGTTGCCGAATTGCGGGCTCGATTCGCGACAGGGCGAGATGAGTGGCGCGAGCAAATTGAGTTGCAATCGGCCTCAGGCAAAACGGGTTCGCGTGTACTGGTCTGTGCCTGTGTCCCGCTTCCCAAGGAGGAAAGCGGAGCGGAACAGTTTGTGATTGTGTTCGATGATGTCACGCATCTGCTGCAAGCGCAGCGTGATGCGGCATGGGGCGAAGTGGCACGGCGATTGGCGCACGAGATTAAAAATCCGCTGACACCGATCCAACTCTCAGCGGAGAGACTTCGCCGAAAGCTGTTGCCCGGACTATCTGGAGCGGATGCCGACATGGTCGAGCGCTCGACCCACACCATCGTTCAGCAAGTCGAGTCCATGAAGCAGATGGTGAACGACTTCAGCGAGTACGCCCGAGCGCCGGCGATGCAGGTGGCGTCGTTCGATCTCAATCAGCTCATCGCGGAGGTGACCGACCTTTACCGATCGCAAGAAGCCTCGATCGAGATCGCCACCTCCTTGGCCTCGACGATCGATCCTGTGGAGGCGGATCGCTCCCGTGTAAGGCAGGTACTCAACAACTTGCTGACCAATGCTTTCGAGGCTCTAGAGGGAATACGTCCGGCTGCGATCGAGATCAGAACGACACCCATCGAGTTGGAGGGCCGTCCGTTTGTCGAGTTGACCGTCGCGGACAATGGGCCGGGGTTCCAGTCCGACATGATCGGGAAGGTGTTCGATCCCTATGTCACGAGTAAGCCTCGGGGGACCGGTTTGGGGCTTGCCATCGTTAAGAAGATCGTCGAAGACCATCGCGGGCGTATCGAGGTGGGCAATCGCCCCTCGGGCGGTGCTATGGTCCGTGTTATGTTTCCCGTGTCGGAGCAAGAGAGGGCGGCAGCCCCTGGCGCCGAGCAGCCGGAGCGGAGGAGGGAGCGGGCATGAGTGCAGCACGCATTCTTGTGGTGGACGACGAGGCGGATATCCGCGGTCTCGTCAAAGAAATCCTGAGCGAAGAGGGTTACGAGGTTGAGGTCGCGGCGAATGGCGCCGAAGCTCGATCGTTGCGCCAACGCCAGCAGCCCGATCTCGTGTTGCTCGATATTTGGATGCCCGATGTCGATGGCATCACCTTACTCCGTGAATGGTCTTCGACGAGTGCCGATGGCTGTGCGGTCGTGATGATGTCTGGTCACGGCACGGTTGATACCGCCGTCGAAGCAACCCGGCTCGGCGCCATCGATTTCGTCGAAAAGCCGCTGTCGCTCGCCAAGTTATTGCGGACCGTCGAGAAGGCGCTCGAGGGGGCTCGGGCGCGTAGGGCGGCGGTCAAGTCGAAGGCGGGAGCGATCGCTGCACCCGTCGGAAAGAGTCGTCAGGTTCAGCAGTTGCGCAGCGAGCTGCTGCGGCACGCCAATGGCACTACGTCGCTGATGCTGCTCGGTGAGTTCGGCTCGGGTCGTGAGGCCTTTGCTCGTTTTGTGCACGATCATAGTCCGCGCGCGGTCAAACCGTTCGTGGCGATCGTTTCGAGCGCACTGCGCGAGGTCGATGCCGAAGCCGCGCTATTTGGCAGTGCAAGCCACGACGGATTTCTCGATCAGGTGGGCGACGGAACCTTATTCATCAATGAAATCGGCGATTTGCCGCAAACGGCCCAACGCGCATTGCTCGGACTACTCGAGACTCGAACCTATTCGCGGCTCGGAGAGTCGAAACCCCGACCATTTCAGGCTCGCATCGTATGTTCGGCGCAGCCGGAGATCGAGCAAGGAGCGATGCGTCGTGATTTGTTGTCGCATCTGAGCGCCGCCATCGCCCGAGTGCCTCCGCTTCGAGAGTATGCGGAGGATGTTCCGGATCTGCTTCGACACTATGTCGATCGGTTGGTCGACAGTGAGGGCCTCGGGTTTCGACGTTTCAGCATCGCCGCACAAAATCGTCTGCGCAATTATCCGTGGCCCGGCAATGTGCAGGAACTTCGAACCATGGTCCGTCGGTTGCTCCTGCAGGGTGGCGGCGAAGAGGTTTCACTCGAAGAGATCGAGCGCGAACTGTCACAGGTCGCGCCGCCCGCCGAGACCTTAGTGAAGCAAGATCTTTTGGCGCTGGGCTTACGTGAAGCGAGAGAGCATTTCGAGCGCGCTTATCTGCAACAGCAGCTTTTGCTCTGTCACGGAAAAGTCGGTCAGTTGGCCAAGCGAGTCGGAATGGAGCGCACACATCTCTACCGGAAGTTGCGCGCTCTGGGCGTCGATTTCCGGAGCGTATCGGACGACGTCGAGACTTAATCGCCGACGCGAATTACGACAGCATCGATTTCCGCACGCTGCAATGCAGCTCGAGTTCGATTGAGATCGCTGAGATTACTGACGGGCCCGATCCGAACCCGATGTAGCACTTCACTCTCGATCGAGATTCGTTGCACGGCCGATTGAACGCCGAGTCTCAGCAACTTGGCCTGAAGGCGTTCAGCCTCTTCCAGCTTTTTGAACATTCCAAGTTGAAGAACGTAGACCCCCGGCCTTTCGATGGGCGTATTGGGCACTGCGGGTACGGGTGCCTTAGGGTCGGTTTCCGGGACGACCACTTCGCTCTTCGGCAGCATCCCGTAAAAATCGTACTCGCGTTCGGGTTCGGCCGCAGCCGCGGAGGCGGGCTCACGCCGTACTGGGCGAGGCGTGGGCTGATCTTCTCCTACGGCATCGCGGGCATCTTTGACGGCCTGTTGCTGCCAAAAAAAGACGCCGACTGCCACGGCGAGACCCGCTGCGAGACCTGCAAAGAATTCCTTGGAAAAGCTGAATTCCGTGCCACCGCGCCGGCCTGCGCGTTTGAAGTCGCGACCGATCGGGGTGTTGCTCACATCGACTCCGGAGCCGATACGCCGAGAATGGCGAGACCATTGCGAAGAACGCGTTGTACAGCCAGCAAAGCGTAAACGCGCGCGCTGCGAGTGTCGGATTCTGGAACGAGCACGCGCTCAGCGTTGTAAAACGCATGCAAGGTGGTCGCGAGCTCACGCAAGTAGTGCACGAGAGCATGGGGCGCATGCTGCGCGGCTGACTGCCTGATAACCTCTGGATAACGCGACACGCAGGAGAGCATAGCCTCGGCTTGCGGACCTGCGAGTAAGGAGCCGCCTCGTTCAAATACGAGGGTACGTGCACTCTCTGCGTCGTACGCAAAGCCTCGGGCAGTCAGTTCTTTCATAACGCTTGCGACGCGGGCATGCGCATACTGCACGTAGAACACCGGGTTCTCATTGGTCTTCGATTTCGCGAGGTCGAGATCGAAGTCGAGTGACTGATCGTTGCTGCGCATCAAATAGAAAATGCGACACGCGTCGTTACCCACTTCTTCGCGCAACTGACGCAGCGTGACGAAGTTGGCCTCTCGCTTGCCCATCGACATCTTCACGCCGTTTCTGAACAGGGCGACAAGTTGGATCAGTGGTGCTTGGAGGCAATCGCCGGGATGACCGAAAGCTTGCAGGCCACCGCGTACTCGGGTGACGTAGCCGTGATGATCGGCGCCGAGCACGTCAATCAGCATGTCAAAGCCGCGCTCGCGCTTATCGAGGTGATAGGCGATATCGGAGGCAAAATACGTTTTGACGCCGTTCTCGCGTACGACGACGCGATCTTCGTCATCACCGAATTGAGTGGCTTTGAACCACTCCGCACCGTCTTTCACGTAAAGAAGATCTTTCGCGCGTAGTCGTTCGAGTGCGCGCTCGACGGCGCCACCCTGCGTGAAGGCCCTTTCGGAAATCCAGTTGTCGAAGTGAACGCCATAACCGTCGAGATCATCGCGAATTTCTTCAAGCATCGCGGCGATGCTCGAGGCGAGCAGACTCTCCCACGCTGGCTCACCGATCAACTTACGACATCGTGCGATCAAAGCATCGATGTGCTTTTCTTTGTCGCCTTCGGGCGCATCCTCAGGCAGTCCGGCGATTACTGTCGCTGCAGCGTGTCGCAGCGCAACGCCCTCACGCTCGTGTAACGCGACAGCGACGGGCCGAATGTAATCACCCCGATAACCGTTTTCCGGGAACTTCAGAACTTCGCCGCAGACTTCGAGGTAACGAATCCAGACGGATACCGCGAGAATCTCGGTTTGGCGACCCGCATCGTTGATGTAGTACTCACGAGTGACGACATCGCCTGCAGCAGCGAGCAAATTTCCTAAGGCATCTCCGAAGGCGGCCTGACGTCCGTGACCCACATGCATGGGCCCCGTTGGATTGGCAGAGACGAACTCGAGCAGTACCTTTCGCGGATGTTCGGGACGATGGCGTCCGTAGGCCTCGCCTGCTTCGTGGATGCGCACGAGTTCGCGTGCGTAGAGATCTTTAGCGAGAAAAAAGTTGATGAACCCTGCGCCTGCCACCTCTACGCGTTCGACGATGGGCGATGCGGGCAGTGCGGCGATGATCGCTTCGGCGATCACCCGCGGTGGTTTACCTGCAGTCTTGGCGAGACGCATGGCGATGTTCGAGGCAAAGTCACCGTGCGCAGAATCGCGCGCCCGATCGAGAACGATCATCTGCGGATCGACTGGGCCGGAGAGCAGCGAGCCCTCGAGTGACTGCAGCGCGCGCTGCAGCAGGATGTGCAGGTCTTCTTTCACGGGCGCGATTCTACCGGGTCAGAACAATTCGAGCGGGTCGACATCGAGCGCCCAACGAACTCTCCTGGCTTCGGGCAGCGCCTCGACGGCTGGTAGCCACTGATCGAGCAGCCGATGCAGCGCCCCGCGATCGGCGCTTTCCAGAAGCAGCTGAGCATGATGGCGGTCCGCCCGTCGAGCCATGGCCGCCGGCGCCGGCCCGAGCAGTCGAACGGCCCCGGGGTTGAGCGTCCGGGTTGCGCGTCGCGCGGCTTCGAGAAACTGAATGGCGGTCTCCGCCTCGGTGGCGGATGCGCGCAGCGCCGCGAGTCGAGAGAACGGCGGCCAGGCAGCGCTACGCCGTTCTTCGAGTGCGGCCGACGCAAAGGCGTCGTAGCCGCCCGTGAGCAAACCCGAAAGCAGGGGGTGTTCTGGATATTCGGTTTGGATCAGCACTTCGCCCGGGCGACTGGCCCGACCTGCTCGTCCGGCCACTTGGACGATGGTTTGCGCGAGCCGCTCGGCGGCGCGAAAGTCGGTACTAAAAAGGCCTTGATCGGCATTAAGTACGACGACGAGCGTGAGTGAGGGGAAATCGTGACCCTTCGCGACCATCTGCGTGCCCACCAAAATCTTTGCCTCGCCGCCTGACATACGCGCCACCACGGCTTCGAGTTCGTCGCTACGTCGAACGACGTCGCGATCGAGTCGGGCGATTCCAACCCCCGGGAAAGTTTCAGCGAGACTTTCTTCGATGCGCTCAGTACCCTGACCGACGGTCTTCACAGCGTAGCCGCATTGGGGGCATTGGCGTGGCAGGTCGCGATCGGCACCGCAGTGATGGCAGCGCAGTCGTGCCGCCTGACGGTATACGGTCATGCGCGCATCACACGACTGGCAGGGCGCCACCCAGCCACAGGCCGTGCAGGCGAGAGTCGGGGCATAGCCGCGTCGATTGATGTACACGAGAACCTGACCGTCCGCGGCGAGATGACGCTGGATGGCGGATACGGCAGTGGTGGATAGCCCCGCATGAACGCGTTCTTGCCGTAAGTCGACAAGGCGCAAGGTCGGTGGCGATGCGGAGGCTGCGCGATCGGGAAGCGAAAGGCGAGTCAGTCGTCCCGAAGCGGCGTTATGCAGCGATTCGAGTGAAGGAGTCGCCGATCCGAGCACGATCGGAATATCGAGCAGATGGGCGCGCACCAAGGCGAGATCGCGCGCTGAATAACGGAATCCACCTTCTTGCTGCTTGAAGGACGAATCATGCTCTTCATCGACGATGATGATTCCGAGCGACGGGATGGGTGCGAAGACTGCGGAGCGGGTACCGATCACGAGTTGTGCGTGACCACGATGCGCGGCACGCCACGCGGTGAGTCGCTCCGAATCTGTGAGCCCGGAATGCAGAACAGCGAGAGGGGTCTGCGGAAACCGCCGTGCGAACCGCCCGACCAGTTGGGGCGTGAGACCGATTTCCGGTACCAGCACGAGTACACGCCGCCCTGCTTGCAGCTGCTGTTCGGCGAGCCGCAGATACACCTCGGTCTTGCCGCTGCCCGTGACACCGTGCAGCAGCCACGCGTGGTATCGAGTCACACCCGACGATTGCATGGCCTCGAGTACCTGGCGTTGTTGCGCCGAGAGTTCGGGGCGGATGTCCGTCGAGGTCGAGTTTTCCGCGATGACGGGTTTGCTCGGCTCAAAGAAAATGTCGCGTGAGCCGGAGATCAGCCACTCTTGCTTGGCCAGAGCCTTTGCCGCCTCTCTCCAACCGGGCAGTTGCTCATTGAGTTCTACGACGTCGAGACCCCGAGTGCCCGCCGCGACGAGTCGCTCGAGAAGTTCGCGCCGTTTCGGTGCTCGCTTGGGTTCACCCGCCGCGAGTGCCGCGATTCCGGCATCGGTGGCCGCCCAGTATTCAGTCTGCGAAACGAGCGGGGCCCCCTCGCGTAAGAGTTTGGGTAAGGCAGCAGCGATCACCTCGCCGATCGGGTGGTGGTAGTACTCCGTCGCCCACCGAAGCAGCTTCAGGAGAGGGGCGTCGAAAGTGGGCTCCGGGTCGAGCGTTCTCGAAATCGACTTGAGCTTGGACTCGTCGACCTCCGACTCGGACTCCAGCGAAATCGCGACGCCGACCAGTTGGCGTCGGCCGAAGGGAACGGAAACCCGACTGCCGAGGGGCGGCGCCGCCCGATCGGCTTCGATCCGGTAGTCGAACGTTCGGCGCAACGGCGTGTCGAGCGCCACCCGGCAAATGGACGGTTTCGACGTCGGAAGTTTGTCCACAGAGGATGTGGATAACGTTGTGGATAGTGAGCTTTTCAAGCGAGAAATCGCCGCATTTTTCGCGGATTTTCGTTGGCTTGGTTAAAGATTGACCAGATCAGAAAAAACTCAATTAAATCAATAATTTAAATACGAGTGTACCCGTTATCGGACACGCTTATGACGAATTTGTAAAACCGTTTCTTCACGACCTCACGCAAGTCACTGATTTACCGTGAACTGCTCCGATTCGTGAGCATGACTCCGGCGATCGCGACGAGGCCTCCCACCCACATCGAGATCAGCAGAGGCTCGCCCAAGAGGAGTGTGCCAAACGATACGCCGAACACGGGGACGAGATTATTGAATACCGCGGTGCGCGCCGCACCGAGGCGTTGCAGGCCCTCGGCGTACCACACGAACCCCAGCGCGGTGCCGCCGGCGCCCAGGTAAAGGATCGAGGCCCAGGCGGCGACGGAGACCTCGCTCGCGTGCCAGGCCTCCCACTCGAAAGGCATACCGGCCGTCAGCATCAAGGCACCCCAGAGCGTGGTGACGGTCGTGATGGCCAGAGGCGACGCGGCAGCCTCCCCGTCGAGGGCATAGCGGCCCACCACTGTGTAGATCGCCCAGCAACAGGCGCCACCCAGCATCAGCCATTCGCCGCGTCCCACTCGCTGCAACAAGAGTGAGGGATCGCCCTTCGAGAGCACGATCCAGACGCCGGTCAGCGCGAGGAGGATGCCCATCCATCGATGACGCTGCAGTCGTTCTCCGAATACGAGTGCCATCGTGAGCGCGGTCAAGATGGGGTTGAGCGCGACGACGAGAGCCGTACGTCCCGCCGGAATCAATTCGAGCGCGCCGAGAAAAAGCAGGTTGTAGAACACCAGACCGAAGAGCGCGAGAAGTGCCGTGAAGCCGAAATCACGGGGCCGAAGTCGGGGCAGTCGTCCTTCGACGGCAATCAACAACGGGGCGAGGATGGCGAATGCCACCCAGAATCTCAGTGCGGATACCGTGAAATGCGGGAGCTCGGGCGCTGCGATGCGGCCGGCGATGAAGGTACCGCCCCAGAGCGCTGCGACACCCGCGAGCCGAAAGTAGAGACTGTTCACGAAGGAGAGTGTGTCACCACTCGCTCTCGCCACGCGACATAAAGACCCGCTGCGATCACGAGCGAGGCTCCGCTCAACATGACGGCGCCTGGTAACACCGCCCAAGCGACCCAATCGATCGCGATCCCCCAAAGTAGCGCCGTATATTCGATGGGCGCCACGACGGCAGCAGGCGCATTACGAAAAGCCTCGGTGATGTAGTGCTGACCCGCAGCGCCCAGACCCCCGACCGCCACGATAAGCCACCAGTCGGAGGGGCGGATCGTCATCCATCCTGGCGCCGCGAGCGCGCCGGCGACGAGCGTGACGATCATTAGAAAAGTGAAGACCATCGTCGAGGAGCGCTCGGTGCGCGTCAGGACGCGCGCCGTGATCGCGGCGAGCGCGTAACACAGCGCGGAGGCTGCAGCGGCGAGTCCTGCGATCAGCGGCAATCCATCGGGGCGAGGCCTGAGAATCACAAGTACACCGACGAGTCCGATCACGATGGCGAGCCAGCGTCCTCCATCGACTTTCTCGCCGAGCCACCCTGCGGCGAGCGCCGCAATCAGCAAAGGAGCGGCCATATAGATGGAGTAGACCGAGGCGAGGGGAGCCTCGCGCAGCGCGAGTACGAAGGTCGCCAACATGATGATGCCGAGTATGCCGCGCACGAGGTGCAGCCCGAGGCGCGAGGGCTTGAGTTCACGCAGGCGACCTGAGTACCACAGCGGAAGAATCACGAACGGGAGCGAGGCCGCGCCACGAATCGCCGTCACCTGCATCGGCGGATAGTGAGCCGAAAACAATTTCAGCAACGCATCCATGAACGAAAACGCTGCGACGGCGATGAACATCGCCGTGACGCCTCGACCACTCGTCGTCATCGGATCGAGCTCGTCGCTCCGCCCTTGACCACTTCGCCGCCTTTCAGTACGACACTCACACGTTCGAGCGCGCGGATATCGGCAAGGGGATCGTCATCGACCGCAATCAAATCGGCGTAAGCGCCCGTCGCGAGCGTTCCTGTCTGACCTGCGAGACCCAAGGCATCGGCGCTGTTGACCGTCGCGGCTTGAATGGCCTGCATAGGGGTCATGCCATAACGCACCATCACGGCTAGCTGCTTGGCGTTGTCGCCGTGTGGGTAAATTCCTGCGTCGGTTCCGAGCGTCATGCGGATGCCCGCCTTCAGCGCACGCTCGAAGTTGCGCCGCTGGATTTCGCCGATCATCGCGTCTTTGCGGATAAATTCAGGTAGTTCTCCGCGACGTTTCGATTCGCTCTGGGTGTAGTCGGTGTTGTAGATGTCCATCGAGAAGTAGACCTTGTACTTCTTCGCCAGCTCGAGACCCTCGTCATCGATGAGACTGGCGTGTTCGATCGAGTCGACACCCGCGCGCAGTGCCACCTTGATGCCGTTCGCGCCGTGCGCATGCACCGCGACTTTGCGACCATGCATTCGTGCTTCATCGACGAGTGCGGCCACCTCCTCGGGTGTGAACTGCTGCATCCCGGGCTGGGTTCCTTTGGAAAATACGCCACCCGTACCGCAATATTTGATGACGTCGGCACCGTAACGTACGTTTTGTCGCACGGCCTTTCGCACTTCATCGGGACCATCGGCGGTACCGAGCGAGGTTTGTCGGAACTCGGGCGCGAGCAAATTGCTGCCGCAGTGTCCGCCGGTGATGCCGATGCCAGGTCCTGAGACGATGAGGCGCGGACCGATCACGTCTCCGGCGTTGATGGCATCGCGAAGTGCGACGTCTGCATAACCGTCGGCTCCGAGATTACGCACCGTCGTGAACCCGGCGAGCAGCGTACGACGCGCGTTAGCCGCACCGATCAGTGCGAGACGGGGAATCGAGAGGCCGAGTCTCTCGTAACGAAGGATCGTCGGGTCCGAAGTGAGATGAGTATGAGTGTCGATCAGCCCCGGCAGCACCGTGGAACGCGAGAGGTCGAGTACCTGACTGCAGTCGCGAAGAGCTCCTTCAGCGGCAGGGTAGACACCCAGAATGCGATCGCCCGCGATGCGGACGATCTGATTGCGCAGTACCGTACCTCGGTCGGGATCGATCAGCCGACCCGCCCTCACGGCGAGGGAGCAGGCCGACCCGACGGCCGTAGCGTTTTGGTTTTGAGCCGCCACCTCGCGGGCGCCGACCCACGCGACGATTAGCAGTAACGCGTGAAGAGTGCCAAAACGGCGAGACCATGGATTTTGAAGAGTTTTCATTGAGCTGAATCTTAAAGTACGGCGGCCGTCATCACGTCGCCTTGGTACAAAAATACCCAAAAAAGACGATTAACAACGACCAGTAAATTTGGTCTAGTGGGGCGTACAAGGGTCTTGCAGTCGGTTAAGGTTCAAAAGTCTGAAATTTGACCCATTTAGGAAGGGTTTGCATTAAAAAAACAACAATCAGTCGGAGCTTCCAAGAGTGGACTCTTTGAATAGTTCGGATCGGGCGAAAAAATCGCAGCCCGAGCCGCTGGTTCGTCATCTGCATCTCACCCCGGCTCTGGTCCTCGCCGCCCAGCATGAATCCATTTCGATTTCCGAACTAGTCATGGTGCTGCGCTTGAACGGGCTCGGGGGAGATCGGGCGTGTCGCAAGCTGATCCACCGCCTGCATCGTCTCAACTTTCTCGTCATCGAAGTGGGTAAGCGGGACGACCGTCGCGAAAAGTCCGTCCGCATTTCGCCCGAGACGCGGAAGATTTTGGCCGAACTGCGCGCCTACCTGGAGTCGATGCAGCTTTAGTCGCGGCCGCGACCGATATCACCTCGTCAGGCGCCGCGTCAGGGCTCGTCGACGGAATACCCGCGCGCCTTCATCCGCGCAATCACGCCTTGACGACCGAAAAGCTCGTCGATGGGCACGACCGCGAGCGCCACGTCGTGTTTCTCGACCGCTTCAACGGCGAGACGAAACCAGCCATCCTCGAATTGTTGGCGGATGCCGGCGATCTTCGGGCTTTGCTGTAGAGCCGACCAGCAGGCCTCACGCTGCTCCGAGGCATTCGGAGAGCGGAGGAGATCGATGTCGCCGACCGCCCAGGCTTCGGCCTTGCGGCGCGCGGCATCGAGATCGCTCTCCATCCGCGAGAGTGTCGAACGGATGCAGGCGAGTTCTGCCTCGCGAGAGATCTTCCCGACCTCGGCCAGCGTCCCCTGGGGGTCATCAATGACGATGGTGGGCACGACGATCGGCACTTTGCGCGACTTGGCGAGTTTTTCGACTTGCCGACTCACGTCGTTACGGCCGGTCAGCCCGCTGCGAGAGAGCGCTTCACGCCACAGCTCGCCCGCCGCGATCAGCGGACGGCGCTTCAACATATCGCGCTCGCGCGGGGCGTATTTCTGCCTCAACGTTTCGAAACGCCCGAAGACATCGGGAGGCAGGACCGCCTCGAGCGACTGCTTCTCCTCGTTGCCGCGCAGCTTTCGGTATTGCATGTAGAGCTGGATGGCCTTGATCGGTCCGATATCTGCATCGACGTCACTGCGTGCCGGAATGACCTGCTTGGCCCGCGACAAGACGTTTTCAACTTCGCGGGAGCGCCATTGCATCTTCTTCGGTAGCGGACTCAGGGTGCCGAGCAGGTAAAGAGTGTTATCGCCATTACGTATCTTCCAGAGCCCGGGACCTGCCGCTTCGCCGATGATCGTGACCTCTTCGATCGGCTCCTCGACGAGCGGGGCCTGACCCGGGGTTTCCGATTGCGCCACGAGGCGCGCAGGCCAGAGTAGGGCCGCGACCAAGCAGGGGGTGAGCAGATGTGTCAGACGCATGGTGAGACCCGTTGAATGTTGTAACAAAACTACCGTAAATTAGTTCCGAGATGTCGAGTCTGGATCACGAAGAGTTCGGTATCGTCGCGCGTCCTGCCGAAGGGGTGTCGTTGCACCAGCATGTGCTGCGAACCGATGTGGCCGGCATGCCCCTCGAATGGATCGACTACCGCGAAGCCGCGCGGCTCTACCACCAAGATCAGATCGCCTACACCTGTGGCACGCCGCTTTTCCGATTGTTCGGCGGTACCAATGCCCTGACCGGTCGTCGAACCGTGCTCGAGGTCAACTCCATCATCGCAACGGTGGGTCAGAGCGGCAATCCGGGGCATCTGCGTAACGATTACGTACCGCCGCTCAATAACCAGACCTTGTTCAGGAGGGATGCCTTCCTGTGCCTATATTGTGGGGAGAGATTCTCGACCCGCGATCTGTCACGTGATCACGTGCGCCCCTTCAGCCAGGGCGGCCGCGACGTCTGGACCAACGTCGTGACGGCCTGCCGTCGCTGCAATAACTTCAAAGCCTGGCGGACGCCCGAGCAGGCCAAGATGCAGTTGCTCGCGGTACCGTTCTCGCCGACTTATGCGGAATACATTTTTTTGAAGGGTCGCCGCGTGTTGTTCGATCAGATGGAATATCTGCTTGCGCATTTCCCGCGCAGCAGTCCGTTGCACGGGCGCATCAAGCATCTAATGACTTGACCGCTCTTGCGGGCGTCATCGTGGCGCCGCGGTCGGTACAATGAGACGTGGTTTATCTCGTCGACGCCTCGGTTTACGTTTTTCG
Source organism: Steroidobacteraceae bacterium (assembly GCA_017853175.1). Lineage (GTDB taxonomy): Bacteria > Pseudomonadota > Gammaproteobacteria > Steroidobacterales > Steroidobacteraceae > UBA964. Next base: position 58,938 of record JAFMKA010000002.1, on the reverse strand, counting down.
CGCGTATTACTCGCTGCCCCCCGATATGGTGGACCATGAGGGTAACCCGGTACATGCGCTCTTCGGATTCGCCCGATTCCTCGGCGATCTGGTCGAGCGTGCCAAACCTCGTTACCTCGCGGTGGCTTTCGATGAGAGTCTCGCGACCTCGTTTCGGAACCGCATCGACCCCTCGTACAAAGCGAACCGTGAGCCGGCTCCACCCGACCTCAAGTTACAGTTCGAGCGGTGCAGAGAGTTTTGTCGGCACCTGGGCGTCGCGAATTTCGGCAGCGGCGAGTACGAGGCTGACGACATCATTGGCACCTTACATGCGCGTTTTCGCGCCGAAGGTATGCCTGCTACGGTGGTGACCCGCGACAAAGATCTCGCTCAGCTCATCCGCGAAGGCGATATCTATTGGAACTACACCGAGAATCAGCGGCTCACCTACGATCAGATCGAGGCGCATTTCGGTGTCGCACCGGAACGCTATGCCGATTACCTTGCGTTAACGGGCGACGCCGTCGACAACATTCGCGGTGTACCGGGAGTCGGGCCGAAGACCGCAGCCGCACTGCTTCGAGATTTCGTTTCGCTCGAAGAGCTCTATGACAATCTCGATGCGGTTGCCCAACTGCCCATTCGAGGGGCAGCCAAATTGCCCGAGAAACTCGAGCGTCATCGCGACGACGCTTTTCTGGCTCGTCGCCTCACTGAGATCGTTCGGGACATGCCCATCGAGGTCGATCGAAACGCCCTGCGTCCGCGAGCACCCGATCTCGATTCTTTGAATGGGTTCTTCGATCGGCAGAACTTTGGACCGACTTTGCGCAAGCAGGGCGAGCGCCTCGCCGCGTTGGCTGGCGCGGCGATCGAGTGACGATCACATGAATTGGCGATTTTACTTACCTCAGCGTTGGCCCATGTGGGCTGCGTTGTGGATGCTCAAGTCGCTCGCGCGTCGCGACTACTCTGCTTCGCTGCGTTTTGGCAGACGACTGGGCGATTTTGCGAGGCGATTGCCTTTGCCTCAGAAAAAAGTCGTGCGGCGGAATATCGAGTTGTGTTTCCCCGAGATGTCCGAGGCGGAGCGCCAGCGTCTGTTAGAGCAGCATTTCTGCGAGGCCGGAATCTCGTTGCCCGAGACCGCGTTCGCGTGGTTTTTGCCGCGCGAAAAATTACTCTCGCTCGCTCGGTTCGAAGGGCTCGACGAATTCGATCGTCTGATCGCATCGGGTCGAGGTGTGATCCTCCTTGCCGCACACTTCACGACGCTTGAGATCGGTGCGCGCTTCATCACCGCTGCACGCGACGTCCACGCGGTGTACAAACCGTCGAGCGACCCTCTACTCAGCGAGTTTTTCCGAAAGTATCGAGGCGCGGTCGCCGCCAGCATGATCGCGAGCGATGACATTCGGGCCATGGTGCGCGCGCTGAAGGCGGGCGGAGCGGTGTGGTACGCACCCGATCAGGCGTTTCGCGGAAAAGGCGCTGAGATGGTGCCGTTTTTCGGCATCCCCGTCGCGACGAACACCGCTACATCGCGCCTCGCGCGACTCACGGGGGCTGCCGTGCTGCCTTATTTCGTCGAGCGTTTGCCGGGCGAGGAGGGCTACGTCGTACGCATCGGGCCGGCGCTCGAAAATTTTCCCGGGGCCGATAGCGTGTCCGATACGCTGCGACACCACGAATTGATCGAGGCTGAAGTTCGACGCTTGCCCGCACAATATCTTTGGCTGCACAAGCGGTTCAAAGGTTTGAGTGCGGAGTATTCTGTCCGCTACTGAGGGTCCAAGGTGCATCGATGAGCCAGAGCAACATCGAGTCGGTTCTGCATGAGGCGAGAGTCTTCCCCGCGAATCCACAATTTGCGCGTGAGGCGCGCATCGGAGATGAAAGCCTCGCCGCCCTGCATCGGCGAGCCGAGTCCGACCCGGTCGGCTATTGGTCCGATCTCGCAAGATCGGAGATCACTTGGCACAAGCCGTTCACGCAGACGCTCGATGACTCTGCAGCACCCAATTATCGGTGGTTCGCCGATGGCGAGCTCAACGTGTCGTACAACTGTCTCGATGTACATCTCGCCGAGCATGCGAATCGAACAGCGATTATTTTTGAAGGCGAGCCGGGCGACACTCGTCGTCTAACCTATCGGCAATTGCATGCCGAGGTTTGCCTATTCGCCAATGCGCTCAAGGCGAGGGGCATTCGTCGAGGTGATCGAGTGGTGATTTACATGCCTCTCGTCCCTGAGGCAGTGATCGCGATGCAGGCCTGTGCTCGCATCGGTGCGATCCACTCGGTCGTGTTCGGTGGCTTTTCGGCCGTTTCTTTGAAAGACCGAATCGAAGGCGCTGGTGCGCGTTGTGTCATCACGGCGGACGGCGGGCGACGCGGTGGCAATATCGTCGAGCTCAAGGCGGCCACCGACAAAGCGCTGGCCGAAGGGTGCCCGACGGTCGAGTCGGTGTTCGTGTTGCAACGCACGGGCGAGCCCGTGCCGATGCAGGCCGGCCGAGATATCTGGTGGCACGAGGCGATCGTGGGTCTATCCGACCAATGCGAGCCTGAGTGGGTCGATGCCGAGCATCCGCTCTTTTTGCTCTATACCTCGGGTTCTACTGGTAGGCCGAAAGGCATCCAACATTCGAGCGCGGGCTATTTGCTCGGCGCCAAGATGACGAGCCGATGGGTCTTCGACCTGCGAGTCGACGATGTCTTCTGGTGTACGGCCGATGTGGGTTGGATCACAGGCCACAGCTATGTCACCTACGGGCCGCTCGCTGCAGCGGCGACGATCGTGATGTACGAAGGTGCGCCGACCTATCCCGACGGGGGACGATTCTGGAGCCTCTGCGAACGTCACGGCGTGACGGTGTTTTACACGGCGCCGACGGCGATTCGTGCGCTCATGAAACTCGGTGAAGAGATTCCTGCGAAATACGATCTGTCAAAGATCAGATTGCTCGGCAGCGTAGGGGAGCCGATCAACCCCGAGGCCTGGATGTGGTACCACCGCGTCATCGGACAGGGGCGCTGTCCGATCGTCGATACGTGGTGGCAGACCGAGACCGGCGCGATCATGATTTCGCCGATTCCGGGTGTCACTCCAACCAAACCGGGTTCCTGCACGCAGCCACTCCCCGGCATATTCGCCGATATCGTCGATGACGAAGGGCGAAGCGTGACGACGCCGGATGCGGGCGGATATCTCGTGATTCGAAAACCCTGGCCATCGATGCTGCGCACGATCTGGGGTGACAACGAGCGCTACCTGAAAACTTACTGGGAAAAATTTCAGAACAAGTTTTATGTCGCAGGCGATAGCGCCCATCGCGATGCCGACGGATATTTTTGGATCATGGGTCGTATCGACGACGTCCTGAACGTTGCAGGCCACCGGCTTGGCACCATGGAAATCGAGTCGGCGCTAGTGGCTCATCCTCGCATCGCCGAAGCTGCCGTGGTCGGAAAGCAACACGAGATCAAGGGCGAATCGGTGTTTGCATTCGTCGTATGCCGCGGTGCGCGGCCTACCGGCGATACGCGCGCTTTCGAGAAAGAGCTCCGAGATTGGGTCACCGAGCAACTCGGGGCCATCGCCAAACCGGATGACATCCGCTTCGCCGAGAATCTTCCGAAAACCCGATCGGGAAAGATCATGCGTCGCCTGTTGCGCGCCATCGCTCGCGGAGAGCCGATCACTCAGGACGTCAGCACCCTCGAAAATCCGGCCATCATCGACCAGTTGCGCGGTCTCGGTTGAACGCGGCGATCGCCGTATCGGGAAAATCCGTGAATACCGCGTCGACACCGAGCGCGGCGAACGCCTGATATTCGGCGATGGGGTCGCCGTCGTAATCGGCTGCGAGGTGTATGGCTTCGTTCCTAAACGTCCACGGATGAACCTGTAATCCTGCGGCGTGAGCCAACCGAACGAACTCAGTCGGCTCAACGGCTCGTCGACTACGTTCGGTGTTGTCGGCGGTGTCCGTGCGGCGCGTGCCGATCAAATGGCGTTTCCAGGGGCCCAAACCATCGACGTACTCGCGAAATAGGGCAAAGGTCTCGGATCGGGTGAAGTCTTGGGGCACCTCACCTTGAGTGTAGAGGTTGCACTGGCCTGCGGAGGTCCAACGCGGTCGAGGGGCGACGCTGCCGTCGTCGCGAAGCTCGCCGCCGTCCAGCAACTGAATGAGTCGAACGTCGGTCCGCGATCGCAGCCACCGCAGATTTCCCGACTCGAACGACTGAATGAACACGGGCGAGTCACGAGTCGTCCAGCCCACCGCCGCCAGCGTCTCGAGTAAACGAGGCTCGAGCGGGAGACCCCGTTCGCAATGCCAGGTGGGATGCTTGGTCTCCGGGTAGATTCCGATGGCCCGTCCGCAGGCCTCCGACTCGCTTCGGGCGAGATCGATGATCTCTTCGAGCGTCGGGATCAAAAATTGCCCGTCGAATTCTTTGGATCGATCTGCTCGTGGTTGGATTGCGCGGAGCGTACGCAACTCGGTGAGCGTGAAATCTACGGTGAACCAGCCCGTCACCGTCACGCCGTCGACGATGAGCGTTCGTTGTCTGTCAGCGAACTCTGCGCGACTCGCGACGTCTGTGGTCGTTCCGATCTCGGGCTCGTGACGTGCCACGAGGTATCCATCACGGGTCGCGACGAGATCGGGTTCGATGAAGTCCGCACCCATTTCGATGGCGAGTCGATACGACTCGAGCGTGTGCTCGGGGCGGTAGCCCGACGCTCCGCGATGGGCGATGACGAGCGGAGCCGCCGCGCTATTCACGGCGTAGCCAGTTGCTTGGAGAGCACGACGAAGCGCAGGTCGGGGCGTTTGGGTTCGCCAAATCGAACATCGCCATAAGGAAAGGCGGCGGTCTCGCCGGTTCGTGAGTAACCCCGTCGCTCATACCAGGCAATGAGTTCAGAGCGTTGCTCGATGACGGTCATGATGATTTTCGAGGCCTTCCACGAATCGACGACGAACTCTTCGGCGGAGGCTAACAGCGCTTTGCCGAGTCCACCCGATTGAAGCGTCGGCATGATGGTCAGCATACCGAGGTAAGCCCCTTGGCCGCGTCGCTCGAGCTGTACGCAGGCGACGAGATGCCCGTCGCGTTCGTGCACGAGCATGGCCCGATCGCCCATCGTTTCACCACGACCGATGAATTCGATCAAGGCGTCTTCGTCGGTGCGCTGGCCGCCGAGTAGATCGGCTTCCGTCGTCCAGCCGGCGCGACTACTGTCGCCGCGATAGGCTGAGTTCACTAATGCGACGAGCGCACGAGCATCGCCCGTACGGGCCACGCGTGTGACAAGGGGAGGCTGCTGCGCCATCAATCCTCGGCGATCTTTCCGCGAGCCTCGGCCATTTGCTGGGTGCCCATTCTGAGTTCGAGTCGACGATTGAATTCTTCGGGCCCGAAGGCTCGTTGAGCCAGCACATTCATGGGGTCGGTGCGATAGCCCACTTCCCGGACATAGTGATCGTAGCGTTGTTGTTCGAGTCGTTCATCACGCGAAAGCGGTTGGCGATCGGCTTCATCGAGCCATTGAAACCAACGACCGACGAATTCTTCGAGATAAGACTCGCAGGTGGCGATGTTTTTTTCGTTGAGTTCGCCCATCACACTCGTGCAGACCGGCGACATCAGCCCACGGAGATAGGTGCCGTGACTCCAGTTCCAGGTGAACTCTGGGAGCCCTCTGAAACGGATCGCGCTGGCATTGGCCGGTTCGTAGTAGTGATTGACGTAATCGAGATTCATACGCAAATCGACCCGCGGCGTGTAGTCGGCATAAAAGAAAAGTTTCGGTACGGTGCCGAAAATGATGACGAGGTGCGGCACGCGATTCTGCTGCGACAAAAACACCGTAGCGTTCATATCGAGAAGGCTCGCCTTGCGATTGCCGAGCCAGGAATGCACCAGCCATTCGACGCGCGGACCCGTCCAAGCGTTGAACGACCCCTCCATCGACTTATCGAGCGAGGTGAAGTACTCGTGACCGGCGGTCGCCGGGTGTTTACTCACCGTAAATCTTTGCTTCACGCGATCGACGATGCCCGAATGAATGCCCCAGCATCGTTCCCAGGCCCGGCTCACATCGACGTTCGGTTGCTCAGCGAGAAACTCGGTGATGGTTTTGACATCGAGTTTGGTGCTCGCCGTTTGTGTAGTGGTGTTCATGTTCGTTAATCCCCCCGTTCTTGATCGGCAAGTTAGCCGCTCGCCCGAGGTTCTGCTAGCCTCGAACTCATGGATATGGAGCGCCGCAAGTTCATCGCGGGGGTCGGAGCCGCAACGACACTTCCCCTCTTGTCGTCCTGTTCACGTGGTGGTGATGACGCTCGCCGGCCGCCGGGCGTTCCGGTCAGCCCCTTCGGCGACGAGAGCACCGCCGAGGAGGTCACGGCAGGCATCGATCTTCGAGGCAAGACCGTGCTCATCACGGGCGCGACGTCGGGGTTAGGCCTCGAGACGATGCGAGTGCTCGCGCTACGAGGTGCTCACGTTATTGGTACGGGTCGTACACTCGAGAAAGCAAAGGCCGCGTGCGAGAGTGTAGAAGGGCGAACGACCCCCATCGCACTCGAGCTCGAGCGCTGGGACACCATCGTGAGCGCCACCGATCTCATCAAGACGCTCGGCATGCCGATCGACATGCTCATCTGCAACGCCGGCATCATGGCGTTACCGACACTCGAGCAGGTCTATGGGCTAGAAAAGCAATTCGTGGTCAATCATCTCGGCCACTTTATTTTGACCAATCGGTTGTTACCGCAAGTTCAGGCTGCGCCTCAGGGACGAGTGGTCGTCGTGTCGAGTCTCGGTTATCAATGGGCGCCTGCAGGGGGCATCGAGTTCGATAATCTTGATGGTGCGCGCGACTACGTTCCTAACAAAATGTACGGGCAATCGAAGCTGGCTAACGGTCTCTTTTCGCTCGAGCTCTCGCGGCGCTTGCGTGAGGCGGGCTCGGCCGCCACCTCTAACTCGGTGCATCCGGGCATCATCCTGACGAACCTCGGTCGACACTTCGACCCATGGAAGCGCACGATGGGTCGGCTAATCGGTTGGACCTTCATGAAAACCATTCCTGAGGGCGCCGCGACCACGTGCTATGTGGCTACTGCGGATGCGCTCTCGGGCGTCAGCGGGCACTATTTTGAAGACTGCAATCCCGTGGTGCCCATGTCGGGCAAACACATGGATGATGTTGTCCTGGCACAAAAGCTTTGGCAGAAATCCACCGAAATCGTCTCGGAGTATCTCTCATGATCCGCATCGGACTCATTGCGCTATCTTTGCTCGCCGCTAACTTCGCATCGGCGCAGGACATCACCTCGGTTGCAACCAAAGCGCAGTCGGCTTACTTGACGGGTAACACCGCAGAGCTGGCACGGCTCGCGACGACGACTTCAGCCTGGTCGAAGTCGCAAAACCCAAAAGAGCTCTATACCCACGCTTACGTGCAGTTCCGCATTCTTCAGCTGTCGATTTATACCAAGCGAGAGAGTGATGCCGAGCGCGCCGGCGACGCGTGCAACGAGGCGCTCGATCTCGCCTTGAAGCGTGATCCGAAATCGGCTGAGGCGCATGCCCTGCAGTCGGCCTGCTATGGCTACTTGGCCAACCTCGGTGGCATGGGCGCTATTCGTAACGGTTCTCGCAGCGGTAAGAGCATCGAGGCAGCGCTCGCGCTCGATGCACGCAATCCGCGCGTCATGTTGATCGACGGATTCGGCGTCTACTTCCGGCCGAAATTCGTCGGCGGCGACAAAGGCAAAGGTTGCGCGCGCTTCAAGGAGGCCGCCTCGAGCTTCGACGCCGCCGGCTCCTCAGCAGCGCCGTCCCCTGCCGGGGTGAGCTGGGGCGCAGCCGAGTCACATTATTGGTCGGGTCGTTGTGCGCGAGATGCGGGCGACGCGGCGGGCGCCCGACGCGAATTTGAACGCGCGCTCGCCCTGGCGCCCGATTTTGCTGCTGCGGCGAAAGCTCTAGGTCGTTAAAAAATTTCGGCGGCGAGACCTGCGGCGAGCGTTGCGCCGAGCTCTCGACAGCGGTCGAGTGCTGCAGCGTCAGGCTCTCCCACTACGATGATGGGTTCGGTCACGCTCTTCCATCGGTAGCCCGACACGATGCGTTCGACGGCGGCGCGCGTTCCTGTGCCGTCGTTACCGGCGCTGATGAAAAGGCCCCATGGCAGCCCCGCAGTGCGGTTTTCACAAGGGTAAAACGTTCGATCGAAAAAATCTTTGAGTGTACCCGACATATAACCGAAATGTTCGGGTGTACCAAGAATGACAGCGTTAGCCCACAAAAGATCGTCCGCACCGGCGTCGAGGGCGCGGAGTTCCCGAACGTCGATGTCTGTCGCAGCCTCGCGTATGCCATCCGTCACGGCGATGCGCAGTTTTTCCGTTCGTCCACCGGGGTGACCGCCGTAAACGATGAGTAGGTGTCGACTCATCGGCGACTCTCGTGATCGTCGAGGCGACCGAGCGAGGCAAACCAGTCGAGGCTGATATCGCTTCTGCGCCAGGTGTTCACGGCGAAAATGGCGAGCGCAGCAATAAGCCCACCGAGTCCTGCGAGCGCCATGTCCCGGTGAGCATCCCATTCGTCACCTTGGGTGCCGAGGAATGCAGCACCGAGATCACCGCCGTACGTCACGGCCGCACCCCATTCGATCAGTTCATACAGAAGTGATGTGGACATGACGATATCGAGCGGCAAGAAATAACTCCAGAATCCGCGAACTCTCGCGAATAACACCAGAAGCTCTCGGACCGGCAGAACGAGAAGAAGCCCGTATGCGAAATGAACGAGTCGGTCATAGTGATTGCGATTCAATCCGAGGGCCTCGGTGATCGAGGAGCCACTGAGAGTCCGAATGGCGTCGTCGTAGGGGACGAGCGAGTAGGTGAAGTGCGCCCCGACAGCGTGCAAACAAAGAAATATGAAGAGCAAGGTATAGGACGCGGTCGAAAGCGGGAGTGATCGACGTGTTTTCCAAAGAACGAACACACCGAGCAGCAGCAGAGCGTTCTCGAGTAGCCACGTGTCCCGATCGTAAGGAGCGATGGCCAAAGTTATCCAAAGCATCGCAAAAGCGATGGCCAGCACCTTGAGATAGCGTTCCCGGATCACGAGTTCAAGTTTACCTCGCCCGAATGCGGAGCCAAGTTCCGATGATCTGAAACGTGCGGTTCAGTTCTTCTCGACGGTGTAAACGACCTCGGCGCTCGACTCTTTGCCCGCCTCGGTCCGCAAGGTCCAGCGATCGTTGATGCTGTAGCGGAGCTTTAGGGTATTGATGGCTTCCGCGAGCGATACACCGTAGCTCACATATAGCCGGCTAGAGAGATACTTTCCAAAAACCAGAGAGGTCTCGTTGGCAAGATTTTGCTCGATACCCACGTCTTCGATGCCGATACGCTGGCCAAGTTGTTGGGCGAGGATGGCTCCGCCTTGAGCGAGCAGGGTGTCACGGCCTGCATTACCCTGGCTGCTGCTCTGCGCCGACTCCAACGTACCGCCCGCGAGAATCAGCGAGACCACCTGCGATTGCGGCAGTGAAGGCTCTGAAAAAAAGGTCATTCGTGGTTCACGCAGGGAGCCACGCACGTTGACGCCGGCGCGAACATCGGGGAATTCTTTTGTCGCGCGAATCTCCACGCCCGGATCATTGAGCAGTCCCCCCGAGAAAATCAGTCGCCCGCGCTCGATGTCGAGGCGTCGTCCGAGTGCCGCATACTTTCCTTCTGCAACACCGAGTTCACCCGATCCGCGACTCGTTCCATCGGCTGTTGTCACCAGGTTCAGTGATCCGGCCAGACGCCCAGATAGACCAAAAGAGTCGAGCGTCACACGATCACCGAGAGTGAGACGCAGGTTGCTCGACACCCGGAAGGAACTTTCAGGATCTGGAGGCTCAGCTCCCACGAGACGTTCATCACCGGAGGTCAGCGTTGCACCGGTCAGATCGGCAGGGGTGATACGTGCGGCGGGAATCAGTACGGTACCCGTCGCTTCGAGATCACGACCCGAAACTTTGAAGCGCAGATCGGGAGAGGCGGTGATTCGAGCCTCGGGCACGTCGATGACGACAAGGTCGGAGCCTTTCAGTTGAAGCTCGCCATAAGGTTCACCCCCGCGCCAAGTCAGCTGTGCGTCAGCTTGAATGGTGCCTTCACCTGCGCGAGCCGAGGCATCGAGAACGAACCCATTGTCGATGAGACGGGCTTCAGCGCGAATACCGCGGAGTGCGAGATTCACCTGATAGAAGTCGAGCTCGCCTTTTTCGAGACGCACGACGCCATTGACGAGCGGCGTGCCGAGCGTTCCGCCGATGATCAAGTCCATCGACAGCTCTCCGGCGGATCGATCGATCTCCGGAACGTAAAGATAAAGAAGTGCGAGGGCCGAGGAGTCGGCGCGTAACGTGGCCGTGATCGGGAGATCGCGCCACGCTACCGACTCGAGATCATCGCTGCGAAGAGCTTTGAGTTCGCCGCGCGCGCGCCCTCGCTGATCGGCAGCAACGTCCAGCGTGCCGAAGAGGCCTTCGTCGTTCGATTCGACGATTAAGGATCCGGAGCCGAGCGGAATGAGGTCTTGTCGGCCGCCGGCACGCTGCCAGCGTAGCGCGGCGCCCTCGAAGTCCGCTCGCGCGAGGCCCCGTGGAGAACCATCGACTGCTGAGCGTAGGTTGACCGATGCATTGACCGAGCCCTGGTATTGAGCCTTCGCGTTAGGCGGAGGCAGAAGACTCGCGATCGGTAAGCGCGACGCGGCAGCGTCCATCGCCCAGCCGGTATCGTTTCGACGGCCTGACGCGCAGAGCGTTGCCGCATCGGTCAGGCTGGAGCCTTTCTCTCCGCGGAGACAGAAGGGCGACACGGTAATGGAGTCGGTCGTGAGCTGAATGCCGAGTGACTGCTCGAGCCCGAGCACGATGTTATCCGGCAGTCTCAAGGCGAGGGTCGACCACTGCTGAGTCCAGCCTTGAACATCGAAACGCCCATTGGCTTGCGCCGAAAGCCCGATGTCATTGCCAGAGATCTCGACGCCAATGGTGTGTGCGGCGCTGCGACCGGCGATGTCGAGTCTCAGGCGCTCGGCGCGACGCCCCAAGGCACGGATATCGTCGACTTCGACGCGCGCCGTCGCTGACGCTTCAGCGCCTCCTGTCGGGTCGAGATCGACATTTGCCGAGAGTCGCCCGATCTTGAGGTCATTGAGAGTCAAGTTCTCGCCACTCGCGTCGAGCCGCACTTTCATCGCATTAGGTGCACCACGTAAGGTTCCGTTAGCGCGTAATTTTCCCGTTCCACCTTCTGCAAGTACGCCAAGGTCATCGGCGAAGATTCTGAAATTCAGGTCGTTCCGACGGGGTGTCAGACTTCCATCGAGAGCCAGTCGTAGTCCGCCAGCCGACAGATCGATATCTTTGAACTGCAGCATGTCGCCCGCGACGGTCAGCGCTCCCGATCCTCGCGCGGGCGTGCCTCGTAAACGTCCTGAGAGATTTTTGACCTCGACGTCGATGGTGCTGCGTGCGCCAAAACCGCGGCCGCGTGCGTCGAGTGAGAAATTCACATTGCCTGGCAAAGCAGAGCGGATGTTTCCCGGGTTCACTCCCCGGACCGGTCCGCTAATCTGCCAGCGCTCGCTCGGGCGCCAGGCGATCTCGCCGGTTAAGCTTGCAGACCCATCGAGTGCGCGCGCTTCAATGCTCGTCAACTCGAATCGACCAGGTTCGAGAGTGGCCTCGAGATTTGCCTCGATACGAGGCAGCGCACCGATACGCGCATCGGCTTTGGCGCTGATCGCATACGGACCATAACCGCGAAACGTAAATTGTCCGCGAGTGCTGTCGAGTGCCGGCGTCGTGTCGGCGAGGGGCCAGCGAAGCTTTGTCCATCGCCCTTCAAGATCGAGCACAAGACCCTCTTCGGTCGGAGTGAAGGTCCCGAAGATTTCAGCCTGCGTGTTCGCACCGGCATGGGCGAGCGTGATGCGGCGTGCGGTGAGTACGTTACGAAAGTAAAAACCATCGAAGCTGACATCGATCGGGCCTGCTTCGAGTCCGGGTGGCAGAAGACGTCCTGTCACTCGATAGCCATCTCGGTCGGCGATGATCGACACGTTGCCGCCGATGAGTCCCAGGAACGCTGAGCCACCGAATTTGCGGACGTCGAGATTAGCAACCGAGGCCTCGCCGCGAACGCTCCACGGTGCGAGCAATTTCATCGAGCCGTCTTCGAGACGGACATCGAAAGGTTCTAGCAGCGTCGCCTGCAAACGAGCGTTATCGAGATCACCGTCGAAGCGCCCCTCGGCCCGCCAACGCGGCCCGCGGCGAGGGTCGTAGGCCATGCGGATATCGCCCTCGAGTTCGAGCGGCATCGCTGAGCTCAACAATCCCGTAAGTTCGAGACGCATTCCACCGAGCGATGCATCGAGCTTCCCAAACTTGATCGTGGTACTGCGAACCATGGCTTGGAAGTCGATATTTCGGATGACGACCGGGTCACCCTTCATCGGATGAATTTCCATCACGGGAATTTTGGCAGCGCGCAGCTCGACGGTGAGCAAGCGAGGGAGAAAGCGCGGAGGTTTGTCGGGAGGCGGCTGATCGCGCTCCTCTTGTTTGATGACGAGCTCGCCGACGGAGAGCTCGGACGCCTCGACCGATTGCCAAAGCAAAGGAATCAGATCGACTCGTGCCCTCACGTCACGCAGTTGCAGGCTCACGATATCGTGCTCGATATCAACAGCGCCAATTTGGAAACCGTCTGCGAGCGTGCCTCGGACATCACGAATCGAGAGCTTCTGCAAAGTGCCGAATTTCTCGGGTACCAGCGACACGAGCCGCTGTAAGGCCGATTCGGAGTGGCCGAGCGTCCAGAGTCCTGCGATCGGTACCGCGAGCAAGAGCGTGATCAAAACCGCGACCAAAGTATTTCGCCGTTTCATATCGCGCTCAGAGCTTCGGCGAGAAATTGAAGTGCAAGCGCGGGCCCGGGCGCTTATCGAAGCCGGGCTCGAGATTGCAGCGCGGATCTGGCGTGACACTGCGGCACGCCGGATTCGTCAGCGGCTGAGCGATGTCGATTCCGAGCGTGACGATCGGCAATCGAAGCCTCACGCCGATGCCGACCGAGTACTGAATGGGGTCTCCGAAAGAATTGAATGCGTTACCGGCGTCGACGAATGCTGCGATGCCGAGATTTCGCGGCAGATCGCGGATGACTTCGAGAGTTCCCGTTGCGAGATGTCGACCACCGACTTTGGTGCTGCCTTCCTCGATCGGTGAGAGATCGTTGTATCCGAAGCCGCGGACGCTGCGATCACCACCAGCGAAAAATCGCTCGGTACCCGGAAGTTTCGTCGCATCCGATACCAACGTTGCACCCACTTGGCCTCGCAAAAAAAGATGCCAACGAGGTCCGAGATCGAAAACTCTCTCTGCTTCGATTCGCAGTTGAAGGTAATCCTCTTCGGCGCCGAGGCCCGTCGCTGAGCCGCGAAGCTCCGCGTAGAGCGCGCGCGAGAACAACGCCTCGCCCAGATAACCGCGTGGAATGGAGGCATAGCTGATTCCGGGAATCACGAGCGTCGTCGATTCATCGATGTCACTACGACTCAAAGAGCCAGCTGTGATGGTTCGAACACGGCTCAGCGAAGCGAACATCACGCGTTGCCAGTCGCCGTTAACTTGAGTGACCGAGGGCTGGAAGCGAGTAGTTCGAGTATCGAGATCGCCCAACTCGTCGCGCGAGTAACGCCATTCGAAGCCGAGCTTCTCGAGCGCCGGATCGCCGATCGGAACGATATAGCGCGCCTCGACCGACTGCTCGAGTTGTGCGGCCTTGATTTCGGCACGTGAGCGATGACCTCGGTCGTTGAGGCGACGATTTTCCCAAGTCAGAGTGCCGCGAGCTTTGCTGTCTGTGGCGTAGCCCGCGCCCACTGAATAACGGTTGCGACGATTGGGTTCTGCCCGAATGCTGACCGGAATGACGCGCTTGTCGATATCCGGCGATCCGGCGAGCACTTCGACATTCGAAAAATATTGACTGTCATCGAGTGCGAACTGCGTCCTCAATAATTGCGTGGCATCGTAGGGTGCGGATTCTTCATATCTAAGAAATCGTCGAAGCAGTGACTCTTCGAGCGAGCGCTGCTCGATGGTGGTCGCTCCGAATCGATATCGCTCGCCTGTATTCATGACGAGCCGTACCGAGGCGGCATGTCGTGAGGGGTCGACCCATAATTCGCTCGCCGTCAAAGTTGCATCGACATAACCGAGCGTGGCCGCCGTTCGACGCAGCCCATCTTTGAGCGTGTCGTAGCTCGCGTGGTCCAGACGGCTACCGTTCTTGAGCGGCGCCGTAGACAGCAAGGCACGAAAGGCCGGATCCTCGCTTCCCGCGCCCGTTACGCCGATCTCGACGTTTTCCAAGATCACCGGTTTTCCAAGATCGATATTGAGTCGCGCGCGCCATCGCCCTTCGCCGACGAGCTCGACGGTGGAGGTAACTTGAGCCTCGTAGTAACCGAAGGGGCGCAGCGCGTTCGCCGCCTCGCGCTCTGCGCGCTCCTGTAAACGCTCGATCAGGGCTTGATCGAGATCGTCACGGCCCTTGTATCGTTCGAGGCTCAGAAAAGTGAGCACGTTGCGACGCATCGCTCCTTCGACACCGTTGATTTCGATGTCGATGTCCGCAACGGCCGAACTGCTCGCGACAACCAGGCTCGCGAGGCAGAACAACGTTCGGATGAAGGGGCGGCGGATCATGCGGATCACGCCCCGGATTCTACCCGCTTACCGCCTTTCCTCGGGGCGCAGTCGCGCCCCAACTACGGGATCGCATCGTGCGCAGCGGCACGGTTGATCCTGCGTCGAACCAGTTGGCGATCAAACGATGCGAGATCGAAGTCGGTGGAGGAAGGACGACGTCTCCCGAGGCGATGTCCTCCCGAGTGACCCAGCGTGCATCCTCGAGCTCGCTACCAGCCCGGGCGATCGCGCCGGGTTCTGCGGTCGCCATGAACCCCAGCATCAGCGATGACGGGAAAGGCCAAGGTTGGGAGGAGTGGTAATCGCTTGCGACGACGCGGACACCCGTTTCCTCGAGTACCTCGCGAGCGACCGCATCTTCGAGACTCTCACCCGGTTCGACGAACCCGGCGATGGTTGAATAGCGACCTTCTGGCCAAGACGCTTGGCGGCCGAGCAGAGCCCGCTCGCCGTCGCTCACGAGAACGATGATGGCCGGATCGATTCGAGGAAAAAATTCGGCGGCACACTCGGGATCTCGGCAGGTCATGACATGGCCTGCCCGAGTCGGTCGCGTTGGCGACCCGCAGACTCCGCAATGTCGATGCCGCCTTTGCCAAAACGCGAGGGCTCGCGCGTAAGCGAGTAAACCGGCCTCCTCAGCGCCGAGCGTACCGGCTAGAGGTCGTAATTCTTCGAACCGGAAGGCATCGTCGCGCGAGCGATCGGCCATTGGGTGTTCATCGAGCTGAACGAGGACACAGCGTCGATCACGAAACCAGCCGAGCAACACCAGAGAGTCGTCGGGACTCGAACGAACGAGATCGTGAGAGTGGTCGATGAAGGCTGCGGTGGGCGGATCACCCACGACCCCGAGCGCGGTGCCTTGTGCAGGCAGGAACAGCGTTTCGGCATCGGCCCGCGCCGACTCGAGCCAATACGGATCTTCGCGTAGCTCGGCGCGCCGGTCGAGGTAAGACCCGGCGAGAAAATTGGCTGCGGAGCGTTCTGAGGATGACGGCATGAATTGCGGCTTCGCGTGAGGAACGTGCTCGCATGGCACGCGCCTGCGAAGTGCCGGAATTCTATCAGTCTGGCTTGGCGTGTGAGTGGGTCGAGAGTCGCGCCGACCCGCGGCTACCGGTCGGTTTTTCGGGCATGGGCGCCTCGCAGGCTCGGCACGACGGATCGCGAAGGGTGACGGTTTCGACGATGTTGAGCGCCTGACAGGCCGCACAGAAACGCAAACGAATTTCATCTCCGAGGGTGAGCGCTTTAGCGAGAAAAGCGGCGTGCTCGAAATCGATGCGGGGGCGAGGTGAGACGCGCCGGTACGCTTCGTAGGAATCGCAGAGCAGGCGACCCCGAGCGATGGTCGGAATTTTTTTAAGGGATGCGGGATCAGGCTGGTCGTTGATGGCGCCGAACAGAAGCAGGATGGAGGCGAGGGCGTGCGCTTCGGCACCGACGGTCGTGGCGCGGAGGAAATAACTGACCTGTGCCGGTGATTTACCACGATGCCTGCGAACGCCCGCGCCGGGTTTGATGTACGAGCGGTAGAGCTTGCGGACTCGATCGTCGCTTAGGCCCGTCCAGTGGCGGATGGTATGCGTACGCGCCTCATGGCGGATGAGACGCAGGGCGAGTTCGAGACGCAGACGGTCACGCTTATAGCGCTCATCGGTGACGTGCATGGGGCGGGCCTGTCAAAGAATGTATTTCGATGGAAAATATCCCAAAACAAACGCTGCGTTCCAAGTTGGTTTGGGCGACCATTTCCGGCGAAAAAACGGAGGAATGCATGGCCACCGACAAAAAACCCTCAAATCCCGACCCCATCTCACTCGCTACCACTGAAACCGATTTCGCTCGCAGTGTCGATCGCGAGATCATCCGCCAAGTCGGCGGCATGAACCTTCGCGGCTTGCGAATCCTTCGAGACGCCCTCGAGAGCTCAAAAATCGTTCTGCCGTCGGCGGCGTCCATGCTCCGCGAGGAATGGCTTGGCCTCGAAGACGGCGTGCTCGCGTCGGTCGCCGACTGTCCTTACCTGCTATTCGACCTCTCCACCGATACGGCCTTCGCGCTGTGGCGGCGGGTGCAGACGGGGGTCGGGTTACCGCGTCTACCTCCCGGTTTGTGCGAGGGGCAGGCGGGCCAGGGCTTTGCTCGCATCGTGTGTTATTTCGCTTGGCAGACGGCTCAGTCGCGTCCTGCAGCGGCGTCCCTTTTGCTCGGTTTGTCCCCGGCGGGTTGCGCGGCGTTACGCGCACTCGAGTTGCCACAAATCGACGAGTTAGCTGAAACCGCGGGGCCCTGTGTGAGTCTGCGCTGGGGTGAAGACGTCCTCTTTTGGCGTCGCCGCATTCAGGCAGCCAAAGCGGGGAACCGCACGGCCCTCTGGGAAACCACGCTCTCCGGGGTGCAGCGACTGGCGGCAGTCTCACGCAGCTCTGCCTGACGGGCGCCGGGTGCCCGCGGGCGTGCTATCTTTTGCCGCCTCATGGAAGCGCTCGCGGTTCGCGGTCTCGTCAAGCGATACAAAAACGGTGTTGAAGCCCTGAAGGGGGTCGACCTCGATGTTCACGAGGGCGACTTCTTCGCGCTGCTCGGTCCGAACGGTGCCGGCAAGAGCACCCTGATCGGCATCTGTACGTCGCTCGTCACCAAAACGGCAGGTTCCGTTAGCGTTTTTGGCCACGATCTCGATTCCGACCTCGAGGCGGCAAAAGCCTGCATCGGCGTCGTGCCACAGGAACTGAACCTCAACCAGTTCGAAACGCCCGAGACCATCGTCGTCAATCAAGCGGGGTTCTATGGCATCCCGAGGCGAGTCGCCCGCGAGCGCGCTGAAAAATATCTGACGAAATTGTCGCTCTGGGACAAGCGCAACAAGATGACTCGAACGCTCTCGGGCGGCATGAAGCGCCGACTGATGATTGCGCGCGCGCTCGTGCACGAGCCGCGTCTACTCATCCTCGATGAGCCGACCGCCGGCGTAGACATCGAAATTCGTCGTTCGATGTGGGAGTTCCTACGCGAACTGAATGCCGCAGGCACTACCATTATTTTGACGACGCACTATCTCGAAGAAGCCGAGAGCCTCTGCAGGAACATCGCGATCATCGATCGAGGCCGTATCGCTGAGTCCGATCGCATGGACCGACTGCTTCTCAAGCTGCATACGGAGTCGTTCGTGCTCAGTCTTCGCGAGACTACTAGTGTTGTGCCTTCGGTACCGGGTTACGACCTGCGCTTGCTCGACCCGCACACCTTAGAAGTTGAGGTGAGCAAAGATCGCGATCTCAACGACCTCTTTGCGCGACTCTCCGCCGATGGTGTTCACGTGATCACGATGCGCAACAAGGTCAATCGCCTCGAAGAAATTTTCATGCGACTCGTCGACAAGTCGGGAGCGGCCGCATGAGCGCAGGATTCGCGAGCGTACGCTGGATAGGCTTTCAGACCATCGTGATGCGCGAGTTCGGGCGCATCCTGCGCATTTGGGGCCAGACGATCGTCCCCTCTGCCGTGACAGCGGCGCTCTATTTCGTGATCTTCGGCAGTCTGATCGGTCGACGTATCGGACAAATGGATGGCGTCGATTATATGCAGTACATCGCGCCGGGACTCATCATGATGGCGGTGATCACCAACGCCTATGCCAACGTATCGTCATCTTTCTTCGGCGCGAAGTTTCAGCGTTTTCTCGAAGAAATCAGTGTCTCGCCTCAGCCTAATTGGGTGATCATCGCCGGGTATGTCGGGGGCGGGGTGCTGCGCGGCTTGTTGGTCGGGCTCGCGGTCACGGTGATCTCGCTGATCTTCACGCATCTGCCGATCCATCACCTGTTCCTGACCCTCGCCGCGGTTTTACTCACCGCCGTCATCTTCTCACTGGCCGGATTCATCAACGGTGTCTTTGCGAAGAATTTCGATCAGGTGAATTGGATCCCGACGTTCATCCTCACGCCGCTCACTTATTTCGGTGGCGTGTTTTATTCGATCAATCTCTTACCCGATTGGGCGCGCGCTCTCTCTTTTGCGAATCCCGTGCTACACATGGTGAACGCTTTTCGGTATGGCTTTCTCGGCCGTGCCGACGTTCATGTAGGGTTCGCCTTTGCCATCATGACACTCTCGGCGCTGGTGCTATTTGTCATCGCGCTCTGGTTGATGAAGCGCGGCACCGGCATGCGCGATTGAAGAGCCGTGCACGAGGAATTCACTCCACCGCGCTGGTTGCGCGGCGCGCATGTTCAATCGATCTTGCCAAGCCTGCCGTTGAGGCGAGTGATCGTCGAGCGTCGCGCGAGATCACTGATTTCGTCAAGCCGTGAGCTGCTGCTCGATTGTGGGGACGGTGTTCGTTTGCAAGCGCTTTTCTCCCCAGCCCCAGACGGGCAGGAGCAGAGGCGGGCGTTGGTGGTTCTGCTGCACGGATGGGAGGGGAGTGCGCAGTCGCTCTATGTGCTCTCTTTAGGTCAGACCCTATATGAAAACGGATTCGATGTCGTTCGACTCAATCTGCGTGACCATGGCGACACCCATCACCTAAATCGAGATCTCTTCCACTCCTGTCGTTTACCCGAAGTGGTCGGCGCGATACGCCGACTTCAGTTTTTGTTTCCGTCGTATCGGCTGATGCTGGCGGGTTTTTCTTTGGGTGGAAATTTCATGCTGCGGGTAGCGGCCGAGGCCCCCAATGCTCGCATCAACGTCGCCCATGCGATCGGTGTGTCACCCGTGCTCGATCCGGCGAACTGTCTCGATGCCATGGAGCGCGGATGGTCGCTCTATCATGACTATTTCGTCCGCAAGTGGCTGCGATCGCTCAAGCGCAAGCAGCGTGTATGGCCTGGGCATTTCGAGTTCGACGAGTTCATCGCCTCGCGTAACTTGCGCGAGATGACGCGGGAGCTCGTGTTGCGGCACGCTGGCTATGACGATGTCGAAGACTACTTCCGCGGATATGCGATCACCGAGAGCCGGCTGGCCGATCTCGTCGTTCCCTCGACCCTGATCACGGCCCTCGACGATCCGATCATTCCCGCGAGCGATTTGTCGCGACTCGCGAGACCACCCGCCCTGCGCGTGATCGTCACCGAGACCGGTGGTCATTGCGGATTTTTCGATTCCCTGACGGGTCCGGGCTGGGCGGATCGGCTGATACTGCGCGAGTTGCAGCAGTCCGCTGCGGCATGACCTAGAATCGAGACATGCTTCGCCATCCGATCACCGTTGCACTTTTGCTGATGCTCGCCGTTCTCGGCGGCTGCGGCGAGTTACAGGATTGGCGCAGCACACAGCGCACCGACACCCTTGAGGCCTACGAATCGTTCGTCGCCCGCTACCCGCAAAGTCAGTATGTTCCGGTGGCGCAGCGTCGCCTCACCGATCTCGTCGAACAGCGCGATTGGCTGATCGCCACCGAGTCGGACACTGCCGAGGGCTATCGGGCCTTTATCAACGCCCATCCGAAAGGTCGTTGGACTCGCGAAGCGAGAGTGCGCCTACAGAATTTTTTGACGACCCCCGGAGTACTCGGTCCCGCCGCACTCGAACCCGCCGAGCCTCCACCGGCGATGCTGCCGGAGGAGCCCGTTCCGATGCCGTCGGATGCGGAATCAGACGACATGTCGCCCGTCGCGGTGCCAAGTCCCGATGAGGCGCCCGCCGCAAGTGGCAGCCCACAGCCTGCGCCCGCCACTTTGGTCGAGCCGGCGCCGGTCACCCATCGAATTCAGTTGGGCGCCTACACGAGTCGAACCAAGGCACTCGAAGCCTGGCGCGAGGCCCGAACCCGACATACGGAGCTGCAAGGCCTCGTGTCTCAGGTGATCGTCGGCTCCAACGGCCAGGTCGACATCTACCGGCTGCAGGCCAGCGTTGCGAGCGAAGAGCGTGCCCGCGAAGTGTGTCGCGTGCTGGTGGCCGACCGTCAGGGCTGTGTTTACGTTCCGCCGGGTCGGTGAGACGGGTTCGCCTCGAGCGGCTCCCTCGTCATGTACGAACATTTCTTTGGACTGACCGAGCCGCCCTTCTCGATCACACCTGATCCGCGTTACCTCTTTCCGAGCAGCCGCCACGTCGAGGCCATCGGCCATCTTTTTTATGGCGTCAGCGCTGCCGGAGGGTTCATTCAGTTGACGGGTGAAGTCGGTACCGGCAAGACGACGGTCGTGCGGTCTTTGCTGGCACGAGAGCCCGCCGACGTCGATATCGCGCTCATTCTTAACCCGAGACTGACCGTCACCGAGTTTCTACAGACCATTTGCGAGGAGCTCGGCGTATCGCTGATGGCCGAATCCAAATCGAGCGTGAAGGCTTTGGTCGATGCGTTGACGGCCAGATTACTCGAAGCCCATGCTGCCGGTCGGCGTGTCGCGGTGCTCATCGACGAGGCTCACCTGCTCGAGCGCGACGTACTCGAGCAGGTCCGGTTGCTCACCAACATCGAAACCGCCACCCGAAAGTTGCTGCAGGTCATCCTGATCGGCCAGCCCGAGTTACGCGAGCTCTTAGCGCGAGAAGATATGCGTCAGGTTGCGCAGCGAATCACCGGGCGTTTACATCTCGATTCGCTCTCTGCGAGCGAAACGGCGGCTTATGTCAGACACCGGCTGAGGGTCGCAGGCGCCACGCAAGAAATCTTCACGCCTCGCGCCTTACGTGAACTGCATCGACAGGCTGGAGGCCTGCCGAGACTGATCAACGTCATTGCAGATCGCGCGATGCTAGGCGCCTATGCCAAAGATCGTCACGAAGTCACACCGGCTCTCGTTCGTGCGGCCGCCGCCGAGGTGTCGGGTGTCGAGCCCAGAAGTCGTCGATGGTTTTGGCTCGCCGTCGTGTCGACGGCGATCGTGATCGCCATTAGTGCAACGCTCTGGCTTCAGGCCTGAAAGACGCGACTAATCAAAGAAAAAACGCCCTCTGATTCGGCATGTACGGCCCATCGCACGTTCTGTGCGCGATCGGCTCTTGCGCGAAACTCGACGGCCGTATGCCCGAGAGTGAGGCGCGATTCGGTCTCCACGTCGACATGACACGGAAGAAACTCGAACAAGTCGGGTTCGAGCAGCCATACGATGGGACAAGGATCGTGCAAGGGTGAGCCTTGAGCTCGCGGACCGTTCGCTGGGAGTGCGTTCGAAAATTCGATGAGCTGGGCTGCCGCGCGCGCGATCGGCGAGCCGATCGCCGAAATGGCTGCGGTACGAGCCGGAGTGGCGCGTACCTGATGGGTGGCATCGAGCCCGAACGCCCAGACTCGCGGACCCGCATTGAACACGGCCTGAGCCGCGTGGGGGTCGGCATAAATGTTGTACTCGGCCGAGGCGGTGATATTTCCGCCCTCGCGACGTGCGCCACCCATGATGATCAAATCTTTGATGCCCTTCAGACATCGGGGCTCTCGAGACAGGGCGGTGGCGACATTGGTCATCGGGCCCGTGATGACGAGAGAGATACTCTCTGGCGCTGCATCGCACAACGTTCGAACGATGAAGTCGACGGCATGCTCGCGGGCTGCACCTCGAGTAGGTGTGCCGATGGGCAAATCGCCGAGTCCCGACTCGCCGTGAAAGTGCCCGGCCTCGATTGGTTCAAGTACGAGCGGCCGGGTACAGCCGGCGAACACCGGAACATCGGTTCGGCCCGCGATATCACGAATCAAGCAAGCGTTTCGGGCCGTCAACTCCGCGGAGACATTGCCCGCCACGGTGGTGATACCGAGCAAATCGAGTTCCGTCTTCGCCGAGAACGCGAGCAGCAGTGCAACCCCATCGTCGACACCGGGATCACAATCGAAGATGACTCGCTGGCTCATCAGATCAGGCCGATAGGTTGCGGAGGCATTAGGTTTGGGGCGGAGATTTGCAGTAAACCCCAAGCGAGGCAGAGGTTGGATGACAGCACCGGGATCGGCAGCTCGTTGCGCAGGACGCGCAGAGCTCGAAGCGTCGGCATGCCGGTGCCGCTCATCACCAGAGCCTCGGCGCCTTCGAGCGCGAGACCGCGGGTTGCTTCGATCGCATGATCGCTCGTCATTTCATAGATCGCGTGCGTGTCGGTGAGTGCCGGGTCGACGCGAACCTTGGCGACGACCTCGATTCCCGTACGTGCCCAGTAGTCGTAGCCCGCCTCGGCGAGCGATACCGGATAAGGCGAGACCAGTGCGATTCGTCGGGCGCCGAGCGTTTGCAGCGCGCGCCGGATCGCCTGCGCGGCCGTGATGACGGGAGTTCCGTTTCGCTGGGTCGCCTCGGTGGTCAGCCGGTCTTCGAGCTCAGGCCCGGCTCTATAGCTCGAACCGGTACACCCGAAGCCGAACGCGGCGAGTCGAAGATGGCCGAAAGTCGCCATCGACTCGGGAATGTGATGAATGTAGTGATCGAGTCGAGTCTCGACATCCGGGGCCGTGTGAGACAGCCGCGTGGCGTAGATCGCGATGCCCTCGGGCAAGAGGGCTCGCAGTTCAGGTTCAACCGTGGGATTGGCCTGCGGCACTGCCACACCCAGCCGGGCGTGAGCGCCGTAGTCCGGTGTCATTCGCAGAGGCTTTCGAGGTAGCCCTGCGCGACGGGCGACAGACGCTTCATGGCCAGAGCGCGGGCCTTCGGCGCGTCGATCAGGTGCTCGAGCGGACCCGACACAAGCATGCGACGGACCTGCGGGTCTTTGCGGGACACGGCAGCCATCTTGTTGAGCACGGTGAACCCGCGATAGATCTTGGAGCGCGGGGCGCGGCGATTTTCGATGGAACGGGCGAGGTACTGGCCGAAACGACTGTAGAGAAAATAGTCGTCGTCACCGACGTCGAAACGGGCTTCCGCGAAAAAATCGGGAAAATTCTTCTCGAGGTATTGATTGACCTTGAGGAGACGGGGTCCAGGTTCGTCGGATTGCGACGCTACGTGTCTTTTCATCTCTACTTGTTACACCTCGCAATGCGCGCGAAAAGTAAGGCACACCGCCCTCAAGTGCAATACCTTTGGAAAAATTTTTTCGGAGTGCTGAAGCATGGCGAACGAGACCGCGCCCGAGTTCGGGAGTTTTGCGACACCGATGCGAGCGCTGGTGTTCGGTGCGGGCGGCGGAATCGGCGCCGCTTGCGTCTCTATTTTGACGGCCCATCCGCGCATGGCCCGTGTGTACGCCGCCGCTCGCAGTGCCGAGGCGCCTTGGCATTTCGAGCTCGAGGACGAGGCGTCTATCGCTGCCGTGGCGGCTGCAGCGGGCGCTGAAGGCCCGCTCGATTTCGTGCTCGTCGCGACCGGCATGCTTCATTCCGCCGACCAGCAGCCCGAGAAAAGTTGGCGCAGTCTCGATCCGGCGGCGATGGCGCGGGCGTTTGCCATCAATGCGACCGGCCCTGCGTTGATCGCCAAGCACACGCTCGGGCTTTTGCGCCGTGATGCGAAGTCGGTTTTCGCGTGTCTTTCGGCACGGGTCGGGTCGATCGAGGACAACCGGCTCGGCGGGTGGCATGCCTATCGCGCCTCGAAAGCCGCTCTCAACATGCTCATTCGGAACTTCGCGATCGAGTTGCGTCAGCGTAATCCGCAAGCCATCTGCGTCGGCTTGCATCCCGGCACCGTCGACACCCGGTTGTCGAAACCGTTCCAGACGGCCGTCGCGCCGGGAAAGCTTTTCACGCCCTCGACGTCGGCCCGCGCGCTGCTCGGTGTGGTGGATCGCCTCACCGTCGCCGATAGTGGTCGGCTTTGGGCGTGGGACGGACAGCCGATCCCGTTCTGATCAGCGTAGGCGGGTCAGGCCAGGCACTCGATCGAAGGCTGGATCGAAACTGAGGATCGTCTCGATGTCGTGACGCTGCATCGTAGCGACGTGCAGCGCGGCCCGAACCGGCAGGGTCGGATATTGCAGTACCAACTGTTTGGTTCGCTCGACGGTGTCCCGATCGACGGCGACGACGTCGTCGACGACACCGAGTAGAGCATCGATCGCCGGCTGGATTCCGCCGCGGCGCTCAATCGAGGTGTACCGGTGCAGGATCTCCGTCAGCACTTCGGCGTCGGTGACGAGGCGGACGCGCTGGGTGACGAGGGTTTCGAGTCGGCGCTGGGCATCGGCCTTGTTGGGGTGCGCGACCCCGACGAGGTACATCGGGATGCTGGTGTCGATGAAAACCATCAGTAGCCCCCGTTTCCCGAAGCGGCATCGACGCCGGTCGCGTAGCCCCGCTCGGTTTCGGAGATCAGTCGTTCCACCGTACCGGTGGGGGCGGAATGGCGAACGGCCGAGCGAATGGCGGCGAGTTTCCGGTCGACATCGGCGGTGGACGCGTCTCGGCGCGCGGCCGACAGCGCTTGCCGCACCCACTCGGCGACCGTCATGCCCCGGCTTGCCGCAGCCGCCTGCAAGGCGGCGTATTCCCCATCATCGAAAAGAACTTGGAGTCGTTTTGTCATGGTAGTAGTTTGTTTGACTCATTAGCATGAGTCAAATTGAGTAAAAGTCATTTATCGATTCGGAACGGGTGGTTATAGTCGCCTCGGGGGTTTGGAGAGACCATGACAGCGCAAAACATTCTGGGCCATCGCGCCCGATCTGCCCGGCCCGCCAAGCAGGGCTTGTACGACCCCCAGAACGAGCGCGATGCCTGCGGCTTCGGGTTCGTCGTCGACATCAAGGGCCGTAAATCCAACAAGGTGCTGCGAGATGCGATCGAGGTTCTCAAGAATCTCGACCATCGAGGTGCCTGTGGGTGCGAGGTCAACACCGGAGACGGTGCGGGCGTACTCATGCAGATGCCCCACGCCTTCTTGAAAGACGCGGCCAAGAAATCTCACATCACCTTGCCCGAGCCTGGCGACTACGCCTGCGGACTCATCTTCATGCCGCGCAATGCGACCCAGCGTCGTCGCATCGAAGAAATATTCGCGCGCGTCGTGCAATCAGAAGGACAGATCTATCTCGGCGGTCGCACGGTACCGACCGATAACTCGATGCTCGGCGAAACCGCTCGCGTGAGCGAGCCCTTCATGCGTCAGGTGTTCGTACAGCGTGGGCCTGACACCGCCGATGCCGACGAGTTCGAGCGCAAGCTTTATGTGATCCGTAAGCGAGCCTATAACGAGATTCGCGTCTCGACGATCGGCGGCGCAGAGTATTGGTACGTCGCGAGCCTCTCCCACAAGACTTTGGTCTATAAGGGGATGCTGCTCACGATGCAGCTCGATCAATACTTCCCCGACTTGCGTCACCCGTTGATGGAGACGTCGATCGCGCTCGTCCATTCGCGCTTTTCGACCAACACCTTCCCGAGCTGGGATCGCGCTCACCCTTACCGCTACATCGCGCACAACGGCGAGATCAACACACTGCGCGGCAACATCAACTGGATGCGTGCCCGCGAGGCCTTGCTCGAATCCCAGTTGTTCGGGGACGACACTCGAAAACTCGCGCCGATCGTCAACGTGAACGGTAGCGACTCCTCGATGTTCGACAACGTGCTCGAGCTCATGGTGCTCTCGGGGCGCTCGCTGCCTCACGCCATCATGATGATGATCCCGGAGCCTTGGTCGAAGCACGAGTCGATGGATCCCGCTCGCAAGGCGTTCTATCAGTTCCACTCGAGCTTGATGGAGCCCTGGGACGGCCCCGCCGCCATTTCTTTTACCGATGGCATTCGTATCGGTGCAGTGCTCGACCGTAACGGTTTGCGTCCCGGTCGTTACTACGTCACCAAAGATGGCATGGTGGTCGTCGCATCCGAAGCTGGCGTACTCGACATTCCGGCGGAACAGATCGAGAGAAAGGGCCGCCTGCAGCCAGGACGCATGTTTTTGGTCGATACCGATCAAGGACGCATCGTCGAAGACGAGGAAATCAAGCGCTCGGTCTGCAACGAGTGGCCCTATGCCGACTGGCTCGCCGAGCACCTCGTCTATCTCAAAGATTTACCCGCTGCGCCGCAATTGCCGGCGCCGGAACCCGACTTGCTGCTCGCGAGACAAGTTGCTTTCGGCTACAGCTTCGAAGATCAGCGTGTCTTGATGACCCCCATGGCGCGCGATGGCGTCGATGCGGTGGGCTCGATGGGAAACGATACGCCGCTGGCCGTGCTCTCCAAGCGACCGCGTCTCATCTACGACTATTTCAAGCAGCTATTTGCGCAGGTCACGAATCCGCCGATCGACAGCATTCGCGAGGAAATCATCACTTCATCCGATGTGTGGCTCGGTTCCGAGGGCAACTTGCTCGATCCGAAGCCGACGGACTGTCGACGCATCGAACTCAAAGCCCCGGTCGTGACTAACGAAGAATTCGCGAAGATCCGCCGAGTCGCACTGCCAGGTCTCAAAGTGGGAACCGTGCCGTTATTGTTTCGCGCGGCTCGCGGTGAAGAGGGGCTCGCCAAGGCGATCGAGCAGATGCGCGCCGAGGCTCGTCGTCTCATCACCGAGGAAGAGATCAACATCCTCATTCTGAGCGATCGCGGAGTGACTCGCGAGATGGCGGCAATTCCGTCGCTACTGGCAGTTTCTGCGCTTCATCATTTTCTCATCCGCGAAGGTTTGAGAATGAGGGTCTCGCTCGCCATCGAAACCGGCGAAGCGCGCGAGGTACATCACTTCGCACTGCTCATCGGTTACGGCTGCAGCGTGATTAATCCGTATCTCGCCTTCGAAACGCTCGACGGCATGATCCGCGACAACCTGCTGCCTAACGTCGATCACACACTCGCTTGCGCCAACTTCGCCAAAGCAGCGACCAAGGGCGTGGTCAAAGTGATGTCGAAGATGGGTATCTCCGCGGTGCAGAGCTATCACGGCGCCCAAGTGTTCGAAGCGATCGGCCTGCGTCAGGATGTGATCGACGAATATTTCACCGGCACGGCGTCGCGCGTCGGTGGCATCGGGCTCGATACGATCGCAGCCGAGGTACTGATGCGTCACAACGCAGCATTCCCGGATCGACCCGCCGGCGATCAAGTACTGCCGACCGGTGGGCAATATCAGTGGCGTGCCGATGGTGAGTTCCACGTCTTCAACCCCGAGAGCATTCATCGCCTGCAAAAAGCCGTACGCACGGGTAGCTATGCAACGTTCAAATCGTATGCCGAGCTGATCGACGATCGCGCGAAGAATCTCTCGACCTTGCGTGGACTCCTCGATTTCAAGAAAGGGGAGTCGGTTCCGATCGACGAGGTCGAATCGATCGAGAGCATCATGAAGCGCTTCAAGACGGGCGCTATGAGTTATGGCTCGATCAGCAAGGAAGCCCACGAGACGCTCGCCATCGCGATGAACCGCATCGGCGGAAAGAGCAACACCGGCGAAGGCGGCGAGGATCCCGACCGTTATGTGCCGATGCCGAACGGCGACTCGAAAAATTCGGCGATCAAGCAAGTCGCCTCGGGTCGCTTTGGTGTCACGAGCGAGTACCTCGTTCAGGCCAAAGAAATACAGATCAAGATGGCGCAGGGTGCGAAGCCCGGCGAGGGCGGTCAGCTTCCCGGAACCAAGGTTTACCCCTGGATCGCGAAGGCTCGGCATACCACGCCAGGTGTGGGTCTTATTTCGCCGCCGCCCCATCACGATATCTACTCCATCGAAGATCTCGCCCAGCTAATCCACGATCTTAAAAATGCGAACCGTCAGGCGCGCGTCAGCGTCAAGCTCGTGGCGGAGGTGGGCGTAGGCACGATCGCCGCTGGCGTGGCCAAGGCTCATGCCGACGTCGTGCTCGTCAGTGGTCACGACGGCGGGACGGGCGCCTCACCGCTCACCTCGACAGCTCATGCGGGTTTGCCGTGGGAACTCGGGCTCGCCGAGACGCATCAGACGCTGGTGCTCAACAACCTGCGGAGCCGCATCGTCGTTGAAACCGACGGCCAGCTGAAGACGGGGCGAGACGTTGCGATTGCGGCATTACTTGGCGCAGAGGAGTTCGGATTCGCAACCGCTCCGCTCGTCACAGTGGGTTGCATCATGATGCGCGTCTGTCATCTCAATACCTGTCCCGCAGGTGTTGCGACGCAGGACCCGCGGTTGCGCGAGCGCTTTGCGGGCAAGCCAGAGCATGTTGTCAACTTCATGCGTTTCGTTGCCACTCAGATGCGCGAAATCATGGCAGAGCTCGGGTTCCGAACGATCAATGAAATGATCGGTCGTGTCGATCGTCTCGAGCCGACGGCCGCCATCAACCACTGGAAGGCGCAAGGCTTCGATTTCAGCAATATTCTTTATCAGCCCGACTCGGGGCCCGAGGTGGGTCGATTCCAGAGCATCGAGCAAGATCATGGACTCGACAAGTCACTCGATGTGACGACGCTGCTCGATCTGTGTCGTCCGGCCATCGAGCGTGGCGAGCGTATCGAGGCGCGTCTGCCTATTCGAAACGTACATCGTGTCGTCGGCACCATCACCGGCAGCGAAATTACCCGCAAGTGGGGTAGCGCCGGGCTGCCCGACGATACGATCCGAATTCTTTTCACTGGCTCGGCAGGTCAAAGTTTCGGCGCGTTCATGCCACGCGGTATGAGTTTTACGCTCGAGGGCGATGCCAACGATTATGTAGGCAAGGGCCTCTCGGGTGGGCGCATCGTCGTTCATCCGCCGCGTGCGGCCACCTTCAAGGCTGAAGAGAACATGATTGTCGGAAATGTCGCGCTCTATGGTGCGACGGGCGGCGAGGTGTTCATTCGCGGTCAGGCGGGCGAGCGCTTTGCAGTGCGCAATAGCGGTGTCGACACGGTCGTCGAAGCGGTCGGTGACCACGGCTGTGAGTACATGACCGGAGGGCGCGTCGTCGTGCTGGGTTCGACGGGGCGAAACTTCGGCGCCGGAATGTCGGGTGGAGTGGCCTACGTCTTCGACGAAGCGTCGCAGTTCACTCCTCGCATCAACATGCAGATGGTGGAAGTGGGGCGTGTCGAGGATGTCGAAGAGGCGGAAAGCTTGCGGCGACTCATTGAGCGGCATGCCGAGCTTACGGGTAGCGCGGTAGCGGAGCGCATCCTCGCTGCATGGCCTACGCAAGTCGCGAAATTCGTGCGAGTCATTCCCAAAGATTACAAGCGAGTCCTCGCCTGCCTCAAACGTGCGCACGATCAGGGTCTGTCGGGTGACGAAGCAACGATGGCGGCGTTCGAAGAGAACTCGCGTGACCTCGCTCGTGTGGGAGGCAACTGATCATGGGCAAGCCGACCGGATTCATCGAATATCTGCGAGAGAGCCCGCTCGATCGATCTCCGCTCGAGCGCGTGAAGGACTGGAAAGAGTTCCATCACGACCTTGACGAAAAACGCTTGCGCAATCAGGCGGCACGCTGCATGGACTGCGGTGTACCGTTCTGCCACACCGGAAAACTCATGAGTGGCGGGGCATCAGGCTGCCCGGTCAACAATCTCATCCCCGAGTGGAACGATCTCGTCTATCGCGGGCTTTGGCGCGAAGCGCTCGATCGATTGCACAAGACGAACAATTTTCCGGAGTTTACGGGTCGGGTTTGTCCTGCGCCCTGTGAGGGTTCTTGTGTACTCGGCATCAACGCACCCCCTGTAACCATCAAAAATATCGAGAACGCGATCATCGAGCGAGGGTTCGAGGAAGGGTGGGTCGTACCGGAGCCGCCGTCGATTCGTACCGGTAAGCGCGTGGTGGTGGTGGGTTCGGGCCCCGCGGGACTCGCAGCCGCTCAGCAACTCAATCGAGCAGGCCATATCGTCACGGTACTCGAGCGCTCAGATCGTCCCGGCGGCCTGCTCATGTATGGCATTCCGAATATGAAGCTCGACAAAGAAGCCGTCGTGATGCGGCGCATCAAGTTGCTCGAGCAGGAAGGCATCAAGTTCATCTGCAATGCCAATGTTGGAGACAACTACGAAGCCCAGATGATGCGACGTGACTTCGATGCCGTCGTGCTGTGCACGGGTGCCTCGCAACCGCGTGATTTGCCCGTTGAGGGCCGAAAACTCGGCGGTGTTCATTTTGCGATGGATTACCTCACGGGGGCGACGCAGGCGATGCTCGGAAAAGGGCCTGCGAAAGCAAAGATTCATGCGAAGGGCCTCGATGTCATCGTCATCGGAGGGGGTGATACAGGCACCGATTGCGTTGGCACTGCAATGCGTCAGAGTTGTCGTACGCTCACTCAGTTCGAAATCATGCCGAAGCCGCCGGCCGAGCGTGCTGCCGACAATCCTTGGCCGGAGTGGCCTCGAGTCTACAAAATGGACTACGGGCAGGAAGAAGCGGCGGCGAGGTTCGGCCAAGACCCTCGTGCCTATCTCACGACGATCAAAAAATTCGTAGGTGATGACGGTGGGCGCGTCAAAGAAATTGTCACCGTCGAAGTTCGCTGGGAGAAGAACGATAAAGGCCAGTTTGTCCCGGTCGAACAGGCGGGCACCGAAAAGTCCCATCCAGCGCAGCTCGTTCTGCTCGCCATGGGGTTCACGGGTCCTGAAACCTCCCTTCCTCAGGATCTCGGGCTGGAGCTCGATGATCGCCTCAATATGAAGGCGGCTTACGGTGAGTACTCAACGAACATTCCAGGAGTGTTTGCTGCAGGCGACTGCCGTCGCGGACAGAGCCTCGTCGTCTGGGCCATCAACGAGGGTCGGGGTGTCGCCCGCGAATGCGATCGTTGGTTGATGGGGCGAACGGATTTGCCCTGACATCGAACCTCTCAAGTCAAAAAAAACCCCGCTTACGCGGGGTTTTTTCTAAGTTGAGGCTTCCCGGGTCGGTCGCTGTGAGCCGCTACAAATGAGCGACTACGCGGGCGCCTAATGTCTCCGGCTTGAACCTTCGAGAGGTTCCCGGGAGCCGCCAAATGAGACCGCTACCCGACCGTGCTCGCGCCGACCGCCAGGGCGATGAGGTGAAAAAACCTCAAAAGCCAGCGCAGCATTTGAAATCAACAACTTACGTGTTGTTCAATGACTACGCCAAATCGGAGTATACACGGAAGTTGTGCTTCGGGAAGTGTGCGTTTCGAGACGCACGTCACAACTCACCCATTAATTCCCCCAATGCGGACCGCGCGAGAGCTCGACGAGCTCGTAGTAGGTCTGCATGTAGCCTGCAACCTGCCCCTTCAAGAAGAGGTACTCACCATCGGCCGTGCACCACACGTCATAGGGCGGATGTTCCTGAGGCAGTTCGGGGTTCGCGACGAACTGAAAGTGCAGTGCATCGAACGTTCCTGCGCCGACGGTAACTTTCTCCGGGCCTACGAAAACGATGTTGAGGCCAATCGAAAAGAGCATCGGTCCGGTCGCACCACGGTGGTCGGGCGAGGACAGCAGCATCTGCCGAATGCGCTGCACCACACCGGGTTTTTTCTGATCGATCAGACGCAAATGCCAGGCGTCGCAGGCGATCGCATGGTTCTGAAAAGTCAGTAGGGGCGTGGCGATATCCATACGCTGGGAGACCCGCCCCTCGAGCGACGTCCAGGTCTCGCACTCGGCGTACTGTGGATGGAAGCGGAACCAGCCTGAACCCATGAATTTACTGCCGACCGAAAGTCGGACAAAGCAATCGGTGGGCATCCAGTCTGCATCGAGCGAGTACGTGATATCGCGCATCACCGACGGTCGATCGTCGATTTCGCAGTGGGCGGTGCAGGTGCGAGTGCCGTCCGCGTGCACGTCGATTCTGAAGTATTCGCGACCTCGCTCTTGATTAAGACGGTCGGGCTTTTTGCTGGTGTAGAGCACCTTGCCCATCACGCTGCGATGGTCTCGCTGCAGGATAGGAAGCTTCGGATCGACGGGAGCATTGGCCATGAGTGATTCCTCTGAAACTCGTCGGAATTGTAAAGCTCAGCCCGCAGCGTGGGTCCACTGACGCGCTTCACGCGCCGCAGCGCGGAAATGCGGCAAGTTGTAGACGAGCAGTGCGCCGCCGATCAATGACACCGTCGTCGCCACGACGAACATGGAGTAACGCAACTGCGACTCGTCGGCGAAATAGAAGTCCGTGACGAGGGCGACCGCGGTGGGGCCTATGAAAAACCCGACAGCGTTCAAGACGAAGTAATAAAGCGCGACTACCTGAGCTCGCATCGTAGGAGGCGAGATCGATACGACTGCTGCCGCGCCCGCTGCTGTCGGGGCGGCCGCGCCGAGTGTCGCTGGAATGAGCGCAAGCACGGCGAGTAGCGGCGAAGGCATTAGGGTGAAAGAGCAATAGCCGATCGCCATGACCACGAACGACACCAGACAGACGCGTACATAGCCGTCTTCATAGCGCGACTGGAAATAGTCGCTCATCCAGCCGCCGATCAGAACGCCCATCAGCCCGAACACGATGGTGATGACTCCGCGCCATTGGATCCAGAACCCAAGTTGCTCGGGCGTCAGCGCGTAGGTTCGACGCAGGAATTCTGGAATCCAGAAGCCGATGCCGTAGGCCATGATGGCTAGACCCGACAGCGCGAAGAAGAGTACGAGAAATGCACGCCAGCGACTGACGACATGCGCCAGGGTTTTATTGACGGGCGAGGCGATCGGCTTCAGACCACTGACCAAGAACTCTCTACGTACCGGCTCGCGAATCGTCAGCACTAACATTGCGATCAGGAGGCCGGGCAACCCGACATAGATGAACATGAGTTGCCACGGTTCATGCCATCCGAGTAAGGGGAGTTCGACAGGCCCGATTTCTTTGAGTTTCGGATACACCGCGCCGCCGAAAATAAACGCGAGCCCGCTGCCGCTCGAAACGCCCGCGGTATACAGACCGATTGCACGGCCGATTTTTTCAGGAGGAAAATAATCTTTGAGCAATGAGAGGGCCGAGGGGTTCAGCGCCGACTCGCCTGCGCCGACGCCGACTCGGGCTAGGAAGAGCGCCGCGTAAGAGGTCGCAAATCCGCAGGCCGCAGTCATGACGCTCCAGAACGCGATACCCCAAAAAATAAGCCATCGACGATTACCGCGATCGGCAAGCCAGGCAATGGCCACGCCGAAGAAGGTGTAGAACACCGCGAAGGCGCCCCCGAGCAACAAGCTCATTTGTGTGTCGCTGATTTTCAGGCTCGCTTTGATATCGGGCACGAGCAGGGCGATGATTTCGCGATCGATGAACGCGAGGATGTAGGCGAGCAGCAGAATGACGACGACGTACCAGGCATAGGCAGGATGCGGGTACGGGACCGTTTTGGTGGGTGCGTCATGGCTCGACATCGGGCATCCTCTTGGTCCCCAGGGCGCGCGTAGTTCTAGCTCATTCGGACTCAACTTGAAAGTCAGTCATCATCCCGACTACTACCTGCCGCTGCCCGAGGGACATCCATTCCCGATGGTCAAGTACACGTTGGTGTACGACCGGCTTCGTGCGGCAGGTCTATTGCCCGCCGAGAACATCATGCTTCCCGAGGAAGCCTCTCGTACCGATCTCGAGCTTGTCCATTCGCAGGAGTATCTCGATCGCCTTTTCGGTGAGGGTTTGAGCGCGCAAGAGCAGCGCGCACTCGGTGTTCCGTGGTCGCCGCGTTTGCTGCGTCGCTCGCGACTTGCCGTTCAGGGGACGATCTTGGCAGCTCATGCCGCCCTCGAAGATGGGCGCGGCGGCAATCTGGCCGGCGGCACTCACCATGCGTTCCGAGATCACGGCGAAGGGTTTTGCGTCTTGAATGACGTCGCGATCGCGATCCGGCGACTTCAGCGCGAGAGTCAAATCACGCGGGCGCTCGTCGTTGATCTCGATGTGCATCAAGGTAACGGCACGGCTGCGATTTTCGAAGGCGACGATTCGGTTTTCACGTTTTCCATGCATGGCGAGCGCAATTACCCGTCGCGGAAAATGAAGTCGACGCTCGATGTCGGGTTGCCTGACGGCATCAGCGACGATATTTATCTCTCGACGCTCGAAGATCACTTGCCTCGCCTCATCGAAAAGAGTCATCCCGATATCGTGTTCTATCTTGCGGGCGTCGATGTGGCTGCAGGCGACCGGTATGGACGTTTCAATCTGAGTGATGAGGGAGTGCGCGCGCGTGATCGCAGCGTCATCGAGTGGACGGCGCGGCACGGACTGCCGCTCGCGATCACGCTGGCCGGGGGCTACTCGCCGAATGCAGTACGAACAGCCATGCTTCACACCATCGTATTCGAGGAGGCCATGAAATGAGTGCAGCCGCATCGAAGCCTCGTCTCATGCAGCGCTTCTTACGCTTCATGTCCGATCGTCGTGTGCTCTCCGACGCGCGTATGCTCGAGTTGTATCCGCCGTTCTGGTTCATGCGCATCAAGGTGCTCGAGATGGACCGCGACTGGCGTCATGTGCGCATTCGTTTGCCACTCAACGGCATTTCTCGAAATCCGGGCGGGGTGATGTTCGGGGGGTTTCAGGCAGCGCTGGCCGACCCGATCGCAGCGCTCGCTTGTGCGCGCATCTTTCCAGGTTATTCGACCTGGACTCGAGGGCTCTCGGTCGACTTCGAACTCGGCGGCAGCACCGACCTCGAGCTCAGATTCGAGTTTCCCATCGAACTCGAATCGAGCATTCGCGACGCGCTTGCCCGAGACCAGCGCGCGACGCCGTCATTCGAATATGGTTTTTATTTGAGTGACGGGCGACGCTGCACCCGTATCGTCAACACGGTAGCCATCAGACCGCGTGGCTATAGTCGAGCGACGACGCCTCCCGCGCCCGAGACTGGCGTCGACTGATCATCAAAGAGGGTGAGGTCGCCCGAGTGAGCGTGAGCGTCAGCGTCAGCCTTCTCAGGCGGGCTCGAGCATCAGACCACGAAGCTTCTTAATGGCATTGGCTTCGAGCTGACGGACACGCTCAGCCGACACGCCGTATTTTGCGGCGAGATCGTGCAAGGTCGCTTTTTCGGCCTCGCCCGCCATCCAACGGCTTTTCACGATGTCCCGGCTGCGCTCATCGAGTGACTGCATCGCCGAGATAAGACGCGCGTGCTGATCGTCTTCCCATTCCTCGCTCTCGACCTGGTCGGCCGGGTCGGCGTCGGGGGCAGGTAAATACGCGGCAGGGGCGTGGACTTCATCTTCCTCCGAGTCGAGTGCCATCGGATCGAAAGAGAGATCCCGCGCGGACAAGCGCCGCTCCATTTCGACGACCTCATGCTCTGAGACGCCGAGCTCCGCCGCCACGGCCCGGGTCTCATCGGGAGAGAGCCAGGAGAGATTTTTCTTGAGGCGACGCAGATTGAAGAACAGCTTCCGCTGCGCTTTCGTGGTGGCGACCTTCACGAGGCGCCAGTTACGCAGCACGTATTCGTGGATCTCGGCGCGGATCCAGTGCACCGCGAACGACACGAGACGGACTCCGATATCGGGGTCGAACCGTTTGACCGCTTTCATCAGGCCGAGATTGCCTTCCTGAACGATGTCTCCCATCGGCAGTCCGTAACCGGCGTAACCGCGGGCGATGTGCACCACGAAGCGCAGATGCGACAGCACGAGGGCGCGAGCGGAGTCGACATCGCCGTGATCGCGGAAGCGGCGCGCGAGGTCTTGCTCGTCTTCTCGAGACAACACCGGCACCTTCGAGACGCGATCGAGATACGCGTCGAGACTGCCGAGCGGGCCGGTCAGTGCGAGTTCGGAGTAGCGCGGGGCGAGGACTTGGGATGTCATTTGGGCGTGTACCTCGAACGAAATATTAGCACTCGGCATTTTTGAGTGCTAATACCCTCTGAGGTTCATTCGATTCGCGCGAAAATCAATATCCCTCAAAATAGCTTTATTGTTTCACTTAAGATTCAATTAACCGCGGGCTTCGATTCGAGCGATCAACCTGGCTGCGCCGAGCCATGCGCCCAATACACCGAGTAGGCTGCCGCCGAAGATCAACACGAGCGCCTCGAGAGGTTCGAGGCCTGTGAGCGCGAATCGCCCCCCGTAGAGCGCGGCGAGACGACCGACCGGCTCGATGAGACTCGCCACCGCGAGGCTTACGACCCCAACGGCAGCGGCTCCGCCGAACAGCCCGAAGATCACCCCCTCGAATAGAAACGGGCGGCGTACGAACGCATTGGTACCGCCGACGAGCTTGGTCACTTCGATCTCTGAGCGACGGGCCCGAATTTCGAGTCGGATCGCGTTGCCCACGACTGCGAGCACGCCCACCCCGAGTACGACCGCGAACACTGCAAACACGTTGCGCAGTAAATCGAGGATGGCGGTCAGCCGGCGTACCCACTCGCCGTCGAACTGCACGGTTTCCACTTCCGGCCACGCTGAGAGATAGCGTTTCAGCGACTCGACGCCCTGGGGGTTGGCATAAGCCGTATCGGGACGAACGATGATGACGTGCGGCAACGGATTGCCTTGCAACGCATCGAGCGCCGCGCCGAATCCGGAGTAGCGGCGGAACTCTTCGAGCGCATCATCCGCCGGAATGAGGGTGACTTCACCCACGCCGGGGCGCTGACGCGCCGCTGCCGTAAGTTGCTCCGCCTTCTCGAGCGGCACATCAGTTTTGAAGAAGATGGAGAGCTCGATGGAGTCCGTCACATCGCCCGCAGCGATGCGGGCATTTTTGACGACCAGCCAGAGCGTCGAGGGTAGCGCCAACGCGATGGCGATCACGAATATCGTCAGTAACGTGCCGAGCGGTTGACGGATCAATCGACCGAAAGCCGATAGCAACGCCTGAGCATGGCGCGAAAAATAAGTGCCCGGCGAAATCATGCTACGACTCCCATTCCGGAGGTGGGGCTCGCCCCCGAGCCCGGGTCGGGGGGCGTTGCGCTGAATACACGCCCGTCGTCGATGAGAATTTCACGCTGTGCGAATTCGCGGACGAGCGCCATATCGTGGGTGGCGATGAGCACCGTCACGCCGACGTCCTGAAATCTGCGGAATAAATTCATGACTTCTCGCGCGAGGCCGTGATCGAGATTTCCTGTGGGTTCATCTGCGATGAGTACGGTGGGTCGTGCCACGACGGCGCGCGCGATGCCGATGCGTTGTTGCTCGCCAATAGAGAGTTCGGCGGGTGAGACTCGCTCTTTTCCGAGTAGCCCGACCTGATCGAGTGCGGCGCGAACGCGTTTGTCGATGTCGCGAAAGCGAGTGTCCGACACCATGAGCGGCAACGCGACGTTGTCGTACACGGGTCGATCCATGAGTAGCTGGTGATCCTGAAAAACGATACCGAGCCGACGGCGATAGGCGGGAATCGCACGAGCGGGCAGTGTGCTCGTTTCTTGTCCGTTGACGGTGACGGTGCCGCGAGTAGGGCGCTCGATGAGGGTCAGCAGTTTGAGTACCGAACTCTTGCCGGCACCCGAGCGCCCGGTGAGGAATACGAATTCACCGGCTTTCACCTCGAAGGAGACG
Source organism: Steroidobacteraceae bacterium (assembly GCA_017853175.1). Classification (GTDB taxonomy): domain Bacteria; phylum Pseudomonadota; class Gammaproteobacteria; order Steroidobacterales; family Steroidobacteraceae; genus UBA964. The sequence goes on along the minus strand of JAFMKA010000002.1, from coordinate 20,857 downwards.
TCGTGTAGCGCCTCGCGTCCGTTCGGATACTGCTTAAAAACGTGATCGAAACGAATCATGTCTCATTCCCCGCCGCCGAGACGGCTTCCGAATTTCGTCCTTCGACGAGTGCTGCGGCGAAGGCGGCCGCGTCGAACTCGCCAAAATCTTCTGCGCCTTCGCCGATACCGATGAACCGTATCGGCAAGCCGAGACGTTTCGCGATGGCGAGGACGATTCCGCCTTTAGCAGTGCCGTCGAGCTTGGTGAGCACGAGCCCTGTCACGCCGACTGCCTCGTGAAACTGTACGGCTTGCGCGAGCGCATTCTGGCCTTGGTTGGCATCGAGCACCAGCAGTACTTCGTGGGGAGCCGACGGATCGACCTTGCCCATCACGCGGCGAATTTTTCGCAGTTCTTCCATGAGGTGCGACTGCGCTTGCAGTCGACCTGCCGTATCGGCGATGAGCACATCGGCGCCGCGACTGCGGGCAGCGTTTAAGGCATCGAAGGCCACGGCCGCCGGGTCAGCGCCCGTCTGTTGCGCGATGAGTTCCGCGCCGGTACGACCCGCCCAAATGCCGATTTGCTCAACGGCGGCTGCGCGGAACGTATCGCCTGCGGCGAGTACGACGCGGAGCCCTTGCTGGCCGAGTCGGTTCGCGAGTTTGCCGATGGTCGTAGTCTTGCCCGAGCCGTTCACGCCGACGACCAGGATGGTGTAAGGCTTCGCGTTGCGATCGATGACCAATGGCTTCGCTACGGGGGTGAGCATCGTCGTGATATCGCTGCGCAGTGCGGCAAGTAAGGCGTCGACGTCATCGAGCTGCTGACGGGCGACACGTGCTCGCAAACCCTCGAGTAACTCTTCGGTCACCGGCACGCCGACGTCAGCGGCAAGCAATCGAGTTTCGAGCTCTTCGAGCACCGTGGCATCGATACGCCGTGCGCCGAACAAGCGAGCGAGTCCCGAACCGAGACCACCGCCCGGACGGGTTAGGCGATCTTTGAGTCGTTGGAAAAAGCCGGGCTTCGATTCGCTTGCCATGTAGGGACAGATTTTAGGCTACCCTGCGCCGCAAATGGTCAGAAGCGTTGGCAAATCACGGGAGCTTCGCATCATCGCGGGATCATGGCGTGGGCGTCGCCTGCGTTTTCCGGAAGGCCCCGATATTCGCCCTACGCCCGACCGCGTGCGGGAAACCCTGTTCAATTGGCTGGCGCCGGTGATCCGCGGGAGTCGAGTACTCGATCTTTTCGCCGGTAGCGGTGCGCTCGGTCTCGAAGCGCTGTCGCGCGGCGCCGCCTTCGCCGAGTTCATCGACAGTGATGCACGCGCCATCGATGGGTTACGCGAACGGCTCATCGAGTGGAAGGCCGATCCGGACAGTTATGTTTTGCGACGCACCGATGCGCTGCAATACCTGTCAGCAGCCAAGCCTTCGTCGCAATCAGCCTTCGATATCGTATTCATCGATCCGCCATTCGCCGCTGGCCTCTGGCAAACGGTCGCGGATCGTCTCGAGTCGGGAGGTTGGCTCTCGCCTCAGGCTTTTCTTTATCTTGAAGCCCCCGTTCGCAACTCGCTCGACGGAATGCCCAAGCGCTGGATCGCCTGGCGTGACGGCACCGCGGGCGAGGTCGGGTATCATCTGCTCCGTCGCGCGGAGCCGGCAGACTGAACGCCGAGCGGGAGATCACGTGGCACACATGAAACGCAACGCTCTATACCCGGGCACTTTTGATCCGATCACCAACGGGCATCACGACCTCGTCCGTCGTGCCGCCAGTATCTTTGATCGCGTAGTGATCGCCATCGCTGCCAACCCGAGCAAGGCGCCGCGTTTTTCTTTGGACACTCGCGTCGAGTTGGCCAAGGCGGTGCTCGCCGACGTGCCGAACGTCGAGGTTTACGGTTACGCCGAGCTGACCGTCGACTTTGCGCGCAAGAACGGACTCAATGTCATCATCCGTGGTCTGCGTGCCGTCTCGGATTTCGAATTCGAATTTCAGCTCGCCAACATGAGCCGACATCTCGATCATGAAATCGAGACGGTCTTCATGACGCCCAAAGAGCAGTTCACATTCATTTCGTCGACGCTCGTGCGCGAGATCGCTGCCCTCGGCGGTAACGTCAGCGAGTTCGTACACCCGATCGTCGCCGACGCGCTGAAGCGTCACCGCGAGGCGGCGCGCGCCAAAGCCTGATTCTCGGCCTCGTCCACTCGACGCCAGATTTTTCCAGATCGACGGCTCTCCACAGATACCACGCGGCAGCCGAGCGATAAGGGGCCCATTTCTCTCCCTGACGAGCGAGCTCACGCGGTGTCGGCAGATCGCGCAAGCGATATGCAATGCGAAACCCGTTGCGTACGCCGTAATCGGCGACGGGTAGTACATCGGGGCGGCCCAGCTGGAACATCAGCATCATCTGAACTGTCCACGAGCCGATGCCTCGAACCACCGTCAGTCGCTCGATGATGTCGTCATCTTCGAGCGAAGCGAGTGTCGCGGTATCGGGAATGAGACCCTGCTCACTCTTGAGCGAAAGGTCGCGTATCGCGGCGACTTTGGCTGCAGAGAGCCCCGCGCCGCGCAGAACATTTTCTTTGACCGCGAGTACAGCGCGCGGTGCGGGGAAATCTTTTCGTTCATCGAAGATCCCCAAAAAACGTTTGAGTATCGCCGCCGCAGCGCTGCCGCTGATTTGCTGCGAAATGATCGCTTCGGCGAGATGCCTGAATGGCGACGCACACTCGACAGGGCGCAGGGTGTACGGGCCTGCTGCGCTGACGAGCGCGGCCATCACCGGATCTCGCTTCGAAAAATGTCGAGCGAGCGTGGCGCGAGTGAGTCGCGGCGTCACTTTTGGCACGTGTGGCACCAGTACGTCGAGCGCTGTGCTTGCACACGATGTCGTATGAGATCACCGCAGCGTCGGCAGGGCTCCCTCTCACGCTCGTATACGAAAAGCTTCTGTCGGAAATATCCCGGGGTACCGTCAGCGCCAACATAGTCGCGCAGCGTAGTGCCGCCGACCTTAATGGCTTGTGCGAGTACGGCTTTGATCGACTCGACGATGCGCACGACTTCCTCGCGCTTGAGATGGCGGGCTTGTCGCCCAGGTCTCACGCCCGCGCGGAAGAGCGCTTCGCTCGCATAAATGTTGCCGACGCCGACGACGATCTGTGCGTTCATCAAGAACGGTTTCACGGCGACTCTACGTTGTCGTGATACTCGCCAAAGATATTCCGCATCGAACGCCTTATCGAGAGGTTCCGGACCAAGCGAGGCGAGCAACGGGTGCTCGAGAGCATTTCCCTCGATGAGATGCAGGGACCCGAACCGCCGTGGATCGTTGAAACGCAGGGTGCGCCCCGAGTCGAGGGTTAGGTCGAAGTGATCGTGTTTCAGTCGAGGGGTGTCGGCCGGCAAGACACGGAGACTGCCCGACATGCCGAGATGCAGGATGAGCGATGAGTCGCAATCGAGATCGATCAACAAATATTTCGCGCGACGTCGCACTCCGACGATCGACGTGTCACGAACAATTGAGGCGATGTTCGCGCGCACGGGCCAACGCAGTCTTGGCTCGTGAACCGCGAGTTCGACCACACGTCTTCCCGTGACGTGAGGTTCGATGCCGCGTCGTGTGGTTTCGACTTCGGGAAGCTCTGGCATTCGTCGGCCACGTTAAACGAAAAGGCCTGCACGAGGGCAGGCCTTTGCGAACCGCAGCAGCGTGCCGAAGGCACGCGAGCGGAGTTATTTGATTTTGGTTTCCTTGTAGGAGACGTGCTTACGTACGACCGGATCGTACTTCTTCACGTCCATCTTCTCGGGATGAAGACGCTTGTTCTTCATGGCCACGTAGAAGTGACCGGTACCGGCGGAGGAGAGCAGTTTCACTTTTTCGCGCATGGCTGAGTGCTCCGTCGCTTAGATCTTCATGCCCTTGGCGCGAAGGTCGGCGACCACCGCGTCGAGGCCATTCTTCTCGATGGTACGCAGGGCGTTCGTGCTGACGCGCAGCGAGACCCAGCGCTGTTCGCCCTCGAGCCAGAAACGCTGCGTGTGCAGGTTCGGCAGGAAGCGGCGACGCTTCTTGTTGTTCGCGTGCGAGACGCGGTTACCCGTGGTGGGGCGCTTTCCAGTGAGTTCGCAAACGCGGGACATCTTGAGAAGCCTTTGTAAATCAGTGGGTTGGACTCGCCCTGGGGACTTGGCCCCCGGGCAAAGGGCCGCTTTTATACCAGTCCCGCCGACCCGTGGCAACTCACCCCCGATCTGTCCCTCACGGCAGACCCCGTTCGGCGAGGGAGACGGTATCGGGTCCGGCGACGATCAGGTGGTCGAGCACCCGGATGTCGACGAGCGACAGCGCGTCGCGCAGGCGCAGCGTAATGAGCTCGTCCGCCCGACTGGGCTCGGCCACGCCCGAGGGATGATTATGGGCCAGGATGACCGCTGCGGCGTTATGAGCGAGCGCCTGCCGAAGCACCTCGCGGGGGTGCACGCTTGCGCCATCGAGGGTGCCCCGGAACATCTCTTCGAAGGCGATCAGACGGTGCCGGGTGTCGAGATAAAGGCAGCAGAACACCTCGTAGGGGCGGTCCCGCAACTGGGCGCCGAGGAAGCGGGTGGTATCGGAGGGTGAGGCGAGTGCCACGCCTGCGCGCAAGGCGGAAAGGTAGTGCCGACGAGCGAGTTCGAGAGCGGCCCGCAGGGAGGCCACGCGTGCAGGCCCGAGACCGCGGCAGCTCAAGGCTTTGTCGGTGGAGATCGACAGCAGATTTCGCAAGCTGCCGTGCTCTCGCAACAACGTGCGCGCGAGCTCGAGGGCGTTGGTTCCGCGAATGCCCGTGCCGAACAGCAAGGCGATCAACTCGGCGTCGGTGAGCGACGAGGCGCCGCATTCGAGCAATTTTTCGCGCGGGCGCTCGCTCATGGGCCATTCGCGCAAACGAAGAGAACGTGTGGACATCGAGACCTCCTGCAGCATCGACTGGAAATGAGGAGGTGCAAGCCTCGAAGAACAGGGCGGACGCGAGCGAGAGATGAAAGTCGATTTAATGCGCGCAAATCGACGAGACGTTCGCGGATAATGCGACGTCATTCGTAAAGAGCATCGGGAGTCTTCACATGAGTCGGCGAGCCCTGAAGGTCCGCGTCCTCGATCCGCGCATCGGCAAAGAGTTTCCCTTGCCGGCTTATGCCACCGAGGGTTCCGCAGGTCTCGATCTACGCGCCTGTCTCGATGCACCGCTCGAGCTCGCGCCCGGCAAAGCCGAGTTGCTGCCGACGGGTCTTGCGATCTGGGTGGCTGATCCGGCGCTCGCTGCGGTGATCCTGCCGCGCTCGGGCTTGGGCCACAAGCACGGCATCGTGCTCGGCAATCTCGTCGGTCTCATCGACTCCGACTACCAAGGTCAGTTGATGGTGTCTTGCTGGAACCGCGGCAACACCGCGTATACGGTTCAACCCGGTGAGCGTATCGCACAACTCGTCGTCGTGCCCGTCGTGCAGGTCGAACTCGAAGTCGTCGAAGATTTCACCGCGACTTCGCGTGGTTCGGGCGGATTCGGAAGCTCGGGCACGCGCTGACCGCGCTGATACGCCGATCAGTGACGCAACGGCGTCACGCGCGCTCGACGATAGCCGTGACGCCCATGCCGCCCGCCGTGCACACCGATATGAGGCCGCGACGAGCGGTCGGAGTGGTCGCCAGCAGTTTTGCGAGCGTTGCGAGAATGCGTGCGCCTGTTGCTGCGAACGGATGTCCGATCGCCACACTGCTTCCGTTCACGTTGAGCTTCGCGCGATCGATGCTGCCGAGCGCACCGCTGCGCTTGAGCTTGGTCCGGCAGAACTCATCGGACTCCCATGCGGCGAGTGTGCAGAGCACCTGCGCGGCGAAGGCTTCGTGGATTTCATAGAAGTCGAAGTCCTGCAGCGTGAGTCCTGCATCGTCGAGCATGGCGGGCACCGCATAAGCGGGCGCCATCAGTAGACCCTCGTCGCCCTCGACGAAGTCGACCGCCGCGGCTTTTCCGAATGTTAGCCAAGCCTGAACGGGCAGTCCTTGCGCACGCGCCCACTCTTCGCTCGCGAGCAGCACGGCCGAGGCGCCGTCGGTGAGTGGCGTGCTATTGCCGGCGGTGAGGGTTCCGGCGCTCGTGCGATCGAAGCTCGACCTAAGCTTCGCGAGTTTTTCTTTGGACGAGTCCGCGCGGACATTGTCATCGCGTGACACACCTTCGAACGGCACGACGAGATCCGCGAAGAAGCCCGCCTGCCAGGCTGCGGCCGCGCGTCGATGACTTTCGTAGGCGAGTTCATCCTGTGCTGCTCGACTGATACCCCAGCGCTTTGCCATGAGCTCGCAGCTCTCGCCCATGGAAAGTCCGGTACGCGGTTCGTTCGCACCCGGGATGATGGGCTTGAAATGATGCGGCCTCAGCGACAAGAACGGCGCGAGTCGACCTGCGAGATTTTTGGCGCGAAAGGCTCGCATCAAAATTTGCTGATAACTACGCGGATACACAATGGGCGGATCACTCACCGTGTCGACGCCGCCTGCGATACCGCAGTCGATTTGACCCAGCGCGATTTTGTTGGCGACGTTGATGGCCGCTTCGAGGCTCGTGCCGCAGGCCCGCTGCAGGTCGTAGGCCGGCGTATGCGGGTCGAGAGTCGTGCCGAGCACGCTCTCGCGCGCGAGATTGAAATCTCGTGAGTGCTTGATGACGGCACCGGCGGCAACTTCGCCGAGTCGTTTGCCGTCGAGTTTGAATCGCGACACGACGCCCTGCAGGGCAGCCGTCAGCATTTGCTGATTACCGACGTGCGCGTACGCCCCGTGAGCGCGTGCAAAAGGGATACGAGCACCGCCGATGATGGCGACACGACGAACGTTCGATCCGACCAGCATGCTTCGTTCTCCTTAGCGCGCCGCGCCCGACTTCACGCGTTCGTAATGACGATCGCGCAGTGCCGTGTGGCGTGACTCGAGTTTTTGAGTTTTTCCGCCGGCGACCACGAGATCCGGAAGACTCGACACCTCGAGCGGATCACCCGACCACAAGACGAGATCGGCCGGCCTTCCACGTTCGATGCTGCCGAAGCGATCGGCAGCACCAAAGATTTCGGCCGGAGTACGGGTGATCGACGCGAGCGCGTCCATCCACGGCATCCCATGCGCAACGGCGTTACCGGCCGCCTGACGGGTTTTGCCGGCATCATCGACGTCGGTGTCCCCGAGCGAGATGGCGACGGTCACGCCCGCTGCCCGAAGCTTGGCGGCGTTTTGTAAGGTCGAACCCACTTCATCGAATGAGTCGGGAAGGTTGTGCAGCGGGTCGACGATGACCGGAATGCGCGCCGCGGCGAGCTCATCGGCGACTCTCCAAGCCTCGGCACCTCCGCGAATCACCGCATTCAACTTCTCTTCGCGAGCGAATTTGATCGTGTTGCGAATATCGGCCGCGCGATCGACGTCGAAGACGAAGACGCCATCGCCCTTGAGGAACTCGAGCAACACTTGTCGTCCCGAGGGCGACAGCAAACGCTCGTCGTGAACCATCACGAGATTGGGCGCGCGCGCTTCCACGATGGCTTGCCGCAGCAACATGAACTGTGCCGCGCGCGAGCCGCCCGAGAGGTCGTTCGCATCGCCACCCAAATCGACAAACATGATGCGCGCGGGTAGCGGCGCCGAACCGTCGAGTCCGGTCGGAGCGCCGAGCCCGGCAACGAGGCTACCGCCCGACGCCGATGCGGGTGTCAGCAGGGTGAACGTGATGCCATTGGCCAGGTTGACTCCGACGGTCATGGACTCTGGGTTGTAGGCGAGCGTCACATCGAACTCGGGTCGCATTTGACCGAGTCGCTGCGCGTAATCGCCAGTCGTTTGCTCGATGCCGATTTCCTCGAGGCCAATGTGCCCGAGTCCGCCGAATACACCGGGTGTGAGGGCGCGGCCCTTGGCATCGATCACCGTCGTGCCTGTGGGCGCGGTCAAATTTTGACCGATGGCGGCGATGCGACCGTCCTGCACGAACACATCGGTGCCTTTGAGGGGTGCCGTGGCGTCGCGCGTCATGGTGTAGACCGTGGCATTGCGGACGAGCAAGGTGCTACCGCTCATCACGGCAGCCGCATCGTCGGCGAGAGCACCGTGCTGGAGTGAGCCTGCGATGAAGAGGCTGATCAAAGTGCGGTTCAAAATATTCATCGGATCACCCCCTCGTAGGCAGGCTGGCCAAGCAGGAAGTCAGATTCAGGTTGAGCGCGCGGCGCGGCGCGATCGAAGCGTAGCGCGCCATCGACATAGATCTTTTCGGTGAGTGCGTAGACGCTGAACGGGTTACCGTTCCAGACGACGACATCCCCCATTTTGCCGACTTCGAGTGTGCCGATTTTCGAGTCGAGACCGATGACTCGCGCGGCATTTTGAGTGAGCCAAGTAATGGCGTGCTCTGGTGTGATGTCGAGCCCCATGCGGCGCGCGCGAGCCATGCCTTTGGCCGCTTCTTGATTGAGGCGCTGGATGCCTTCTGCAGAGTCGGAGTGCACGACGGCGCAGCCGCCCGGTGCAGCATCGACCAGGATCATGTTCTCGGGAATCGCATCGTAGGACTCCATCTTGAAGCCCCACCAGTCGGCCCAGACCGCCGCGCAGATGTTGTTCTCAGCGAGAAGGTTGGAGATTTTGTAGGCCTCGGTGGCGTGATGAAAGGCGCTGACGCGGTAACCGAACTCGCGCGACATATCGATCACGATGGCCATTTCGTCGGCGCGATAGCAGTGGTGCTGAACCAGAATTTCGCCGCGCAGCACGGCAGCCAGCGTTTCGAGACGCAGATCGCGTTTCGGCGGACGGAGATCTTTGACGCCTGCCGCCTTGCGTGTTTCGTACTGCTTCCAGTCTCGCGCGTACTCTTGTGCCTCGATCCACTGCGCGCGCCAGCCGGCGACGTTACCCATGCGAGTCGAGGGCATTTGACGACGATTGCCATACACCCGCTTCGGATTTTCACCGCACGCCATTTTGAGGCCATGCGGCGCATCGGGAAATTTCATCGACTGATAAGTCACCGCCGAAATATTTTTGACGGTCACCGAACGACCGCCGAAAAGATTCGCCGAACCCGGCAGTACGTGCAGGGTCGTGATCCCACCTTCGAGCGCCGCTTCGAAGCCAGGGTCTTGCGGCCATATCGAGTGTTCCGACCAAACCTGCGCTGTCGAGGGAGCGGTGGCTTCGTTGCCGTCGGAGTGTGCATCGACACCCGGCGAGGGATATACGCCGAGATGCGAGTGCACGTCGATGAGTCCGGGCGTGACCCATTTGCCCTGACCCTCCACGATACGCGCATCTGATGGCGCTTCGATTTGTGTACCGACTGCCGCGATCAAACCGTCGCGTATCAGTACGTCGGCATTGTCCAGACGTTTGCCATTACCGACGAGCACGGTCGCGCCGCGGATGAGTGTCGGCGTCGAGGGCGCGGGCTTATAGGTCGAGGGGTAGGGCGAGCCCGTACTCGTCTCTACCGCTTTGGCATCAGCGACGGGCGCTTTCGAGTCTTTGGAGCTTTTGACGGGACCTGTGGCAGAGCAGGCCGCCAGGGCGAGCGAGAGGCTCGCGACGAGCGCGAGGTTCAGGGGTCGGCGAGAAGTCATGCAGCAAAGTCTCCCTGCTGGATTTCGTTACGGTTGCAACTTTAAAGGTTGGCACGGCAAGATGCCCGAACGAGAGTCGAACGACAACCGGGGCGCAGGGCGCGACCCCGTCAGCTCAAGAGGCGTGATGACCTTCAAGACCTTCCAAGAGTTTTACCCGTTTTATCTGGGTGAGCATGCCGATCGCACGTCGCGACGTCTTCACGTCGTGGGCACGAGCCTCGGTGTGCTGCAACTGCCGCTCGCCCTGATCACGGGTTATGGCGGGTTGATCTTGAGCGGCCTCGTGACGGGCTACGCTTTTGCCTGGGTGGGGCACTATTTCTTCGAAAAGAACACTCCGGCGACATTCAAATATCCGCTCTTCAGCCTGCGCGGCGACTTCACCATGGCCCGTGACGTCCTCACGGGTCGAATTCCCTGGTAGCGATGCCCGCAAGCCGCATCGATCGCGCGTTCGAAAAACGTCTCGCCGCCGTCATCAACAGCGGCGAGCGCGGCGCTTTGCAGGCCGGACGCCGCGGCGTCGAGAAAGAATCTTTGCGTGTTACGCCGACGGGACGCATCGCCACGACGCCGCACCCGATGGCGCTCGGCTCGGCTCTCACCAACGATCACATCACGACCGACTACTCCGAAGCCTTGATCGAGCTCGTCACGCCGACGTTCAAGACGAACTGGGAGTTGTTGCAATATCTTTGTGATCTACATCAGTTCGTCTACCGACACCTCGGTGACGAATTACTCTGGGCGACGAGCATGCCCTGCATCATCGATGGTGACGCCAGCATTCCGATCGCGCAATTTGGTCCGTCCAATGTCGGTCGAATGAAGACGATTTACCGCGAGGGTCTCGGAATTCGTTACGGTCGAGTGATGCAGGCCATCTCTGGCGTTCACTTCAATTATTCGTTTCCCGAGCGTTTGTGGCCCGTCTGGGCCGCGATCCGCGAGTCGCGCACTTCCGGGCAGTCTTTCATTTCGGAGAGCTACTTCGATCTGCTGCGCAACTATCGTCGGTTTGGCTGGATCGTGCTCTATCTCTTCGGTGTTTCGCCGATGGTTTGTACGTCGTTTCTGCGTGCTCGTGGCGAAACCCTGCCCGAGTTCGGACGCGGCACCGCTTGGGAGCCGCATTCAACGTCACTACGCATGAGCGATCTGGGATACCGTAACCGCAGCCAATCGAGTCTCGAGGTTTCGGTCAATAGTCTCGACGAATACGTCCGCGATCTCACTCGCGCGATCAGCACGCCTCACCCCGAGTATGAGCGACTCGGCGTGAAGGTTGACGGAGCCTATCGTCAGCTCAACGCCAATCTGCTTCAAATCGAAAATGAGTACTACGCGTTCATTCGCCCGAAGCGCGTCGCCCGATCGGGAGAGCGCCCCACCAAGGCCTTGATGCGACGCGGGGTCGAGTATGTCGAAGTGCGCGCACTCGATGTGAGTGCGTTCGATCCGGTCGGGGTCAACCAGAACAAGCTGCGATTTCTCGAGGCGTTTCTGGCCTTGTGTCTGATGCGCGAGAGCCCGCTCATCGATGCCAACGAACAGGCAGTTCTCGATGGCAATCACGTCACGGTAGCTCGACGGGGTCGCGAACCCGATCTCATGTTGACTCGGGACGGTCGTAACGTGCCGATGCTGCAGTGGGCCCGCGAAATCATCGATCAGATGCAGGGTATCTGCGAGTTACTCGATGAGGGTGACCCGCAAAAGCCTTATGCCGCAGCGCTCGCCGTGCAAGCCGCCAAACTCGATGACGTGGCGCTCACGCCCTCGGCAAGACTCATCAAAGAAATCGGTGAGACAGGCGAATCGTTCTTCGATCTCGCGCTACGCACCTCGGCGACACACAAAGGGTATTTCCTCGACTTGCACGCGCCGAACGAGGCGAGATTGCGTGAGTTCGCCGCTCAGGCGGCCGAGTCGCTCGAGGTGGCCGAGGCGATGGCCAGCGCCCCCCAAAAAGATTTCGACGTCTTTATCGCCGATTATTTTTCGTAAATCGCGATCTGGCGCTGACCCGACGAGTCGCGCATGCCACGGAACATACCGGGGCTGTTGAACTCCATCACGACCTTACCTTTCGGATCGACGGCGATGACGCCGCCTTCGCCCCCTCGTTGAACGAGCTTTTCGTGGACGACCGCCTTGGCCGCCCGCTCGAGAGACCAGCCGCGATATTCGACGAGCGCGCAGATGTCGTAGGCGACGACCGATCGAATGAAATACTCACCGTGGCCGGTCGACGAGACGGCACAACTCGCGTTGTTGGCATAGGTACCCGCTCCGATGACAGGCGCATCGCCGATGCGACCCCAGCGCTTGTTGGTCATGCCGCCCGTCGATGTGGCCGCCGCCACGTTACCGTTCTTGTCCACGGCGACGGCGCCCACGGTGCCGAGTCCCGACAGTTCGTTCTTAGGTTGAGTCTGCCCCTGCAGCACACGCTGCAACTGACGCTTGCGTGTGGGGGTGATGAAGTATTCGTTCGGTACCAAGTTGAGGCCTTGAGAGAGGGCGAACTCTTCAGCGCCGGCGCCCGAGAGAAACACGTGGGGTGACTGCTCCATCACCCGTCGAGCGAGATCAATCGGATTTTTGACATGGCGCAAGCCGGTGACGGCACCCGCTGCCAAATCGCGGCCATTCATGATCGAAGCGTCGAGTTCGGCATAGCCGTCGTGCGCGAGCACTGCGCCCTTGCCCGCATTGAAGAGTGGATTGTCTTCGAGCAGGCGAACCGCGGTCGTCACGGCATCGAGACTGCTTCCGCCGGCTTCGAGCACGGCATAACCGGCATCGAGCGCCTCCGCGAGACCCGTTCGGTAGGCCGCCCCGTCATCCGGTCCGAGTTGATCGCGCGAGATCACGCCAGCTCCACCATGAATCGCAATCGAAATCATTTTTTCGGGCTCCTTGCTCCCGGCGGTGTCCGCCATCGTAAAAGCCAAAGCGGTGACCATGAAAAATTGGACGAGACGTGTCACGAGTAACGACCTCACAGCACGCAATCTTTGAGAGGAATAGAGATATCGGCCGCTCTGTCGGCATCGAGCTTTGCTCTCGCCGCGATCAGTTTGCGTGCCGCCATCTGATCTTTGGCCTGATTCACCGTGTCGATGGCCAGCAGTTCACCATCGTTCTTCAAATAGCAGCATGAGAACGCGTGATCTTTGGGGTTGCCGCGCAGCACGACCCGATCATGTCCCTGCGACAATCCGATGATCAGCAACTTGTGATGATATTGGTCGGACCAGAACCAGGGCACGCGATCGTGCGGCTGCGTTTGACCAAGAATGTTGAGCGCCGCGGTCGTTCCTTGTTCGAAGGCGTTATCGACGGACTCCAGACGAACCCGGCGACCGTAACGCAACGAAGGATGATTGCTGCAGTCACCGATCGCGTAAATCACCGGGTCGGAGGTTCGGCAATACTCGTCGACGATAATGCCGTTCTCGCAGGCGAGACCTGCGCTGCGCGCCAGCGTGTCGTTGGCGATCACGCCGATACCGACGATCACGAGCGGTGCTTCGATGCGGCCTGCAGCGGTTTCGACCGCACACACTCGGCCCGAGGCGTCGCCGTGCAGGGCCGTTACGCTGCAGCGCAACAAAAGTTGAGTGCCATGACCGGCGTGTTCCGCCTCGAAGTAACGCGAGACGGGTTCGGCGACCACGCGATTCATCACCCGATCGGCCATCTCGAGCACGGTCACTTCCATTCCGAGATGTCGCAACGTCGCCGCCGTTTCGAGACCGATATAACCCCCGCCGATGATCACGGCACGGCGACCCGGGTGGATCTCGCTGCGCACACGATCGGCATCTGCGATGTCTTTGAGAGAGTGAACGCCGGCGAGGTCGCTGCCCGGTAGACCCAGTTTTCTAGGCAGGCTGCCGGTCGCGAGAACCAAGGCGTCGTACTCCAAGGTTTGCCCGTCGTCGAGGGTGACCTTTGAGGCTGAGCGATCGATCGATACGGCGCGGCACCCGAGATGGCGGGTGATCCGCTGCTCGTCAAAATAATTTGGGTGACGAAGGGTCAGCCGATCGGCTGCGAGCTCGCCTGCGAGATACTTTTTAGAAAGAGGAGGGCGCTGGTAAGGCAGGTGGATCTCTTCACCGACAAGGTCGATGCGGCCGCCGAAACCTTTTTTACGCAGGGTCTCGATACATTGAATAGCGGCCTGACCCGCTCCGATCATTACGACTCGTTCCGTCATGGGCGGCAAGGATAGGGCCGAACTCCTGAGCGCACCACTCACGAGCGCGCCCCCGACCGAAGTGCGCCATAATGGTGCGCCCCCGCCGCTCGAAAACCGTCACGAGGCTGAAAATTCCGGCCATTCGGGGCCTCGCCGACGTGGCATGGAAGGTGCAATACTCAATCCGCCGACGGTCGGCGCCTCGCATAGGTCGCATAGGGAGTAGCAGACATGAAACTCGTCACAGCCATCATCAAGCCCTTCAAGCTCGACGACGTGCGCGCGGCGCTGTCAGAAATCGGCGTGTCGGGCATGACCGTCACCGAGGTCAAGGGTTTCGGTCGTCAGCGCGGTCACACCGAGCTCTATCGTGGCGCCGAATATGTCGTCGACTTCGTGCCCAAAACCCGCATCGAAGTCGCTGTGCGCAGCGACCTCGTCGACCAAGTGACCGACGCGATCGTCAAAGCCGCGAAGACCGGCAAAGTCGGTGACGGCAAGATCTTCATCACCGATATCGATCGCGTCATTCGCATCCGCACCGGCGAGACGGACGAGTCCGCGCTCTAAGTGTCGAAGGCTATCCGTATCCATCGGGCCGGCGGGCCCGAGGAGATGCGTCTCGAAGAGGTTGACGTGCCCGCGCCTGGAGAAGGCGAGGTACAGGTGCGTCACACCGCCATCGGGCTCAACTACATCGACGTCTACGATCGCACCGGGCTCTATCCCATGCCTATGCCGGCGGGGCTCGGACGCGAGGCGGCGGGTGTCATCACGGCGATCGGCCGTAAGGTCAAAAATTTTCGCATCGGTGATCGGGTTGCCTATGTGCACACCGTGACCGGCAGTTACAGCGAACTGCGAAATATTCCCGCCGCACGACTCGTCAAGTTACCCCGAGCCATCAGCGACGAGCAGGCTGCGGCCATCATGCTCAAGGGGCTGACGGCCGAGTACCTTCTGCGACGAACCTATCGCGTGCAGCGAGGCGATTTCATTCTGGTACATGCAGCAGTCGGTGGTGTGGGCCTGCTGCTGTGCCAGTGGGCCAAGGCCATCGGCGCGCAGGTCATCGGCGTGGTGGGCAGCCAGGCGAAAGCGGCGCTCGCCAAGAAGAACGGCTGCAAGCACGTGCTCGTCATGGGGAAAGATCCGCTCGTCGAGTCCGTCAAAAAAATCACCAAAGGTGCGGGAGTGAAGGTGGTCTACGACTCGGTAGGCAAAGACACGTTCATCGATTCACTCGATTGCCTCGCGCCGCTCGGCATGATGGTCAGTTACGGCAACGCCTCGGGGCCGCCACCTGCGATCTCGCCGCTCGAACTATCGAAGCGAGGGTCGCTGTTCCTGACTCGTCCGTCGCTCTTTGCGTACATCGCCAAGCGCGAAGATCTCGATGGGGCAGCGAGGGCGTTGTTCTCGATGATTTCATCGAAGAAGGTGCGCCTGCACATCGGTCAGCGTTATCCGCTCGCCGAGGCCGCTCAGGCGCACCGCGATCTCGAGGCCCGCAAGACCACGGGCTCGACCTTACTCATACCCTAACGGACTCATTCCTTAGACGGCGATCAGCCGCCCGGCTTCAGTACGCCGATCAGCGCCGAGATCGCGACGCCCGCCCAAATGAGCAGCACGTACGGGCGGCACGCACCCATGCCGTCGATCATTTTTTGATCGCTCTCGGGTGTCGGGCCAGTCGAGGCCATTACTTTGAAGCCTTCGATGAACGGCGGAATCTTCAGCCGGATCATGAAGCCGCAGAAGATGAGAAACGCGAAGATGAGGAGTTTGGCGGCAAGCCACGGATAAGGCTGCAGCGGCCCCGTGACCCAGTGGTATGCGACCGACGACACGAGTGCGACGATCATGAAGACGCGGAAGCGCTTGTCCCACAATGCGAGCGTCTTGCCGAACTCGGTGCCTTCTTTCACGTGGATGGTGTGTACGACCCAAACCCAGACCGGGCCGAGGGCGACGATTGCGATGGTCTGCCAAAGCGGATGCTCATAGCCGATGAACTCCGCGAGGATGCCGCCCACGGTGAGCATGAGCGCCAGGCAGTAACGCGGCAACATGTCGAGGTTGATGAAAATCTTGAATGCCGTCAGACGAGACTCACGGGAGAGTTTCGTGTTGGTGACGAACGTGCTCGAGTAGAACACGCCGGCATCGCCGCCTAGCCAATAAACGAACAGCAGGATATGAAGATATTTAAATATCCCGTGGGCGAGTGTGATCTCTTCCATCGTCGTAAACCCCCTGAAAAAGCCGAGTTAGCCTAGCACGCAGCGTCACGGCGATTGCCCTTCGGCCTTGACTCTGTCGGCGTCGTCGCGATGGTCTGACCTCAGGTCGGACATCTACAATGTGAGCGATGCCCGACCCTGACGAACAGCTGCAGCCTGCCGAGATCGGTCCCGCACTCATCGCATGGCATGCGAAGAGCGGTCGACACGATCTCCCCTGGCAACACGATCGCACGCCGTATCGCGTGTGGGTTTCGGAAATCATGCTGCAGCAGACGCAGGTCTCGACGGTGATTCCTTACTTCGAGCGTTTCATGCAACGCTTTCCCGATGTGATGGCACTCGCCAATGCACCGATCGACGAGGTGCTGCATCTTTGGACGGGTCTCGGTTACTACGCGCGAGCCCGCAATCTTCACTCGGCGGCGAAGCGCATCCGCGATGATTTTAGTGGCAAGTTTCCGACCGAGTTCGAGGCCGTGACGAGCCTGCCCGGTATCGGACGTTCGACAGCCGGAGCTATTCTTTCTTTATCGCTCGATGAACGGCATGCCATTCTCGATGGCAACGTGAAGCGTGTGCTCTCGCGCGTCTTCGGAATCGACGGCAGCCCCGCAGAGCGACGCGTGGAGCAACAGTTGTGGCAACTGGCCGAGGCGTGCACGCCGTCACAAGGCTCTGCCGTCTATACGCAAGCCATCATGGATCTTGGGGCTACCCTATGCACTCGCCGCCGTCCGGCCTGCGTCGTGTGCCCGCTTACGGAGGGGTGTATCGCGAGGCAGAGCGGACGACAGCACGAGATTCCCGCGCCGAAGCTCCGTAAACCACGCGCGCTTCGCCGTGCCGATCGATGTTGGATGCT
This sequence comes from Steroidobacteraceae bacterium, assembly GCA_017853175.1. Lineage (GTDB taxonomy): Bacteria > Pseudomonadota > Gammaproteobacteria > Steroidobacterales > Steroidobacteraceae > UBA964. Next base: position 3,870 of record JAFMKA010000002.1, on the reverse strand, counting down.
GCTTGCCGAAAACTCGGACGGTGCGGTATTTCTCGAGCGTCGACCCGAGCGTGGAATTTGGGGTGGGCTATGGTGTCCGCCCGAGTTTAAGAGTGAGTCGGCATGTCTCGCGTATGCGAGAAATCATTTTCGATTGCAGCGTGATCAATCGTTCGAGTTTCTCGGATCCGTCAAACATGCTTTCACGCATTTCGATCTCGAGATTTTTCCGGTACGAGTGAGAGGCTGCACACCGACTGTCGTGATGGAGTCGCAGCAATCGCTCTGGTATAACGCGCGTCACCCCGAAGGTGCGGCGCGAGTAGGCTTGCCTGCACCGGTCAAGGAATTACTCGACGGACTCACCGCAGGACACATTTGACATGACCGATACTCCCGCCGTGCGCATGGTTCAGTGCGTCGTACTCAAAAAAGAAGCGCCAGGCCTCGAGCGACCGGTGTACCCAGGCGAGCTCGGCGCGCGCATTTGGAAGAACGTGTCTAAAGAAGGGTGGCAGCGTTGGGTTGCGCACCAGACCATGCTGATCAACGAATATCGACTCGTGCCCATCGAGCCCAAGGCCCGAAAGTTTCTCGAAGCCGAGATGGAAAAATTTCTGTTCAGCGACGGCGCCGCCAAGCCCGAGGGTTACGTCGCCCCTCCATAATCCGAATCGCAAACCCTTTCGGATCAACGGGTTGCGATCTTCCGTGCTTGACGGACGCCTAGGGGTCTGCTCCAATGCGCGTCCCCATTCGGGGTTACGCTCGTAACCGTGGCCGGATAGCTCAGTTGGTAGAGCAGCGGATTGAAAATCCGCGTGTCGTTGGTTCGATTCCGACTCCGGCCACCACTTTCTTCGAGAATTTCAGTATTTCCTGGAATCTCTGCCATCGAAAAAGTCTGTCGCACTTGTGTAGCACTTGGGAAAAAGGGACTACACTTGCGAGAAGCATCGTGGCTCGGTGCGACTGAGTGGACTGTCTTTCGAGGTGGGTATGGTCGAAATCGCCGACGACTTCACTCAGCGACAGATCAACGACGGGCTGTATCTCTACAAGCGCCCACGCAGCAGCCGATGGCAAGCGAGAATACGAAGGACGTCGAACGAATGGTTTTCGATGTCGTGTGGGTCGAGTGATTTCGACGCTGCGAAGAAGATAGCAACGGAGCGTCAGCATCAGTTGCGTGATGCTCAGAGCAGTGGTTTGGTGGATATCAGTCGCAGATTTAGCGATGTCGCCAAACTCACGATCAAGCACTTGGATGCGGAAGTCGATGTGGGCTTGGGGAAGGTCGTCAATCGAGACTACAAGCAAGTCATACAACGATATTTCATACCCGTATTAGGTAAGTATCAGATCAATCACATTGACCACAAAGCGTTAGTCGAACTCGACGCCTTTCGCGTAAAGTTGATTGGCAGACAGCCGAATAAAAGCACGATTAATACGCATAACGCCGCACTAAGGCGTGTGTTTAAGACAGCAGTCGATCGTGGGTATTTACTGCCATTACAGATTCCACAACTTGTGAATCGCGGCAGACCCACGCGAGCCCGCCCCTACTTCGATCGTGATGATTATCGTCGTGTCGCACGAAACCTACGCGAGTTCGCAGGCACAGGACATAAGGGCTACAGCAAGATGCTGCGCGATATGATGTGGGACTATGTACTGATCTTGGCGAATACGGGCATGCGTACGGGCGAAGAAGCACTCAAACTGAAGTGGAATCAGATCAAGCGCACTAGAGAATATGATGAGACATCGCCCAATCGAGAACTGATCGACATCTTAAAGTTCTCAGTGGTGGGTAAGAAACGCCCACGCACACTTATCTGTCGTGATGTCGGTGGCAATGTCTCGAAACCCCTTGAACGCATACAGAGTAGATTTCCAGAACTGAAAGACTTATCGGATAGAGAACTCTTTAAGCGTGATGAGTATGTCTTTCGTTTAGAAAATGGCGATGTGCCACATCACGAAAGACTTTGTAAGACTTTCAAGATATTTCTTAAGCAGAACGACTTACTGAAAGACACAGAGGGGCAGGAACGAACGCTCTACAGTCTTCGCCATACCTACGCTACGACGCAATTACGCAATGGCGTGAGTTGGGATGATTTGGCGATACAGATGGGTACAAGTCGGGTAATGCTCGAAAAACACTACAGCAAGTTCAAGGTGGAAGATCGTGCGGCTGATTTCAGTGGATTGGCGGTCAAACGACGACGGAAAGCAGCGAAGCAAAAGACTGAACTCGAAGAAGCCCGCGCCATGATCAAGAACCTACAGAAGACGATCGAGGGTCTAACCAAGACGATTGAGAGGATGAATGTCAGCAAGGTGTAGGTTGAACCGACACTTCGTCAGTCAAGATCGTGCGACCCTCGAATGCCACTTAGCCTTTTTAGCCTTCACCTTAGCCAACTGCCTGTCGTCCTGTCGTTTTAGATAGTCATCTACCTGATCTGCGAACTCGATAGGCTTAGGCTTAGGCTTAGGCTTGGCTAGCCGTGCGTACTTACGAAAGCGATTAGCCCAAAACTGTATGGCACTTGGCTTATCGACAGGCTTCGTCGCTTTCGGCGCTCTTGGGTCATTGACGCCGACGATGTTATTCGCCCCATACTGCTTACTAGCGATCAGCCAAGCGTTCTCCGATGTATCTGCGTAGATGAGTGTCTGTGCTGAACTATTGTCGCTCAATACGACTGTGATACGGTAAGGACGAAGGTTGGGTGATTTGAACTCGTTGAAGCGCATCACATTGTATTTAAGCAAAAGCTTGGATATCTTTAGAAACGGATATCACCTTTTAAGATGACCACAAAAAACTTATTAGAATAGTTTTGTTAGGGGAGTGAGAAATGCTTAATCGAGCAGCGAGGATTATTTTTATATCCTCCGCCCTTCTTGTTCTTAGCGCCTGTGGAGGGTCAAATCCCACAGGAACTCACGAGTCGGATTCTTCGGCTTCGTCGAGTGGCGGTAGCTCGTTGGATAACTTAGCGGAAGAGTATCCGCGCGATAAGGTATTGATCTTGGTCCGAGAAAACCCTATTACCGATGAGACTTGCGATCTCTTTAAACGAGTGTCGGGTTGGGGCGATCAGGCTGTATGCGTGAATAATGTAAATGATTGGAAAGTTCTTTGTGCCGCCGCTGAGAGTGTACTGAAAGACTTACTCGAGATACCTGCTAAAGCTGCGGGAATGGTGGGTGAGTCAAATAACTCAGAGGACGCCCTATTACATGTGGCTCGAAACGGAGGTGCTTCGTTTATAGCTACGAAGTGGGAGGAGGATCAGTCGAAAGACTGGGGACGATGTAAACTCCAAGTCGAATATTCAGGCATGTATGAGGGATCTACAATCTCCGAATCACTTTGGGGAAATGTCAGCGGAATTCTAATTAAAAACGATGGTACGGTCTTACTTACTCATTGAGCGTTTTAAAACAGTTAAAAATTTAAGAAGTAGCCCTCATTCAAATTTTTTAAAGAGATTTCGCTGAATAGAGATGAAAGAGCACCCCGCATAGGCGGGGTGTTTTTTTACCTAAGCAACGAGCTTACAGTAGCTCAACGGCGCGGCGCATCACGGCGTCATTCACAGCGATATATCGTGCTGTGGTCTGTAAGTTCGCGTGTCCCGCTAGTTCCTGAAGAACACGAACTGACACTCCCTTATCAGCAAGACTTGTGATGAAACTACGGCGCATTGAGTGGGAACTGCCCCCTTCTATGTTCGCTTCACGCATCAAGGTACAGAAATGACCTGCGAGTGTGTTCGGACTGAAGCCGCGTCTTGCGTTCTTCTGCGTGGTTGTAATGACCCACTGATTTCCTGCTCAGGTGTTATGTTCCCAAAGGAGATAGCACATGAG
>JAFMKA010000125.1 GCA_017853175.1 Steroidobacteraceae bacterium | reverse complement strand
GACAAGCTGACCGAAAAATTCCGACAAGGCCTCGGCGAGGCCCAATCGCTCGCGCTCGGACGCGACCACCAAATCATTGAGCCGGCGCACGTTTTGGTCGCGCTCATCGACCAGCAGGGCGGGACCGTTCGACCTCTGCTCGCCAAGGCGGGCGGCAATGCGCCACGTTTGCGTGGCGATCTACTCGCGGCGCTCGATCGTCTGCCGAAGGTGGAGGGCACCCCGGGCGAAATTCACGTCTCCAATGATTTGCAGCGCTTGCTCAACGTCACCGACAAATTGGCGCAGGGCAAGGGCGATCAATTCATTTCGAGCGAACTCTTCGTGCTTGCCGCCTTCGACGATCGCGCGTTGCTCGGGCGTCTTTTGAAGGATGCCGGGTTTTCGAGAGCGGCGGTCGAGAAGGCGATCGAGGAAATCCGCGGCGGTGAAAAAGTTCAGGACGCCAACGCCGAAGAGGGTCGACAGGCGCTCGAGAAGTTCACCATCGATCTGACCAAGCGCGCAAGCGACGGCAAGCTCGATCCTGTAATCGGACGTGACGATGAGATTCGTCGCACGATTCAGGTGCTGCAGCGTCGCACCAAAAACAACCCTGTGTTGATCGGTGAGCCCGGCGTCGGCAAGACGGCGATCGTCGAAGGTCTCGCGCAGCGCATCATCAACGGCGAAGTGCCCGAGAGTCTGCGTAATAAACGCCTTCTCGCACTCGATATGGGCGCGCTCATCGCGGGCGCTAAATTCCGGGGTGAGTTCGAAGAGCGCCTGAAGGGCGTGCTCAACGATCTCGCCAAGCAGGAAGGACAGGTCATTCTTTTCATTGACGAACTGCACACCATGGTCGGCGCCGGCAAGGCCGAGGGCGCGATGGATGCAGGCAATATGCTGAAGCCTGCGCTCGCGCGCGGCGAACTGCATTGCGTCGGCGCGACGACGCTCGATGAGTATCGAAAGTACATCGAGAAGGACGCAGCGCTCGAGCGGCGGTTCCAGAAAGTGTTGGTCGACGAACCGTCGGTCGAAGACACCATCGCGATCCTGCGCGGTCTGCAGGAGCGTTACGAGGTTCACCATGGTGTCGACATCACCGATCCCGCGATCGTAGCGGCGGCGACGCTGTCGCATCGTTACATCGCCGATCGGCAGCTGCCCGATAAGGCCATCGATCTCATCGACGAGGCCGCCGCGCGCATCCGCATGGAGATCGACTCCAAGCCTGAGGCGCTTGATAAACTCGAACGACGCATCATCCAGCTGAAGATCGAACAGGTCGCGCTGCAGAAAGAAAAGGATGAAGCCACTCGCAAGCGGCTCGCGGCGCTCGAAGACAACCTCGCGCAACTCGAGCGCGAGTACGCCGATCTCGAAGAAGTCTGGAAAGCCGAAAAGGCGACGCTGCAGGGCGCTTCCGGCATCAAAGAAGAACTCGAAAAAGTCCGCAACGAACTCGATGCGGCGCGACGACGTAGCGATCTCTCGCGTATGGCCGAGTTGCAATACGGCCGCATACCCGAGCTCGAGAAAAAGCTCGCGGCCGCGCAGGCGGCCGAAGGTCAGGCGACGCAACTCGTGCGCAATAAGGTCACCGACGAGGAAATCGCCGAGGTGGTCTCGAAGTGGACCGGTATTCCGGTGTCGAAGATGCTCGAGGGTGAGAAAGAAAAACTCCTGCGCATGGAAGAGGCGCTGTCACGACGCGTCGTGGGGCAGGAGGAGGGCGTGCGCATCGTCTCGAATGCCATCCGTCGCTCGCGCGCCGGACTCGCCGATCCGCGAAGGCCGAATGGGTCGTTCTTGTTTCTCGGGCCGACGGGTGTCGGTAAGACCGAGCTCTGCAAGGCGCTCGCTGAATTTCTTTTCGACACCGAAGAGTCGATGGTTCGCATCGACATGTCGGAGTTCATGGAAAAGCATTCGGTCGCGCGCCTCATCGGTGCGCCTCCGGGTTACGTCGGTTACGAAGAGGGCGGGTATCTCACGGAGGCTGTGCGTCGTCGTCCCTACGCGGTGATCTTGCTCGATGAAGTCGAGAAGGCGCACCCCGACGTGTTCAACGTCTTGCTGCAGGTGCTCGATGATGGCCGCCTCACCGACGGACAGGGCCGCACGGTCGATTTTCGTAACACGGTCGTGATCATGACCTCGAACCTCGGCTCGCAGGTCATTCAGGAGCATGCGGGCGAAAAAAACTACGTGCGGATGAAGAGCGCCGTACTCGACATCGTGCAGCAAAATTTCCGACCGGAATTCGTCAACCGTATCGACGATATCGTCGTGTTCCACCCGCTCGGCACCGAGCAGATCCGGGCCATTGTCGATATCCAGCTGGGTCAGCTCCGTAAGCGGCTCGTGGAACGCGGCCTCGACCTCGCCCTCGACGACGAGGCGCGAGATCTCCTCGGCGAAGCCGGATTCGATCCGGTCTACGGCGCTCGTCCGCTCAAGCGGGCGATCCAGCAGCAGATCGAGAACCCCCTCGCGCAGCAGTTGCTGCAAGGCCGTTACGCTCCGGGTGATCGTATCCACGTTAGCGTGGGGGAGGACGGCCGGCTCGCTTTTGGGAAAACGGCATGATCGATCGCTCAGTTGCCGAGTCGCTATAATCTCTCGCCATGCCGTTTTACGAATATGAGTGCCGGGCCTGCGGAGCGCAGACCGAGGTCCTGCAAAAAATTTCCGA
>JAFMKA010000124.1 GCA_017853175.1 Steroidobacteraceae bacterium | reverse complement strand
TCTCGATCACCGGCAGCAGCGCAAGCTCCATCGGCATGCCGCGGCGCTCGACCTCTTCGACGATGTAGTGCATGTAGAGCGAGGCGCGCCCGAACACCCGATCGAGATACGCGGGGTTGCGCTCATACCACGCGAGCTGCACATCGATCGCCGATTGGTCTTCCTCGGCGATCTGAAAGCCCGAACGAATGCGCTCCATGAGATCCCCGGGGGCGGCGGGCACCGGCATCGAGGCCGGGATCAATACCGAGGGCGCAGGCGGGGGCGGGGCGCGCTCGGCGCGGGTCTCATCGAACGGTGGGCCGGGCGGCGGAGTTTGAAGCACCGGCTCAGGAACCGGCCTCGGCGCGGCGAGATACGCGCCCACGCTCGTGTCTTCGAGGGTCGCGCAGGCCGCGAGCGAGAGCATCGCGAGCAATAGCGCCAAGCGCGTGAGGAGAGCAGACCGCATTGGGCGCGTATTTAACCGGCACCGGCCGAAAATTGCTATGGTTTCGCCCGTGCTCGACCCCCGACTTCAAACTTGGCTCAACACCGACCGCGGCAAGGCGCTGCTCTCGACCGAGGCACGCGTCATCAGTGAGTCACTCGAAGATTGTTTTGGCTGGGAGACGCTGCAGATCGGCGTGTGGGGCGAGACGCGCTCGCTCGTGGGCCATGCGCGCACCCGATCTCAAACCGTGCTCGATATCGACGCCACGCAAGGCCTCGATGCCATCGGCCGTCCGAGTCAGCTGCCCATCGCGAGTGATTGCATGGACGTCGTGCTGCTCGCGCATGCGCTCGAGTTCGAGAGCGACCCGTATAGCCTCGTGCGCGAGGCCGATCGTGTGCTCGCGGGCGAGGGCAAACTGCTCGTGCTCGGGTTTTCGCCCATGAGTCTTTGGGGCCTGCGCGCCCGCGCAAGCCGCAGCGGTTTTCCGCCAGGGCTTCGTCGGGTGCTCTCCGAACGTCGCATACGCGACTGGCTGCACCTGCTGGGCTACGACGTGCTCGAAGTCCGTCATTATCTCTACGGTCTGCCCTGGGGCGAGCCCGCGAGTGTGGATCATCAACTGCGTCGCGGCTGGCTCGCGCCCTGGCCCTCGGGGGCGTATTTGCTCAAGGCCCGTAAACGCATGCATGCGCTGACGCCGCTGCGACCGCGCCTGCGCGAAGCACGCCGCTCGCGTGTGCTCGGCGGACTCACCGAACCGTCGGTCAACCGTGACCCGAGTTGAGATTTATACCGATGGCGCCTGTCGCGGTAACCCCGGCCCCGGTGGCTGGGCCGCGACGCTCGAACTCGGCGAGCACCTACGCGAGCTCTCGGGTGCCGAGGCCGAGACCACCAACAACCGCATGGAGCTCACCGCCGTCATCCGCGCGCTCGAGGCGCTCAAGCGCTCGACGGCGCTGCGCATCCATACCGACTCGGAGTACGTCCGTCGCGGCATCACCGAGTGGATCGGCAACTGGAAAGCCCGCGACTGGAAAACTGCCGATAAAAAGCCCGTCAAAAATCGCGATCTCTGGGAGCGACTCGATACGCTCGCAGGCCAGCACGATATCGAATGGCGCTGGGTGAAAGGGCACTCCGGCGTACCGGGTAACGAGCGGGTGGATGCGCTCGCCAATGCTGCCATCGATGCGCTGCTCGGCTGAGGCGTGCTCGGCTGATACCCCCTCGAGTTAAACTCCATCCCCATGCGCCAAATCATCCTCGACACCGAAACCACGGGCCTCGAAGTCGGCGAAGGGCACCGCATCATCGAAATCGGTTGTCTCGAACTCGTGGGTCGTCGCCTCACGGGGCGGCAGTTTCACAAATATTTGAACCCCGAGCGTGAGATCGACGAGGGCGCCTCGGCGGTCCACGGCCTCACGCTCGACAAGCTCCAGCGTGAGCCCAAGTTCGCTCAGGTGGTCGAGGAGTTGTTGCAATTCATTGAGGGCGCCGAGCTTGTCATTCATAACGCGCCCTTCGATCTCGGATTTTTGAACGCCGAGTTCAAGCGTCTCGATGCGAAGTCCGCAGCGCTCGAGACCCGCTGCACCGTGCTCGACACCCTGACGCTCGCCCGAAAACTCCACCCCGGGCAGCGCAACAGCCTCGATGCGCTCTGCAAGCGCTACGGCGTCGACAACTCCAAGCGCGACCTGCACGGCGCGCTGGTCGATGCGCGCATTCTGGCCGATGTTTACCTCGCCATGACGGGCGGGCAGAGCACGCTCGAGCTGCGTGAGGATCGCAGCCCGACCCAGAGCGCGGGGTCTGAGAAAACCGTGAAATTCAAGCGGCCGAAGAACGCTGAGCCCGTGGTCGTTCAGGCCGACAAAAAAGAACTCGCCGCCCATGAGGCCCTACTCGAGCGCATCGCCAAGGCGAGTGGCGGTCAGGTCGCGTTCCGCACGCTGTCATGACGATCCTCGTCACCGGTGCCGCCGGGTTCATTGGCATGCATGTCGCCGCCCGGCTGCTCGCCGACGGGCATGAGGTGCTCGGCCTCGATAACCTCAACGACTACTACGACGTACGTCTAAAAAACGCGCGCCTCGCGCAGCTCACGTCTCGTAAGGGTTTTACCTTCGAGAAGGCCGACCTCGCCGACGATGCGGCGATCGCGGCGCTCTTCAAGCGTCAACCGTTCGAGCGCGTGATCCATCTCGGGGCGCAGGCCGGCGTGCGCTATTCTTTGACGAACCCGCA
>JAFMKA010000123.1 GCA_017853175.1 Steroidobacteraceae bacterium | reverse complement strand
GGCCCCGGCGGCCCGCTCGCCCGGCATCTGCCGGGGTTCGTGCCGCGCAAGTCGCAGCGGCGGATGGCCGGGGCGGTGGCGGCAGCGCTCGAGGCGCGACGGCCGCTGCTCGTCGAAGCCGGTACCGGCACGGGTAAGACCTTCGCGTACTTGGTACCGGCTCTTTTTGCAGGGCTTCGTGTGCTGGTCTCGACGGGTACGCGCACGCTGCAGGACCAGCTCTTCTCCAAGGACGTGCCGCTCGTCGCGGGAGCGATCGGCACGCCCGCCAAGGTGGCGCTGCTCAAGGGCCGCTCGAATTATCTTTGTACCTATCGGCTGAAGCGCGAAGTGGCGCAAGGCGCGTTCGAGAGCGTGGCCCCGCGCGACGCGTTGCTCTCGCGCCTCGAGTCGTGGGCGCTCATCACTAAAACGGGCGATCTCGCCGAGGTCGCGGGCTTCAATGAAAGCCACGCGCTTTGGCCCAAGGTGACCTCGACCCGCGATAACTGCCTCGGCACGCGCTGCGCGGAGTTTGCGAACTGCCATGTGGTCGCGGCGCGGCGCGAGGCGCAGGCGGCAGACCTCGTGATCGTGAACCATCATCTATTGCTCGCAGACCTTTCGCTCAAAGAAGACGGCTTCGGGGATCTGCTCGGCAGCGCCGATGCCGTGATTCTCGACGAGGCACACCAGTTGCCGGATCTGGCGACGCAATTCTTTGGGGTGCAGGTCGGGAGCCGTCAGATCGAGAATGTGCTCATCGAGGGTCGCGCGTCCTTGCTGCGGTCCGGCGGCTCGCTCGCCGAGATCGGTACGGCGGCGCGTGCCGTGGAGGCGGCGATCGGCGCCGTTCTCGCTACGCTCGCCTCGAAAGCGGACCTCGAGTCGGCGACGCTCGCGCTCGTGTCGGCGCTGCGCGATTACGCCTCGCGCCTCGCCGATGCCGCGCGCGAAGCGGCGGTGGAGCAGGTGGCGAAACGTGCCGTGGAGCTCGCTAGCGCCCTCGAGCGCATCGCACTTTGCACCGACGACGAAGGCGCGCGGACGAGCGAGACGAACGGGCGGAGTTTTTCTTTGGGGCTGTTGCCGTTCGATATCTCCGAGCGGTTTAAATCTTTGATCGAGGCGCGGCCCGCGGCGTGGATCTTCACCTCGGCGACTTTGTCGGTCGCGAGTGCCTCGCAAGGCGACGATTTCAGTCACTTCGCCTCACGGCTCGGGCTGGATGATGCCGAGGCGCTACGTATTCCGAGCCCCTTCGAGTATGAATCGCAGGCGATGCTCTATCTGCCTGCGGGGATGCCGGAGCCGACGGCACCGGGCTATGTCGATGCCGTGATCGAAACCTGCGTGCCGCTGCTCGACGCCTCGGGCGGCGGCGCGTTCCTGCTCTTCACGAGTCATCGGGCGCTCGCGCAGGGCGCGGCCGCGCTGCGCGCGCGTTGGGATGGCGCGGCAGAGACGCCGATTTTGGTTCAGGGCGAAGGTCCGCGCGAAAAACTGCTGCGGGATTTTCGCGAGCACGGCAATGCGGTGCTGCTCGGCACGGCGAGTTTTTGGGAAGGGGTGGACGTGAAGGGCGAGGCGCTGCGGCTCGTCGTCATCGAAAAACTTCCCTTTGCCTCGCCGGACGACCCGCTCACCAAGGCGCGCATCGCGCATCTTCAGCGCAAGGGTGAGAACGCGTTCCGTGATTATCAGTTGCCCGAGGCGGTGCTCGCGCTCAAGCAGGGGGTGGGTCGGCTCATCCGCAGCGAGACGGATCGTGGCATGATCGTGATCGCCGATCCGCGCTTGCTCACCAAGGGGTATGGCCGCACGTTCCGTGCGAGTCTGCCGCCGATGCCGGTGACCCAAGATCGCGACGAGGCACTGCGGTTCTTGCGCAAACTCCGATGAACATCCTCGCCCTCGATACCTCGACCGAAGCTTGCTCCGTCGCGTTGCTCGCGGAAGATCGCGTGCTCACGCGTTATCAAGAGGTCCCGCGCGGGCATGCGGAGTTGATCCTGCCGATGGTCGACGCGCTACTTGATGAAGCCGGCGTCACGCTCAAAGATTTGACGGCGATCGCGTTCGGACGCGGGCCCGGCAGCTTCACGGGTGTGCGACTCGCCTCGAGCGTGGTGCAGGGGCTCGCGTACGGCGCGGGAGTCGGTGTGGTGCCGGTGTCGACGCTGCAAGCGGTCGCGCATCGCGCGTTCATCGACGATGACGCACTCGCCGGGACGACGCGCGGCACCCACGTGCTCGTGTGCAACGATGCGCGCATGGACGAGGTGTATGTCGCGGCGTTCGCGCGGGGGGCGACCGAAGTGGGCGCTGTTTGGCCGACGCCACTCGGCCCCGAGGCGGTGATGCCACCTACTAAGGTTTCGGTGCCGTCTGTGGCGGGCGAGGGTGCGGCTGAGGGCAAGGTCGAGGGCAAGCCCCAACGCGTCGGCGTTCGCTGGATCGGCACGGGGCGCGGGTTCAAGGCGTACGCCGAGTTGTCGCGGCTGCGTGCGGAGTCGGGCGGAGCGCTCGCCGCGGTGCACGAGGCGATTCTGCCGCGCGCGGAGGACATCCTCGCCCTTGCGCGGCCGGAGGTCGAAGCGGGCCGAGTGCTGCCCCCGACGGCCGCATTGCCGATTTATGTCCGCGACGAGGTCGCGAAGGTGCCGGGAGCGATTCCCGGGTCGTTGTCATCGGGCTGAAACACGAGTCGCGTGAAAT
>JAFMKA010000042.1 GCA_017853175.1 Steroidobacteraceae bacterium | reverse complement strand
ATGTTTCGGGAGCGACGCAAGGCAAATCGGATCATGCCCGCCCCGACCGTCGCATGACTTAAACGATCGATCACGATGAAGCCGCCCATCGCCCGATCGAGGTCATAGGGCTCGAACGCCACGGACTGATCGAGCGCGACATTGCAGGTCCCGATTTCATTGAGCTCGAGCTGTCGCGCCGCGAGCAATTCGAGCGTGTTCACGTTGACCTTGTGCTTGGGCGTCGAGAATACGGCGCCGACGGTTCGCGTGCCGATTTTCAGCAGATAGGATCGACCGGACAGCATGGGCTCGTCACCCAGCCAAACCAGCGTCGTCTCGAACTGATCGGCGATTTCGACGGGGTGGTTTGCGGCGCTCATGACATCGCCGCGAGTCACGTCGACTTCATCAGACAACGTTACAGTGATCGACCGCCCCGCCGCCGCCTCGACAAGATCGCCATCGGCAGTCACGATGCGAGCAACGCGGGTTTGACGCCCCGAGGGCTGAATTCGCACGAGATCGTCGACGCGCAGCACACCGCTTGTGATCACGCCGCTGTAGCCACGGAAATCGGGCGACGGTCGATTGACCCACTGTACGGGTAGTCGAAAAGGTCGATCTATTTTTTGTGAGGCCTCGATTTCGACGGTTTCGAGATAACTCAGCAGCGTCGGCCCGCGATACCAACGCATTCGCGCTCCATGGGTGACGACGTTATCCCCGGTGAGTGCCGAGATCGGAATGGCAATGATCTCGGTCAAGCCGATACGCTGCGCGAACTCGCGATAGTCGGCCACGATACGAGCGAAGTCGTCTTGTGAGTAAGCGATGAGATCCATCTTGTTGACGGCCAACACCACGCGTCGGATTCCCATCAACGAAACAAGGTAGGAGTGACGACGGGTTTGGGTGAGCACGCCCTTTCTCGCATCGACGAGAATTACAGCAAGCTCCGCCGTCGAGGCACCCGTCACCATGTTGCGCGTGTACTGCTCGTGCCCGGGCGTATCCGCCACGATGAACTTCCGCCGCTGCGTGCTGAAAAAGCGATAGGCGACGTCAATCGTGATGCCTTGTTCGCGCTCTGCCGAGAGCCCATCGACGAGCAGTGCGAAATCTACGGCCTCCCCCTGCGTCCCCCACTTTTTGCTATCCGCTTCGAGCGCGGCGAGTTGATCGTCGTGCACCTGACGGGACTCATAGAGCAAGCGGCCGATCAGCGTGCTCTTGCCATCGTCGACGCTGCCACAGGTGATGAAGCGAAGAAGGTCGGACATCAGAAATACCCCTCTCGCTTCTTGCGCTCCATCGACGCGGGTCCATCGTGGTCGATCAAACGACCTTGGCGCTCACTAAACGTCGATCGCCGCATCTCGGCGATGATTTCGGGCAAAGTCTCTGCCGCACTTTCGATGGCTCCGGAGAGCGGATAGCAACCGAGCGTACGAAATCTCACCTTGCGCATGACCGGAACTTCTCCCGGCTGCAAGGGGAACCGCGCATCGTCCACCATGATGAGCATGCCGCGACGCTCGACGACCGGACGCTCTTTGGCGAGATACAGCGGGACAATCGGAATGTTTTCGAGTGCGATGTACTGCCAGATGTCGAGCTCAGTCCAATTCGATAACGGGAATACCCGTATGGATTCACCTGACGCCTTGCGAGCGTTGTAGAGATTCCAGAGCTCGGGCCGCTGGTTGCGTGGGTCCCAATGATGATGCGCGTTGCGAAACGAGAAGACGCGCTCTTTGGCGCGTGACTTTTCTTCATCGCGACGCGCACCACCGAATGCAGCATCGAACCCGTGCTCGTTGAGCGCCTGCCGCAAACCTTCGGTATTCCATTGATCCGCGTGGACCTGCGAGCCATGGGCGAACGGATTGATCGCGAGCCGAACGGCCTCGGGATTTCGATGCACGATGAGGCGTAGGCCATATTCGCGCGCGATCTTTTCGCGCATCTCGTACATCTCACGAAACTCCCAGGTGCTGTCGATGTGTAGCAACGGGAAAGGCAGCGTCGACGGAAAAAATGCTTTGCGCGCGACATGCAGCATCGCTGCGCTATCTTTGCCGCCGGTGTAGAGCAGCACAGGCCGCTCGGTCTCCGCGACCACTTCGCGCATGATGTGGATACTCTCGTCCTCGAGCCGCTGAAGGTAAGTCAGACTATCCCGCTTCACCGAGTGCCTCACCATCGGCATCGACAGCGGACCCGGACCACACGGCGCACCCATAAGCTGCAGGCCCGAGTGCTGCGCCGCCCAATCTCGAACCTCCGGTAACGCGACATCGATACCGTGCAATAAAACGCCGCGCGTCTTCGGCCAGGCTACGACAATCTGCTCGAGAAACGATAGCCAGCTCGCCAGACGAAACGGCTCGACGAGCGGCAGCCATGTCACCTGCCCGCGCAAGGTTTGCGCAACCAGCACACGCGACGAGCTACCGATCTTGCACTCGCCACACCACAAGATCTCTCCAGGCATCCGACGTGTTTCTTTGATGAGCGGCACGACGACGTCCTGTCGCCAATCGGCCAACGCACGATCGGTCGCCGCACGCTCGGCGAGAGTCGGCAGACCGAGCCCCGCACGCGTCAACAATCGAGAGAGTGCGCGACCCTCGAGCGTGACACCAAAGATTTCCTCCGCCTCACGCGCGACGAGGTCGGCAGTCCAAAGGGCGTCTTTGCTCGTCGGGAGCGCCGTTGAAAATCGACTGACGAGTGTTGCCTCATCCTCGGCTCGGAGCACTCGGCGCGCTCCGACGGGACGCCCTCTGCGACGCCGATCGAGCGCATCCCATCCGCCTTCCGAAAACACCCGGACGGCCTCGATGATGGTCGGCGCGCTGAGCCCCGTCGCGGTACGAACCTCCGCCAGGGTGTGCCCCGCCAGGCGTAACTCGACCGCGCGACGCCGGAGCTCGACCGAGGAGGCGGATGGAGTCTTGGGCATCTATCGGATAACCTGTTGTCTCGATTGGTGAATTTTATGTCTAATAATTATTTAATCAAGATTTTAAAAAACGGGGCGCCTGACCCTGCGTTATTGGAAGCAGTCATCGGGATCGCTCGAGGCGCCGGCCGGGTCATTTCCGAGGTGTATGAGACCGAGTTCACCGTTTCCGCTAAGTCGGATGCCTCCCCGGTCACCCTCGCCGACGAACGCGCGGAAGCCATGATTGTGGCGGCCCTCACGGCCCTGACCCCCGGCCTACCCGTGGTTGCAGAGGAATCCGTCGCCGCAGGGCGAATTCCGACCATCGATGCCGCTCGAGGCGCGTTCTGGCTCGTCGATCCGCTCGACGGCACTCGAGAGTTCGTCAGCCGCAATGGCGAGTTCACGGTCAACATCGCCCTCATCCAAGTCGGCGAACCTGTTCTCGGTGTCGTGCTCGCACCCGCTTTAGACGCACTCTACGCAGGCGCCAAAGAGCTGGGCGCTTTCAAAGAACAAAGCGGGCGCCGTCACAGCATCGTCTGCCGCAACGCACCCGCCGAGGGGCTTGCCGTCGTGGAAAGCCGGTCGCATGGCGACGGCGCAGCACTCGATGCCTGGCTACAGCGGCTCTCGCGACCCATCGCCTCCCGAGTGAAGGCGGGCTCATCACTCAAACTCTGCGTGCTCGCCGAAGGGGGCGCCGATCTCTACCCTCGCCTCGGGCGAACCATGGAATGGGATATCGCCGCAGGTCACGCCATCTTGACTGCGGCCGGCGGGCGTGTGTCGAGGCTGGATAATGACCAAGCACTTCGCTACGGAAAACCGGGGTTCGAGAACCCGGGGTTCGTGGCGCAGGGGTTATGAAAGGGTTGGTGGGTCCTGCGCGATTCGAACGCGCGACCAACTGGTTAAAAGCCAGCTGCTCTACCGGCTGAGCTAAGGACCCGTACCCGTCGAGAGGGCGCGAATTCTACACATATCGCGTGGGATCCGGCACGCCCGCGGCGACGAAACCTTCCCGACGTAACCGACAACTGTCGCAACGCCCGCAGGCCTGCCCCGCCGAGTCGGCCTGATAACAGGAGACGGTCAGGGAAAAATCGACGCCGAGTCGGTGGCCCTCGCGGATGATCTCGGCCTTGGAAAGCCGAACCAAGGGTGCCTCGATGCGGATGGCAGCGCCCTCCGTCCCGACCCGTGTTCCGAGACGCGCGACCTCGGCGAAGGCCGCGATGAACTCGGGGCGACAATCGGGATAACCCGAGTAATCGACGGCATTCACACCAATGAAAATCGACCTCGCACCGAGCACCTCAGCCCATCCGAGCGCCAGCGACAGCATCAAGGTGTTACGGGCCGGCACATAAGTGATCGGGATTCCCGCGACGGGAGAAGTCGGTACCGCGATCGTGGGGTCGGTGAGCGCCGAGCCGCCGATGCCCGCGAGATCAACGCCCATCACCCGATGCTCGCACGCACCCAACCTCGCCGCCACACGAGCGGCGGCGTCGAGCTCGGCCGAGTGCCGCTGTCCGTAATGCACTGAGAGCGCATAGACGTCGTAGCCCCGCTCGATCGCCATCGCGAGGACGGTGGCGGAGTCGAGTCCGCCCGAGAGCAAGACCACCGCTCGCAGTTTCGAGGCTGATGAAGAATGCGAGGTCACGCTCATCGCCCCGGCACATCGCCCCAAAGATATTTATGTAGCTGCACCTGAAACCGGACCGGTAATCGATCTTCGAGAATCCAATCAGCGAGATCGCGCGCAGGCAACTCCGCGTGGCTCGGTGAAAAGAGCACCGTGCAGCGCTCAGCGAGCGCACGCTCGCGCAGCTGCGAACGACTCCACTCATAATCGCTGCGATCGGCGATCACGAATTTGATGAGATCTTTGGACTGCAGTCTCGCGAGCTCATCGTAACGATTGCGCGCCTCCTCACCCGAGGCTGGAGTCTTGATATCGACCACCTTCACGACGCGCGGATCGACACGCTCTAGCGGCATCGCACCACTCGTTTCGAGCGATACCCGATACCCTGCATCGCAGAGTGCCGTCATCAATTCGAAGACGGCCGGCTGCGCCAGGGGCTCACCACCCGTCACGCAAACATGAGTCGCCTCGAGCTCCTTCACACGAGCGAGAATATCCGCGAGCAACCACCACTCACCGCCGTGAAACGCATAGGCGGTGTCGCAGTATTTACATCGCAGCGGACAACCCGTAAGTCGAACGAAGACCGTCGGGATGCCGACAGAGTCCGCCTCGCCTTGCAGCGAACGGAAGATTTCCGTGAGCTTGAGCCGACTCGGGTTCAAAGTATTTGTTTAGCGTAAGCGGCTGAGCTGTTCGCGCGCCGATCGGGCCGCCTCGTTCTGCGGATATCGACGCAGCACCTCATTGAAGGAGACACGGGCGGCATCGTTGCGACCGAGACTCAACTCAGAGAGCCCCTTCTTCAGCAGTGCATCGGGCGCCTTCGAAGAATCAGGCGAGCGACTGCCGACTGCGGCAAAGGCGTCGATGGCCTTGGCGTAATCGCGCGTGACGTAGTAAGTCTGCCCCAGCCAGTACTGCGCGTTATCAGCGAGCGGATGAGTCGGAAACTGCGCCACGAATCCGCTCATTCCCGTAATAGCTTCGGGGTAGTTCGCCGCCTTGAGCGCATCGAAGGCCCGACCGTATAGCACCTCTGGGCTCTCAACAGGTATGGGCGGTGTTGTTGCCGCAGGCGCAGACGGAGCCGCAGGCGCCGCAGGCGGCATTGACCCCACAGCCGCCGCTTGACCCGCTACGACGACGCCCGCCTCAGTGGTCTGCTCGCCCGTAGACGGCGTCACGACAGCCGTTGCCATCGACGCCGAAGTCGCCGCCGCGGGACGCGCTTCGATCGCTGCGATGCGACGATCGAACTCACTCGCAAGATCCGTTTGCTGTTTGCGTCGCTCGTCGTTCTCACGCTGCAAGATGTCGAGATCGCCGCGCAAGGCTCGAGACTCGGCCTCGAGCGCATCGAGACGCTGCGATAATTCGACGAGCGCCTGACCCCGAACCGCTTCTTGCAGCTGCGTCACCTGCAACTCGAGACTTTCGAGCCGCTCACGTGTCGATTGCGCATGGACCGGGAAAGCCCATGACGCCAACAACATCGCCGCAACACCCGCGCGAATCACGTGCGTCAGCCCCCGGCGACGTAAACGATTTCGACGCGGCGATTGCGCGAATAAGCAGACTCGTCCTCACCGGCAACGGCCGGACGCTCTTCACCATAGCTCACCGTGGTGAGTCGCGAGTCGGCGACGCCCTGAAGACCGAGCACACGTCGAACAGCCTGCGCACGGCGCTCGCTGAGGCCGATGTTGTACTCGCGCGTACCCCGCTCGTCGGTGTGGCCTTCGAGACGTACACGCAAACCTGGACGACTTCCTAAAAACTGCGCATGAGCGGCAAGCAAGGCCTGGTCATCGGCACTGATCGCGTCACTGTCAAACGCGAAATAGACAACGGTACGGTTGGCGAGTTCAGGCGGCAGCGCCACGGCGGTCTCGCTCGACGCACCGACCTCGCCGGCCGATACGGGCCCCGCCGAGTCATCGGGCTGAGCGATGGCTGAGGCTTCCGATTTGTTGGCGAGATCAGCACCGGCGTCGGGCTTGATGGGCGGCGGCGATTTGCATGCGGCAAGCAGACCAAGAAGAGCGGCGACGGCAATCAACTTTTTCATCGTTTTCAAACTCCTGAACGTAAAGCGAATTATTGCACGGCTACGACGTCCGGTAGGAAGGGACCCCAGGCCGGCTCACGCACCTCGCCGCGGTCTGCAGCGAGTCGCTGCGCGATGAGACCATCGGCGCTGACGGTAGCGAGCACGCCCTGGCTGCGTTCCCGCGCGGCGTACACGAGCGTGCCCCCATCAGGCGAGAAATAAGGAGACTCATCCTGCCGACCTTTCGACAAGACTCGGACTGTCCCGTTCCCGAGATCCTGCACGGCGATGCGATACGCGCCCTCTTCCCGCGTCACCATCGCGAGCATCCGCCCATCAGGGCTAACCCTAGGTCTGGCGTTATAAGAGCCCGAAAAAGTAATCCGTTGGGGCCGCGAGCCCGGCTCGATACTCAGACGATAAATCTGCGGGCCACCCGCACGGTCGGATGTGAAATACACCTGCGTACCATCGAGGGACCACACGGGCTCCGTGTCGATCGCCGGATGATCCGTCAGTCGCGTCAGTGCGCCCGATGCGAGCTCGAGCACGTAGACGTCGAGGTTGCCGCCCGGCGACGACAGCGTGAGCGCTAATCGACTGCCATCGGGTGACCATGTCGGCGCGTTGTTGACACCCGGTCGGGATGACACACGACGACGCTCTGCGGTACGCACCCGTTGCACGTAGACCGATGCCGTTCTCGTTTCGAATGAGACGTATGCCAACCATTCGCCATCCGGTGACCAGGCCGGCGACATCAAGGGAAGACGCGACTGCAAAATCACTTTCGCATTTTCGCCATCGGAATCGGCGACGATGAGTTGGTAACGCTGCGACGGCGGCTGCCCATCAACCGACACATAAGCGATGCGCGTAGCGAAGGCGCTACGCGCCCCGATTATTTTTTGATAGAGACGGTCGCTAATACGATGAGCAGCGTTACGCCACGCCGCCGGCGCAGCGCTAATACGCTCGATCAGCAAACGTTGCCCCGTCAGCAGATTGAGAAGTTCGAAGTCGATGGTCGTCCGCCCATCCGCCCCCGCGCTCGCACGCCCCGTCACCAAATAGTCAGACGCCGTTCGCTCGCCCACGAGAAAACGCCCGCTGCGCATCAAATTGCGACGAATGACCTCAGCCGAAGGCTTTGGATCCGCGGAGAAATCTTCGATCGCGATGGGAATCGGCGCTGTGACGCCCGAGGTGATATCGACCTGCAACTGAGCCTCGGCGACAGGAGGCACGCCGAAACCAACGAGGACTGCACACCACACAACCCTCGCAACACTTACCCATTTTTTGACTTCAATCATTGGGTCTGAACCTCAGCTCGATATTGCGTTCGAACAGCGACGGCTCTGGAGGCGGCGGTAGTGGCGACGCCCGGAACACGGCCGCTTCGAGAGACTGACGTACGGCCTCATCGCCGTTACATTCTTTCACCTCGACTCGAATCACCGTACCACCGGCGGCTTGCATTACCGCGACACGGCAGTCGAGTCCTGGCTGAGCCGACGGCGGTCGTATCCACGCCCGCTGGACCCGTGCCTGAATGGCCGCTGCCCATTGCGCCGACAGTGACGCCGCGCGAGCCGCTGCGACCCGCCGCGCCTCAGCCGCCTCGGTTGCCGCCACCTCCTCGGTTAGCGCTCGCTGCAGGGCCGCTTCGCGCTCCGCTCGAATGCGCGCGTCGTCCTTACGACGGCGGTCCTCTGCTTCGAGCTCTTCTTTCATTCGACGCGCGTCGGCGTCACGTCGAGTTTGCTCTTCGAGCCGCGCCCTTTCTGCCTTGAGCTGCGTCTCTTTGAGCGCTTGCGCCTCTTTCTCACGCTTCGTGATTTCGACCGCCTTTGGCTTAGAAGGTTCGGGCTTCTTGGCGGGAGGCTTGGGCTCAGGCTTGGGCTCAGGCTTGGGCGCGGACTCGATCGCTGGCTCTACGCTCTTAGGTGGCGCACGTCGCGTGAGTCGAGCGAGTTCGTCCGCATCGACCGCCACGGCCTCGATCGCCATCACCTGCGGTAACTCGGCTTCTGCACGCCAGTTTTGTACGCCCAGAACGACGATCACCGCGACCAATACGGCGTGCAGCGCGATGGATAGGAAATACGGTCGAAAGCGCGACATCACGCCCGACATACGACGCTCAAGGCGCACCTCGAACGGCGACAGGATCGGTCAGAAAGCCGACTTTCTGCGCGCCCGCGCTCTGCAGCAGCACCATCGCTTCGACCACACGACCATAGGGCACTTCGCGATCGCCTTTGACAAACACAGGTACGCCCGGCGCGCTACGAAGCACCGCCGCCACGCGTGCCTGCAACAGCGAGTCTTCGAGAGGCTCCGACGGACTATCGCCTTCGTTGAGATAGAGGCGCCCCCGGCGATCGACCGACACTACAAGCGGCGGCCGGTCCTGAAGATCCGCCGGGTCGATCGCCTGCGCTGCGGCGTCAGGCAAATCGACTTTGACGCCCTGCGTGAGCAACGGCGCCGTGACCATAAAAATGATGAGCAACACCAGCATCACGTCGATGTATGGCACGACGTTGATCTCGCTCATGGGCTTTCGACTTCGACCCGGTTGCGGCATGGCGCGCCTCCGTCTCAGCCCGCATCGCGCGTCGCATGACGCTGCAGAATGGTCGAGAACTCTTCCATGAAGGCGTCGTAGCGGGCTTCGATCCGCCACACCTGATCGGCGAAACGGTTGTAGGCCACGACCGCCGGGATGGCAGCAAAAAGACCAATGGCCGTAGCGACGAGCGCCTCGGCGATGCCGGGAGCCACGGTGGCGAGCGTCGCTTGCTGCACCGAGCCGAGACCCACGAATGCGTGCATGATGCCCCACACCGTGCCGAAGAGACCGACGTACGGACTCGTCGAACCTACCGTTGCCAGCGTCGACAAGCTCTTTTCGAGATATTCGATTTCTTTGATCTGCTGCGCTTTCATCGCTCGGCGCGCACCCTCGAGTAGTAATTCGACGGCGCTTTCACCTTGCTGTCGCAAGCGAGCGAACTCCCTAAAACCTGTGCGGAAAATACTGTCGATCCCCACGGGGTTACCGCGGGTCTCAATGCTTTTGTAGAGATTCGAGAGATCGCCGCCCGACCAGAAGTCGCGCTCGAAGCGTGCGAGGTCTTCTTTCGCGCGCGCGAGCACAGCCCTCTTCTTGAAAACGATGCTCCAGGAGTAGACCGATGCCAACACCAGCATGAGCATCACCGCCTGCACGATGACGGTGGCCTCAAGGATGAGTTTCAGAATCGATAAGTCATTCACGAAAGATACTCCCCTATGCGGCGCGGCCGCAGCGTCTTCGCATCGACACACACGACACGGACCCGAGCCTCGATGAGTAGTTCACGCGAGCCACCCTCAACCGACTCGCGCCAAATTTTTTGATCGAATATCGCCGTGGTACGCCCCTCAGGCTGCATGTCGCAGGTCACG
The DNA here is from genome assembly GCA_017853175.1 of Steroidobacteraceae bacterium. Classification (GTDB taxonomy): domain Bacteria; phylum Pseudomonadota; class Gammaproteobacteria; order Steroidobacterales; family Steroidobacteraceae; genus UBA964. The sequence goes on along the minus strand of JAFMKA010000042.1, from coordinate 2,149 downwards.
ACGAGCGCATCATCGAGTCGCGCCGCCGCCTTGTAGTCGATCGAAAGCCCAAGAACCATGAACTGTACGCCTTGAGTGGCTGCGAGCTCGCGCTGGGCGATGCCGCGACTGCGCAACCATTCGGTTCGGCAGCGCTCGAGAAATCGAAGGTAATTGGCGTAATAGACGACGCCGCCCGCGTCGGTGTCCTCCCAATACACGCGCACGGGCCACTCGAATACGCTCACTCGCCCTCCTCGAAGAGCGGCATCGCGCCCGTCGGTCGCTGCGGGGGCGTCAGCCCAAAGTGCAGATAGGCCGTCCGCGTGGCGACCCGACCTCGGGCTGTACGCATCAAGAACCCTTGCTGAATGAGGAAGGGCTCGATCACGTCTTCAAGCGTGCCGCGTTCCTCACCGATTGCGGCCGCCAAACTGTCGATACCGACCGGTCCACCCTCAAACTTTTCGATGATCGTGGTGAGCAGCTTGCGATCGAGCATGTCGAATCCGACCGGATCGACCTCGAGCAAGTCGAGCGCTGCAACGGCCAGCGCCGACGTAATGGTTCCGTCACCCTTGACCTGCGCGTAGTCGCGGGCGCGTCGCAGTAAACGGTTGGCGATGCGCGGCGTTCCGCGCGAGCGCTCTGCGATGCGTAATGCACCTTCCGGATCGAGCGGTACGCCCAAAATACCCGCTGAGCGCTGCACGACGCTTTTGAGATCTTGGACATCATAGAACTCAAGTCGCTGCACGATGCCAAATCGGTCGCGCAGCGGGGACGTCAAAAGCCCGGCGCGCGTCGTCGCACCCACTAGCGTGAAAGGAGGCAACGACAGCTTGATAGATCGCGCCGCAGGCCCTTCTCCGATCATGATGTCGAGTTGGTAATCCTCCATCGCGGGATAGAGGACCTCTTCGACGATGGGCGAGAGGCGATGGATTTCATCCACGAACAACACATCGCGCGGCTGCAAATTGGTGAGGATCGCCGCGAGATCACCGGGGCGTTCGAGTACGGGACCCGAAGTCTGTCGCAAGCTGACACCGAGCTCGGTGGCGAGAATATTCGCGAGCGATGTCTTGCCGAGACCCGGCGGCCCGAAGATCAAGACGTGATCGAGCGCTTCCGATCGAGCACGCGCTGCACCGACGAAAATTTCGAGTTGCTCTTTGACGGGGCGCTGCCCGACGAAATCTGCCAGACGCTTCGGTCGTATCGCGCGATCGATCGCCTCTTCTTCTCGACCGCCCTCGGCGCTCACTATGCGTTCTGTCATCGGAGCGCTCCCTGCAATGCACGACGAATGAGTTCTTCGGTACCCTCGGTACCCGAACCCGCAGCAGCCTTGATGAGTCGAGTGGCTTCGACGGGTTTGTAACCGAGCGCCACGAGCGCCGCAAAGGCCTCGCCCTCTGCTCCACCGGCCGAGGCTTCCGCCGGAACCGTGATACCGAGCTGATCGCTCGAGAGTCGATCACGCATCTCGATAACAAGACGCTCGGCGGTTTTGCGCCCTACCCCTGGAATTTTCGTTAGCGCCGTCACATCGTTGGACGTGACGCAGGTGGCGAAGCCCTCGGCCGTCGTCCCCGAAAGTATCGCTAACGCGATCTTCGGACCCACTCCCGATACTTTGAGCAAATTGCGAAACAGATGCCGCTCGGCCGCCGTCGCGAACCCGTAGAGGATATGCGCGTCTTCTCGAACGACGAGATGCGTCAGCAAACGCACCTCCTCACCCACAGCTGGCAGCCCGTAGAACGTCGACATCGGCGCTTCGAGCTCGTAACCGACGCCCCCCACTTCGATCAGCAATTGCGGCGGCGCCTTCACCGCAATGCGACCACGCAATGAGCCGATCATCCTGCGACTCCGTGACGACCCGCGATGAGACTGGCGAGCTTGCGCTGCTGGGCATGGCACAGCGCAACCGCGAGGGCATCAGCCGCGTCAGAAGTGAGACGACCCTCGACCTTGAGCAGCGTACGCATCATATGAGCGACCTGAAGCTTATCGGCACCACCGAAACCCACCGTCGCGAGCTTGATGGCCCGCGGCGCGTACTCGGCAATCTCGAAATCACCAAGCGCTGACAAAGCGGCTCCGCGCGCTTGCCCGAGCTTGAGCGCGCTGTCGATGTTGCGATTGACGAAGACTTTTTCGA
>JAFMKA010000041.1 GCA_017853175.1 Steroidobacteraceae bacterium | reverse complement strand
GGCTCGACTGAAGAGCGTGTGTTGGCCACGATCCATTTGCCGCTCTTGCCTCGGCGTTCCGCGTCGGCCGCGAAGCCCGCCCGCAACGAGGCCGGCAGCCCTGCAAGGTCGGCTTCGCTTTCGAGGACGGTGTAACGCTCACTTTCGTCGGCGAGAAGGTTTTGACTGAATTGAGTGAAAAGACCCGCGAGCGATTGGTTGATTTCCGCAAGGCGTTTCTTTGACGGGGCATCGAGTTTCGCCCCTGCTCGAACGAAGTTGGTGTACGTGAGCCAAGTCAGGCGCTGTTCTTCGGCAGTGAGGCCGGAGGTCGTGCGGGCGTCATAGACTGCTGCGATGCGTCGAAAGAGTTTTTCATTCTGGGTAATGGAGTCGCGGAAGGCGGCCATCTTGGGTTCGATGTCGCGTTCGACTTGCTGAACCGCTTCATCGCTCAGGGTTGAGCCGAAGATGTAATAGACCGTGGAGGCGCGATCGAGCGCGCGGCCCGAACGTTCCATGGCGGCGATGGTGTTGGCGAAGGTCGCCGGCGCCGGGTTATTGGCGATGCGCTCGAGCTCGAGGAGATGCTCAGCCATACCCGCTTCGAGAGCAGGCGCGAGCAGTGCCGGCGTGGCTCGATCGAACGGTGGCACGCCACCGTAAGGTCCCGACCAGGGTTCGAGCAGGGCGTTGGGGGCGGCGGCTGCGGCCGAGACGAGTGCAGTGCTCATAAGCAGAGGAAGCAGTTTGCGCATGGGTAGGACCTGATCATGGTGGACTAAAAAAATTCAGACCGCCGGAACGCGTAGCGGTTCCGGATCGTGATAACCGGTGTGCTGATCTAAATTGGAATGCAACGAAAACATTCGCTCTTCTAGAAGTCGACGGATCGACTCGTATCCGTCTTCATCGAGCTTCGCGGGAACTTCGATCGGCTGACCGATCCGCACCGTCACGGTTGCGCCGGGCTTGGGGATGAGCGTGCGATCCCAGGCGGCGTTCCAGCGCCAGCAGGGCGAGGCGGAGGCGGCGACCGGCAATAACACGCTGCCGGTTTTCTGAGCGAGCGTGATCGTGCCGAGTTGAGCGATACCGCGAGGGCCACGAGATCCGTCGATGGCGAGACAAGAGTTGAGCCCCCGATCGTCACGTTGGGCCTTGATCATTTCGACGAGAGCCCTCGCGCCACCTTTGCCTGATGAGCCGCGCGCCACTCGAAAACCGAGGCCTTCCTCGATGCGTGCCATGGCTTCGCCATCACGGCTTTGCGAGCACATGAGAATCCATCGACCTTGGGCGGGCAGACTGAAGTAATGCAGCAGCGCGAACGTACGTGAGTGATAGAAGGCGCCGACTGCGGGCTGTCGGGCCGCAACAAGATCGCGAAGGATCGACACGTCCTGTTCGTCGTAGGTCCAGGATCGACCGAGCGCTCGGTACATACGCCACCCGAAAGGTGGCAGCACTTTATGCAGAAAAAAACGGCGCAGCGGCTTGCGGGGCCGTGCAGATCCATTCGCCGTACTCAAAGATTTAGGATTCGACTCGGTCAAGGTATTTAGGTGTCGCCGGTTCCGCGGCCTTTGCGGCCACCCGAAGCATGAGCATTGGCGAATGCGCCGCTCGCCATCGCGCCGATGAGCGAAAGCTCACCCGCGAGAGCGACCACGGCGCAGATTTCCGCAAACTTCGCTGCGGTGCCCGTGCCGGTGCAGCCGAGCATGGCGAGACATTCGCGGGCTGTCGGAAGGAAGGTCCCGCCGCCGACGGTTCCGACGATGAGATTCGGTAGGGTGACGGAGGCATATAGGTCGCCAGTGGCCGTGACTTCGAAACGCGTGATCGAGGTGGTGGCTTCGGAGACGCAGGCGACGTCTTGACCGCAGGCGATGAAGAGCGCGGCGAGACCGTTCGCCACGTTGCCTTGCAGACCGACTGCTCCGGTTTGTGCTGCGCCTGCAATGGCTTGATCCCAGCATCGAGCCATCGCAGCCGGGTCGGCGCGCCAGTAACGGCTGACGGTACGCGCCGGAATGATGATCTCGGCCGAAGCGTTGCGACCGCGAGCGCCGAGGAAAGCTTGAGCAGAGGAGCGCTTGTCGCCCGACAGCGCCGATTCGAGCAGCCAACTCACCGGTTGTGCGGGCATGCTCGGCAGTAATTTTTGGCAGACCGCCTGAGTGGCGAGCGTCACCATATTTTGACCGGCGGCATCACCGGTCGAATATTCGAGCATCAAATAAACGGTGTTACCGAGAACCGATATTTTTTGACCCTGCAGTCTGCAAAACCGCGAGGTCGAGGACGCGGCCTGCTGCATGAGTGCGAATTGCGCCGGCAGCCAATCGGCGACGCGCATCGCGGTCGGCAGATCGGCGAATTCGAAGCAGGGCGCGCGTCCGACGAGTTGCCGACTACACGCCGCATTAGCGCCCCCGCACCGATTGATGACGTTGAACGCGTGCTGAAACGAGGCGACGAGCGTGCCCTCGGTGGTGGCGAGGGGCACCATGAAATCGCCCGAGGCATGGAGTCCTTTGATATGTATCGGGCCAGCGACGCCGAGCGGCATTTGGGCGTACCCGATGAAACCTTCGATGCTACCGGCGAGCTTTTCGGGTTCGAGCTCGGGAGCCGAACCACACAGGGCGTCGATTTCGAGACCCTGCTCTCGAAGGCGAGATCGTCGTTCGTCTCGCGCTTCGCGCGAGGCATCCGTCGTGGCGGGAAGTCGGCGCGGGCCGCTGCGGGTCTCCTCGGTCATCTCGACATTTTGAGCGCCAGTGCACGTGGCAGCAAGCAGGATCGTCTGCGCGCCGACCTGACCTGCGGGATAATGTCCGGGCGTCGTTTTCGAGTATCGATTTGGAGGTCGCATGCACCCTTTTCCGCACATCTACACGGTCAGTGCCTCAGCGGGCGTCTCTGGTGCCGTCAGTCTTGATTCGCCGGGGCTGTCCACTCTGCCGAGCGAGCCGCCTGTCGAGTTCGGTGGCCCCGGGGACAAGTGGTCGCCCGAGACCCTGCTTACGGCGGCACTCGTCGATTGTCTGGTGCTGAGTTTCAGGGCCGTAGCCGCTGCGTCACGCTTCGAATGGTCGCGTTTGGAGTGCAAGGTCGAAGGCAAGCTCGACCGGGTGGAGCGGGTCAGTCAATTCACCGAGTTCACCGTTCATGCGACGCTCACGATACCGGTCGGCGCCGATCACGACCGCGCACGCACCTTGCTCGCGAAGGCTGAGCAGGTGTGCCTGATCTCGAGTTCTCTCAAGGCGAGCAAGCACCTCGAGATCACCCTCATCAACGGCTGAGTCGTTCTTCGCCCCGCATCAGGGCGCCGATACGCTCGGGTGCGACGAGATGACAGTAGTGATTGCCGCGGAAGCTCTTCGGCATGATTTTCCATCGCCAGTCTTCCCACTCGGCGAAGAGTGCCGAGGCGCGCAGATGCAGTTTGCCGTCGCTGCCGACGGACGCGTCGGCGGGTGAGCCGATCCAGCCTGATCCCGTGTAACTCAGGGTGTCGGCATCGAGCATGACCTGGTGAGGCGCAAACGCCGAGGACGCGCGCGTCTGCTCGTCGAAGGTGGCCCAAAGCTGCACCACCATCTCGCGATGGATGTCGCGGCAACTTCGAGGCGGCAGCGCCGGATCTCGCGCGGCCGAAACGCCGTGCTCGGCTCGAAGGTGATCCGCGCTCTTGGTTTTGCACGAGATGCCGAGCAGACGTCCATCGGCGTCGGTCTCAGAAAATTGCTGAGTCTCGACGGGCTTCGCGCGGGCTTTCGACTCGGTGAACGCCTCTTTGATCGTATGAATTTTATTGGTGAGCGGCAAGGCGGTGTCGACCAGTTTGCGCTGCACGAGGGCGCAGAAGTCGCGGTGACTCGTGGTGAGCGACGCGGGCGCAGTGTTGGGGGCGGCCCAAAGATTACTTCCCGGCACCGATGTGAGTATGGCGAGAGCGACGATCGAGATGGTGTGCGCCGCGCGGGTCACAGTGTTCATGGAAGCCTCCCCGGATACCTGCCACTAGGCCCGGAGTTTATCATCGGGGTATGAGAAAGCCGTTGTTATCCCGGGTGATGACGCTCGATGCCGCCACCATCGATGAGTTGTATGGCCTCGAGCCCGTGTTCGAGCCCGGGGATCACGCGGCTGCGACCTCGGAGCTTGGGGTATTCGTCGAGCTGCAATGCCCGTGGTGCGGAGAGCCCTACGGCTCGATGCTCGACCTCACCGATTCCTCGCGAAGCTACATCGAAGATTGTCAGGTGTGCTGCAGACCGATCGAGGTGAGGCTCGAGGTCAGCGAGCGCGGCGAGCTCGAGCAGGTTTCGACGAGCCGGGTCGATTGAGCGACGCCTTCCGCGTCAGACCTCGCGAAACGTCTTCGTCGCCACCTGAATTGCGCGATGAAAAAAGCTCGGTCCGTGCCGCCTCCGTGATGATGGCGACCGCCGGATGCTTGATTCGACGCTCGGTCGAGATGGCGTAGAACTTGGCCTTCGGCTCGTCGAGTTGACCGAAGCTCACCACTCCGTACTGTCTGAGAATTTCGTCCTCGATTGCGAGCGGCGCAGCAAATGCGCCGACTCCGTGCTGCGCGAAGGTTTTGACGAGAGCGCTGTCGTCGAGTTCGCCGACGATGCGCGGCGTGACACCGTGTCGCTCGAACCACGCCTCGAGCACGCGTCGATTGGCGCTGCGATCGGTGGGTAATAGCAAGGGCGCGTCGTTCAGGCTACGCGGAAAATCGGACTGCAGAGTGGCAGCCAAAGATTGTGTGGCGAAGAAACCGATTTCGGACTCACCGAGCAAATGACTGAATGCCTTGATGGGTGTGTCCGTGGGCGCGGCACTCGTAGCGAGTACGAGGTCGAGCCGGTGCGCGGCGAGGTCGGCCATCAGCGCGGGGAGCGGCGCTTCTTGACAGGTCACGTGAAAATGTCCGTCACCGGTCAGCAGCGGTTCGAGGATCCGAAACGTGACGAGTTTAGGGACCGCATCGGCGACACCGATCGCGACGGCGCGGCTGCCTTGCGTTCGAGCGCCTCGCAGTACGCTGGCGAGCTCGAGCCCCTTTGGGAAGATTTCTTCGGCATAGGTGTAGGCAAGACGGCCGAGGTCAGTCGGCACCAAGCGGCGCCCTTGACGCTCGAGTAACGCGCCCTGCAATTGATCTTCGAGGAGTTTGATCTGGCCGCTGACGGTTTGGGGCGTGATGTGGAGAGCCGCCGCCGCCGGAGCGACGCCGCCCTCGCGAACGACCGTCCAGAAATAAAGCAGGTGGGTGTAGTTGAGATGGCGCATGGGCCTGATAAATGTTCGATAAAAACGAATTATAAGTAAAGAATAATCGATTTTTCCGTAATGAGCGTGGGGGTTTAGCCTGCCGGTATGAGTTCTCCCTCTCCTTGGCACACGATCGGCCGTCACGACGTGCTGCCTGCCACGAAGCACGACGACCGGGCCCGGTTCGATATCGTGGCTCACCTCAACGCTCAGATTGCTCAAACGCTGTCGCCCCGCGTGAAAACGGCCTACGAGGCCCGGGCGCGGCAGGCTTTCCGGTTACGACACGGCCGAGATCCGGTCGACCGGCACGAAGTTGCCGAGGCGATGCAGCGTGAGCCTGCGTATCGAGTTTTCAGTCTCGTGCGTCGCAACACGATGGAGATTCGCCAACACGCGGGCCGACAACTCGTGGCGCGGCAAGCCGAGGCGCTGCGTGATCGTGCGAAATGGGCCAACGATGGCGCCCGAACTCTGCAACTCGATCCGACCCTCGAAGCGCCCCGGTACGTGTCGGCGGTCGATACCCATCTCATGCGCGGCGGTTACACGGCCGAGCGCATGACCGACGACGTGACAAATCCTGCGAACTACGACGCGGGGATGTATGCGACGACAGGTGGTGCGGGCGGACCGTGGAACGACGCCGCGGGTAGGGCATTGGTCGATTGGTTGAAGCGTGAACATCCGCAGTTCAATCCGCGGCGCATCGTCGACCTCGGCTGCGGACTCGGACACAACACCTTGCCGTTGCGCGCAGCTTTTCCGGAGGCCGACATCGTCGCGATCGACGTGTCGGCGCCCATGTTGCGCTACGGCCATGCGCGCGCCCGATCGCTCGGCGTGTCGGATGTGACCTTCATGCAGGCCGATGCGACGAAGACACCACTCGAAGACAGCTCCAGTGATCTCGTCTTCACGACGATGGTCTTGCACGAGACGTCTCGTCAGGCCTTACCGCAGATTTTTTTGGAGTCCCATCGTCTGTTACGCGCAGGCGGCCTCACGGTGCATCTCGAGCAGCCGCCGTATCGAGGCCTCGATCCCTTCGAGCAGTTCATGCGCGATTGGGATGGTCGGTTCAACAACGAGCCGTTTTGGAGTGCCTTGCATGAATCGGACTTGCCGGCGTTACTCGTGAAGGCGGGTTTCGGCGCGGGCAACGTGTTCGAGTCGCGATGCTCGGCGTTGCCGCCGTCGCAGACGGTCATCAAGAACGAAGATTTCGGACGAGCGCCCTCGTGGTATGTGGTGGGTGCGTGGCAAGCGGCGAAAGGAATCGCCTCACTCGGATAGCATGGAAATGGATCACTCCCTCCCGCAGATCGCTGACCCCATCCCGCGCGCGACCCCCGCAGAAACGGGGCGCCGTCCGGAAGCCCCTCAGTTTACGGACGATCCGATGCTCGATCGTCTCTATGGCGTGACGCTCGCGTTAGTGTCTGAATTGGCCGTTACGCGCTCGCGTCTCGATGCGCTCGAACGCGTACTCGCTCGTCGTGAACTCGTGGATCAAGACGAGGTGGAGGCGTTCGTGCCAGAGCCTGCGGCGGCAGATGCCCGTAGTCGTCTGCAAGCGGAATACTTGGAGCGAGTACTGCGCGCACTCGAATGATTTCGCGACGCGGACGAATTGCCACGTCGGCCATAGCCACGTCGGCCATAGCCACGTCGGCCATCGCCACGTTGGCCATCGATAATCGTCTTGGTGTGTTTTTGTCTTAGCGTTTTTTGAACGCGGGATGCCGGACGGTATCGCCTTTTTTGATCCCACGACGCTCGCTTTCGCCGCCTCGCAGTTCGAGTACGGCGCGTACGGGCGTGTCGGGACCGATCGGATCGAGAGAGAGCGGCGGCGTGTTCGCGAAGATCTCGACGACTCGCCCACGCTCGTCAATGAACAACATGTCGAGCGGGATGAACGTATTCTTCATCCAGAACGAGGAGATTCGGGGCGCCTCGTTGATGAACAACATGCCCTGCGAGGCCGGGAGATCGCGAACGAACATCAGACCTTGTCGCTGACGATCAGGGGTGTCGGCTACCCAGACGTCAAAGAGCTGGGGCCCGCTTGCGCTTTGGATCGTGACACTGCTTCGCGGGAAGGTGGAGAGATCTTGCAGTGCGGGTTCGGCCGCGCCGACCCGCGTCGCCAACAGCAAGACCAGAATCGCGGTGAAGATTTTGTTCATGAGCGCTCGAGCATACCCGCGCCGAGATCGTTGAGGCACCTGTCGACCCATGAGCTCGTGGTGTTCCAGCGAGAAGACCAGTCGAGGAGCGTGTCTCGTCCGAGTTCGGTGATGCGGTAATAGCGTCGCGGTGGACCGGAGTACGACGGAACGATTCGGCTCGTGAGTAACCCGGCTGCCGAGAGGTTGCGCAGTATCGGATAGAGGCTGCCCTCCGCGAACGGATGCTCGCCATCGGCCGTCAGGCTGCGCAGCCGACGGGCGATGTCGTAGCCGTAGAGGTCCTCGTTGCTGCTCGCCAAGGTGGCGAGCAGCACGAGAGCCAAGGTGCCGGAGTTAAGATCTTTTTGGAACTTGGCGCCGATGCTAGTAGTCACTTGTTACTACAATGCACTAACTAGCATTAACTTTCAATTAATAGTCAGCTTCCCGCCTTCCAAGTACCACCCTGAAAGCCACAACCAACTTCGATGCTGCTCGCTTCGCCGTCGTAGTAGTGCACCGAGGAGTCCGGCTTGGCGCAGGTACCGACCCGCCCCGAGGCAGGGCAGGCGCCGGTAGCGAACGTCGCGCCACTGTTTTGGTCGCGCTTTCCGGTTTCTTCGCATTGAGCGGCCGTCGAGGGGTCGATGCAGGCCTTGAATGGGCCGGCCCACTGATTTTGGAGATTGAAGCGGCAATGTCCGCCGACGTCGGTGTTCGCAGGCGGTTGCTGCGCAGCGAGTGACGAGACCGAAAATAACGCCACTGCGCAGAACACGATGCGCCGCAGGGTTTGATGTGCGTGATCGAACATGGAAACTCCGAGAAAATGGGAAGGACCCCTTCGAGCCTACTGCCGCTCCTGCCTAGCGAGTAGACTTGTCTCGGTCTTGGTCCACGTTGCGGGGATCCTATTCGTGCTTCGCAAGCGACTTGCCCTTCTCTTGGTGTTTGCGCTGCTGTCGGCGTGTGGCGCACTCGGGCCGCGGCTCGAGGCGCCTAAGCTTGCAGTCGCCAAAGTCGAGCTCGTCAAAGGCGATCTCTTCGAGCAGCGACTGAGGGCGCGTATGCGCGTTCAAAATCCGAACGACCGTGAGCTTCGTGTGCGAGGGGTGACCTACACCATCGAGTTGGGTGGCGAAGAGCTCGGTCGTGGACTCTCCGGCAGTAGTTTCGTGGTGCCGGCGCGGGGTGAAGCGGAGTTCGACATGCTGGTGACCGCCAATCTCGCGGGTACTTTGCTTAAGTTACTCGAGCGCGCGCGTCAGAGTGGCGGCGCGCCCAACGAAATCACCTACCAGCTGCGCGGCGAAGTGAAGCTCGACAGCGGACTCATCAGAACCGTGCCCTTCAACGAGAAGGGTCAGTTGTCGTTGCGATAGGGGTTCGCCGGATGACGTTCGGGCGAATCATGCTGGTCATCACCGTGCTGATGCTCATCGCAGTATCAATCGCAATCGGTTGGTATGCCGCGACCTGGCCCACACGCTAAAGACAGTCGATCTGCGTCTCAATTTTTTGGTCTGAGTTTCAATCCGAAGATAACGTCGATAACACACGGAGTTTTTCATTATGGCAACAGCACTCTGGGTCCTTCTCGCTGCGATGCTCATGCCCGTCATTTGCGGGGGCATCGCCAAATTCAGTGGCGGAGATGATCGCTACGACAACGCCAATCCGCGTGAGTGGCTTGCGCGTCGCACGGGTTACCAGGCGCGCGCAAATGCCGCTCAGGCTAATTCTTGGGAGGCGCTCGCAACCTACATCGCAGGACTCGCGGCGGCCTTCATCGGCGGTGTCGATCCGGCATCGGTTGGGCTGATCGCCTCGATATTCCTGGTGTCTCGCATTGCCTACGTGGCCTGCTATGTCGCAGATCTCGCCACGTTGAGATCGCTCACTTGGCTCGTCGGTTTCGGCAGCTGCGTCTGCTTGATCGTGATGGGTGCCCAGCGCATCGTGTGATGGATATCCCCGTACGTCAATCGTCGAACACTTCGCGCAAGCTGCAGGCCCACATCAGGGGCCTCGTCGGCAAAGCTATCGAGGATTATTCGATGATCGAGGAAGGCGACAAGGTGATGGTCTGCCTCTCCGGAGGTAAAGACTCGTACACAATGCTCGACATCCTGATGTCGTTGCAGCGTAGCGCACCGGTTAAGTTCGAGTTGGTGGCGGTCAATCTCGATCAAAAACAGCCTGATTTTCCGGAGCACGTGCTTCCTGAATATCTGACCGCCCTCGGCGTACCGTTTCACGTGATCGAGCAAGATACCTACTCGGTCGTCAAGCGTGTCATCCCCGAGGGCAAGACGATGTGCGGGCTCTGTTCTCGAATGCGGCGCGGGGCGCTGTATCGCTGGGCCTCTGAAAACGGTGTGACCAAAGTTGCGCTGGGTCATCATCGTGACGATATCGTCGAGACGCTCTTTCTCAATATGTTCTTCGGCGGTCGTCTGAAGGCGATGCCACCGAAGCTGCGCTCCGAAGACGGACGGCACATCGTCATCCGTCCGCTTGCTTACGTGCCCGAGCGAGATATCGAGCGGTACGCTCGCGCGCGGCAGTTTCCGATCATCCCCTGCAAACTCTGTGGTTCACAAGACAACGCGCAGCGCCGCACGATCAAACAAATGTTGCAGGAATGGGAGCGTGTGCATCCGGGACGAACGGAGTCGATTTTTTCGGCGATCTGCAGAGTCGAGGCCGGACATTTAGCCGACCCCGCGCTGTTCGATTTCTCCGCTCTTCGCGCATCGAGCGAGGATCTAGCGAGGAGTGAGGCGAGTGACGCCTGACGCAGGGCTTCCTGACTTCGATGCCGACGCACTGGCTGCGGTGGCGCGATTACGCAGTCGTTTTCGTGGCGCATTACTCGGTCTTGCACTAGGCGAGGCACTCGCTGCGCCTGCGCAACTGTCGAAACCGGGCAGCTTCGCGCCGATCCGCGATCTCATCGGCGGCGGACCCTTCGATCTCGCCCCGGGCTCCTGGACCGATGACACGGCGATGGCGCTGCTGCTCGGTCAGAGTGTTCTCGAGTGCCGAGGATGTGATCCGCTCGACCAATTGAGTCGATTTCGACGTTGGCAACGCGATGGCGAAGGCTCGCTCTGCGGCGAGTGTCTCGGGATCACAGCGAGTGTCAGCCGCGCGCTCGTGGACGGAGAGGCGTCGGACAATGTACGCGATGGGGCCGATGCGCTCGTCCGTGTGGCGCCCCTCGTGCTGTGGCATTACGCCGATGAGCAGGCGTTGATGAAAGAGCTCGAGCCGATGATGCGAGTGACGTGTCGGGAGTCGTCCACGCTCGATACCCTGACAGAGTTCGCATCGATGATGCATGGTGCGATACGCGGCAAGCCCTTCAACGACTCGGATCGATCGAGATCGGCAGATATGACGCCCTCTCGTAACGAGACGGAGGCCTCTCGTGCGTTGGCGATCGTCAAGGAGTCGATGCACGAGGCAAAGAATTGGAAGGATGCCGTGCTACGTGCAGTCAATCGCGGCGGCGATGCCGACGTCTATGGCGCGACGACAGGACAACTCGCCGGCGCAGTGTTTGGTGTGGAGTCGATTCCTGCGGGGTGGCTCGCCATGCTCGCCGGTCGACCGATGATCGAAGAGCTCGCGGATGCGTTGCTCGCTGAAGTTCTCGTTCGACTCGATGCCGAAATCTGAGCCGTGCGACGAAAGTCCCCTCCTTGGGCTCGTTACACTGACGCGCAACTCCTGCGTCTGAGATTTCGTGACCTGCATCTGGGTCTGCCGAGACGGGCCGTGCTGCAACGTGCCATTCGTCGTTTGCGTGATGAACTCGCCGCTCGCGATATTTTGCTAGAGCCGCACTTTTGGTTCTCAGACGAGTGGTTTTCACCCGACGGGGTGCCGGGGATCGCGATCCCGTTTTATCTTGCGCATCCGCGTCTCGAGCGTCTCGAGCGTCGTATGTCGAGCTCGGTCGAGGGCGGCAATGCGGCGGGGTTGATGCGTATCTTGCGTCATGAGGCGGGTCACGTCGTCGATACGGCATTTCGACTTCGTCGACGAAAACTTTGGCGTGAAACTTTCGGGTCTGCCTCGTTGCCCTATCCGACCCGTTATGTCGCGAACCCCTCGAGCCGCGACTTCGTCACTCACCTCGACGGCTGGTATGCCCAAGCCCATCCGGCGGAGGATTTCGCCGAGACCTTTGCGGTCTGGCTGGCGCCACGTTCAAACTGGCGCCAGCGCTATGCGGGCACGCCCGCCTTAGCCAAGCTCGAGGCGATGGATGACTTGATGCGGAGTATCCGCGGTCGTCGCCCCGTCGTACGTACGGCGAGTCGTGTCGATCCAGTCGCCTCGAACGATTTATCGCTGCGCGATTACTATCGACGCCATTTGCAGCGTCGCGTCGACAGTGATTTTTCAATGATCGATCGAACGCTAGACCGTGGACTATCAAAAGTCAGGCCTCGTGGTCCGCATCGTCAGCATCGACGCGCCGACAGTTGCCTTCGAGCCCTACGACCTGATTTGATTCGGCATGTGATGGCGCACACGGCGATCGATCGATATGGTGCCGAGCAACTCGTTCAGTTCGCCGTCGATCGCGCGCGCGAGCGCCGGTTGTGGCTGCGAGGCTCCATGAGAGAGCGTCGTGCTGCGGCAGAGCGAACGGTTCGCAGGTTGGCGAAAGCCGCCCTGAGTGGCGAGACGATGCGGTTCACACTATGAAGCAGCTCAAAGTTCTGGTGGTCGTTCATGAGACGTTGGTTCCGCCTGAGGTCGTATCGGGTTTGACCGAAGATCAGATGTCGGAGTGGCGTACGGAGTACGACGTCATTCGGACGCTTCG
>JAFMKA010000122.1 GCA_017853175.1 Steroidobacteraceae bacterium | reverse complement strand
GCGGCCTGCCAGAGGAGGATCCGCACGGCGAGTCTGCGCGTTTGCGGATCGCTCGGAACGGTCATGGGCAAGCGGTCCTGTAGGCAACAAAAAAGCCACTTGTCGCGACCTGTACAGACGGCAAGTGGCTTCGCTGATTCTTTGAGAGGACGACGCTTCAAGAACGCCGCCCACTGCGAAGGCGTGCGGATTATAGGGTCGCGCCCTTGGGCCATCAATGGATGTGAGAAAGGATTCCGTCGAGCTCGTCGAGCGAGTGGTACGCGATGACGAGGCGGCCCTTCCCGCCTTTGCCCGTCGATTCGATTTTGACGTCGGCGCCGAGGGTCTCGGAGAGGCGATTTTCGAGCTCGCGAACGTTGGCGTCTTGGGTTCCGTCCGCCGATCCGGAGCCAAAATCACGATCGATCGAGCCATCTTTTTTAGGCGGATTGTTTAGCCGGCGAACCAATGCCTCGGTTTCACGGACTGATAAACCTTTTTTCGACACCAATTGACCGACTTCGATCTGCTGGCGTTCCTGCGTCAGTCCGAGCAAGGCGCGCGCGTGACCCATCTCGATCGCGCGGCGATCGACGAGCTCGGCGACCTCGGGCGGAAGCTCGAGCAAACGTAGTAGGTTACTGACAGCGGCGCGCGAACGACCCACCGCATCAGCCGCCTGCTGATGGGTCACCTCGAACTCGCGGATCAGTCGATCGAGGGCGCGAGCCTCCTCGAGCGGGTTCAGATTCTCGCGCTGGATGTTTTCGATGAGCGCCATCGCGATGGCGCTCTCGTCCGGTACGCGTCGAATGATCGCCGGGATGGTCTCGAGACCCGCCATCTGGGCGGCCCGCCAGCGACGCTCGCCGGCAATGATTTCGTACCGCGAGGGAGCCGAACCCGGCGCCGCGCCCGGCATCTCCAAAGGACGGACGACGATGGGCTGAACGACCCCTTGAGCGCGGATGGAACTGGCGAGGTCCTCCAAGGCTTCCTCGCGCATGTCGACACGGGGCTGGTAGCGCCCGCGCTGCAGCTGGTCGAGCGGCAGCTTGGCGAGCTCGTCGCCCGGCAAGGCGGGCGCGCCGGTCGCAGCGCGGCTCGCGCTCATCTGTCCGAGCAGCGCATCGAGTCCACGGCCGAGGACGGGCTTTTTCTGGTTCATGCCCGGGATGATAGCGGAGTCGCCCGCGCAGTCACCGCCGTCTCACGGGGCTGGTTTTCACCGATGCCAAGAAAAATCTCTCTAAACGCCACGTACCCCAAGGCGCCGAAGAAACAATAGAGCACGGGCACGAGTGGGGGCAGCAGCAGCGCGCATAGCGCAGGTAACACCATGAAGAGGAGTGCCACCCCGATCATCGGGCCGAGGTTACGGATCTGGCCGGTGGCGCCGAGTCGCCAAGCTTCGCGGAACGGCAGACCGAGCAAGGTCATGCCCAGAAATTGGAAAAATGAGGTCAACCCCGGGATATTGAGACCGAAGTAACACAGCCCGAGCGCGAAGGCCGAGTACACGAAGATTTGGCGCAGTGCGACGAAGCCGTCAGCAGACAGGACGTCCACCGAGTTCCGTTCTGTGTAGAGTCCACCGAGTTCCGTTCTGTGTAGAGAATGTTCCACCAGGCAACGCCAGGTTTGGCCAGCAACAGCACCCAAACTAGCGCCCCTGCAACGGCCACGATCGCAGCGAACATCAAAATCACGGGTAGCTTGGCACGTAGCATCTCGAGCGCCTAGGCGAGCGTGATCCGCCCGCTGCGATCGAGGTGCGACGCGATCAGCATGCAGGAGAGCAGCGCCACGAGGGCGAGAATGGCGCTGACGAGCGGCAATCGATGGCCGACGAACACCCAGAGACACATCAACAAGGACAGCGCAGACCAAAAGCTGAGGCCACGACGGAGAAGATCGAGGGCTTGCCGTGACCAGCGCAACACCGCGCCCGGGGCTGCGCTGCGCGCCTCGATCAGCATGGCTTAGCCCGTCGGGCGCCCAGCGCCCTCATTTGCAGCGATGGCCATGGGCACGCCTCCGCGCCCGATCATTTCGCCGGCGAGCGCGAGGTAGGCGAGCGCACCTCGAGAATCTTTGTCGTGCATCAAAGCGGGCTTGCCGAAAGAGGGGGCCTCTGCAAGCCGTACGTTGCGCGGAACGATGGTGCTGAACACTTTGTCACCAAAATGCTCGAGCAACTGTGCGCTCACCTCGTTCGCAAGATTGTTCCGCGGATCGAACATCGTTCGCAGCACACCTTCGATCTGCAGGTTCGGATTCACGGCTTCGCGAATCTGCTCGATGGTCGAGACCAACGCGGTCAACCCTTCGAGCGCGTAGTACTCACACTGCATCGGCACGAGCACGCCGTCGGCCGCAACGAGCGCGTTGACCGTCAACATATTGAGCGAGGGCGGACAGTCGATGAGGATCACGTCGAAGTCACCACGTATCGCCTTCAGGGCATTGCGCAACCGGATCTCGCGTCCGACCGACATCGAGAGCAGTTGTACTTCGGCTGCCGTCAAATCTTGGTTAGCGGGCAACAGCGACATCGCGGGCGACTCGAGGGCGATGATCGCCTCACGCGGCGAGCAATCGCCGGTCAATACGTCGCCGATACCGCGCGTGATCGACGTCTTCTCGACTCCGCAACCCATCGTGGCGTTGCCTTGGGGATCGAGATCGACGAGCAAGACCCGACGGCGCGTCACGGCAAGCGACGCGGCGAGGTTGACTGCAGTGGTGGTCTTGCCGACGCCGCCTTTCTGGTTGGCGACGGCGATGAT
>JAFMKA010000040.1 GCA_017853175.1 Steroidobacteraceae bacterium | reverse complement strand
ACGGCGCCAAGGTCAATTTCTCAGGAAAAATCTTCAACGCCTCGCAGTACGGCATTCGGCCTGACAACGGCGAGATCGATTACGACGCGCTCGAAAAACAAGCGCTCGAAGTGAAGCCTCGGCTCATCATCGCTGGCTTCTCGGCGTATTCGCGCTATCTCGACTTCGCGCGCTTCCGTGCGATCGCCGACAAGGTCGGTGCCTATCTTCATGTCGATATGGCGCACGTCGCCGGCCTCGTGGCCGCGGGCGTGTATCCGAACCCGGTGCCGTACGCCGATGTCGTCACGACGACCACGCACAAGACCCTGCGCGGCCCGCGCGGCGGGCTCATTCTTGCGCGTAAGAACGACGAGCTCACCAAAAAATTCAATTCACTCGTGTTTCCGGGCACGCAGGGCGGCCCGCTGATGCACGTGATCGCGGCCAAGGCCGTCGCCTTCCTCGAGGCGCTTCAGCCCGAGTTCAAAGATTATCAACGTCAGGTGGTCGCCAATGCTCGCGCCATGTGCGCGCAGCTGCAGAAGCGCGGGTATCGCATCGTCTCGGGCGGCACGGATAACCATCTGTTCCTCATCGATCTGTCGGATAAGAACATCACCGGCAAAGACGCCGACGCCGCGCTCGGGGCGGCCCATCTCACGGTCAATAAAAACGCCGTGCCGAACGATCCGCGTCCGCCCATGGTGACGAGCGGCATCCGTATCGGTACGCCGGCTGCGACCACCCGCGGCTTCAAGGAGGCCGAGGTAACGCAGGTCGCCGATCTCATCGCCGACGTGCTCGATGCCGAAGGCTCGGCCGAGGCGGTGGCGCGAGTGCGCGAGCAGGTGACGGCGCTCTGCCGCCGTTTCCCGGTGTACGAGTCTTCGCAGGCGCAGCCGCGTCACGCGGCGGCCGGGCACTGATCGCCCGTACGCACCACTGACGGGACGACGCCATGCACTGTCCCTTCTGCGGTCACGAAGAGACTAAGGTCAACGACTCACGTCTTGCGGCCGAAGGTCGGCAGATCCGTCGTCGTCGCGAGTGTCTCGCCTGTGGTGAGCGCTTCACTACCTTCGAAACCGCTGAGCTCGTCATGCCGCTCGTGGTCAAAAGTCACGGCAGCCGCGAGCCCTTCGACGAGCAAAAATTAAGATCGGGATTGTTCAAGGCGTTGCAGAAGCGCCCCGTCGAACAGGAGCGAGTCGAGTCGGCCGTTACCCGCATCATGCAGCGGCTGCGCGGTCTCGGTGAGCGCGAAGTTCGCTCGCGCCAGATCGGTGAGTTCGTGATGGACGAACTGCGCCATCTCGATGAGGTCGCCTACGTTCGTTTCGCGTCGGTCTACCGTAGCTTCCAAGACGTCGAGGCGTTCCGCAGCGAAGTCGAGAAACTACGCAGCAATCGCAAGCGCGAGCCGCTCGCCGGGCAGCTCTCTTTACTGAGTGGCGAGGACCCCGCGTCAAAGAAATCCGGCAGGACCTCAAAAACCTCGAAGGGTGGCGACGGTGAGTGACGCCCACGACGAGCGCTGGAGTCGCTTCGAGCGGCTCGCGATGCAGCGTGCGCTCGAGCTCGCAGCGCAGGGCGCCGCCACCACGCAACCCAACCCGCGGGTCGGGTGTGTCATCACCCGCGATGACACTATCATCGGCGAAGGGTGGCACCAACGCGCGGGTGAGCCGCATGCCGAGGTGTTTGCGCTGCGCGCGGCGGGTGAGCGCGCACGCGGGGCGACGGCGTTCGTGACACTCGAGCCCTGCAATCATCAGGGTCGTACGCCGCCATGCACCGAGGCCTTGATCGCGGCCGGAATTTCCAAAGTGATCTTCGCGTGTGGTGACCCAAACCCTCGCGTCGATGGCTCAGGGGCAGCGCGTCTTAGAGCGGCGGGCATCACGGTCGAGACGGGGCTGCTCTCCGACCAGGGCGAGGAGCTTAATCTCGGGTTTTTCAAGCGCATGCGGACGGGTCGACCCTGGGTACGACTCAAACTTGCGGCGAGTCTCGATGGGCGCACGGCGCTCGCGAGCGGGGAGAGTCGCTGGATCACCTCCCCGCAGGCGCGCGATGACGTGCATCGTTTTCGTGCCGAGAGCGCGGCGATTTTGAGCACGAGCGCGACGGTTCTCGCAGACGATCCGGAATTGACGGCGAGACCCGCATCGACGGTAACCGGTGCGGCAAACGAGGACTCAAAGATTAGACATCCGCTGCGGGTGATCCTCGATCGTCATTTGCGTATTCCGAATGCAGCCCGAGTGTTTGCGACTCAGGGTGAGATCGTCCGTCTCACGTCCGCGTCAGCTTTGGCCTCAAGCGCGAACGCGCCGGGTCGCATCGAAGCGATCGCGAGCGCGACCGATGGACGTCTCAACCTCGACGCGGCGCTCGCCTGGATGGGCGGGGCAGGGCTCAACGAGGTGTGGACCGAAGCCGGACCCACGCTCGCTGGGGCGTTGCTCAGCGGTCATTTCGTCGATGAGCTCGTGCTTTACGTAGCCCCTCGTCTGCTGGGATCCGACGCGCGACCGCTTGCCAACCTTGTCGGGCCGCAGCGCTTAGCGGACTCGCCCGAGTGGCGGATTCACGATCTGCGCCAGACAGGTCCCGATATCCGTATCATGCTGCGCCCGAACCGCTGAGACAGCGCGGGACACCTAGGACCAGAATCGATGTTCACCGGAATCGTGCAGGACGTGGGTCAGATCGTGACGCTCGAGCGTCACGGCGGCGACGTGCGCCTGCGCATCGCGGTCGATCGTCTGTCGCTCGCGGCCACTCGTGCGGGTGACAGCATCGCGGTGAGCGGAGTGTGTCTCACGGCGCTCGAGATCGACACCAAAGGGTTCTCGGCCGATGTTTCGAATGAGACCTTATCGCTCACGACCTTGGGCGCACTCGAGGTCGGCAGTCGCGTCAATCTCGAGCCCGCCCTCAAAGCGGGGGATGCGCTCGGCGGACATCTGGTGTCGGGTCATGTCGATGGACTCGGCGAAGTGCTCGAGGTGCGCGAGGATGCACGCTCGGTACGCATGCGTTTCGCGTGTCCGCCATCGCTTGCCAAATATTTTGCTCGTAAAGGCTCGGTGGCCATCGATGGCGTAAGTCTCACCATTAACGAGGTGGGACCGACGGAGTTTTCGGTCAACCTCATCCCGCACACCCAAGCGGTGACGACGCTCGGCGAGTTCAAGCCGGGTCGTCGCGTGAACCTCGAGGTCGATCAGGTGGCGCGCTATGTCGAGCGACTGCTCGATCCGCAGGTGGCGCGATGAGTGTCGAGCTCGATCGCATCGAAGATATCCTCGCCGATCTTGCCGCCGGCAAGATGGTCATCATCATCGATGACGAGAGTCGCGAGAACGAAGGTGATCTCTTGATGGCCGCGAGCAAGGTGCGGCCCGAAGACATCAACTTCATGGCGCGGCACGGCCGGGGGCTCATTTGCCTCACGCTCACCGAGGAGCGCTGCCGACAGCTACGCTTGCCGCTGATGGTGAGCGACACCCACCGTGAACACCGCACGAATTTCACGCTCTCGATCGAGGCGGCCGAGGGTGTCACCACGGGTATCTCGGCCTACGATCGAGCCCACACGGTGCGCACGGCGGTGGCGCCCGATGCCTCACCACAAGATCTGCGCCAGCCGGGCCATATCTTTCCGATCATGGCGCAGCCGGGCGGCGTGCTCACGCGCGCGGGTCACACGGAGGCGGGCTGCGATCTTGCGCGGCTTGCCGGTCTCGAGCCCGCTGCGGTGATCGTCGAAATCATGAACGACGACGGGACGATGGCTCGGCGCCCCGACCTCGAAATCTTTGCCCGTCAGCACGGTCTGCGTATCGGAAGCATCGCCGATCTCATCCGCTACCGATTACGTAACGAACGTTCGGTCGAGCGCCTCGCCGATCGCCGGGTCACGCTCGAGGCGGGCGAGTTTCAGTTGCTGGCGTATCAAGATCATGTGCATCGCGACGTCCATCTCGCGCTGGTATACGGCGACATTGCGAGCCACGCATCGCCTCTCGTGCGTGTGCATCTCACCGACACCCTGCGCGATGTGGTCGGTGTCGTCGATGGGGCGCGTCGCTGGACGCTGCGGGCTGCGCTCGAGCGCGTCGTGAAGGAGGGCGCTGGTGTAGTCGTGATCCTTCGCGATATCGAGTCGCCGCGCGAACTTGCGGATGCCGTGCAGACCCTGCACAGTCGGCCGTCCGCCGGCGTCATCGGCGAGCGCCCCGAAGTGCTACGAACCTACGGGATCGGTGCGCAGATCCTCAAAGATTTAGGTATCCGCCGAATGCGAGTACTCTCAAGACCTTGGCAGTTGCAGGGTCTCTCGGCGTTCGATCTCGAAGTCGACAGTTACGTGGATCGCAGCACATGAAATTGGAGGCTCCAACCGCTCCGCTTGGGCAAGCCCCGACTCTCGATGCGCGATCGCTACGGGTCGCCGTGGTCTGCGCGCGGTTCAATGACGTCATCGTGTCGCAGTTGCTCGACGGTGCACGCGCGGCGTGGGCTCGTCACGGCGGATCGCCTGACGCGCTCCTCCTGCATCGTGTGCCCGGTGCCTTCGAGTTGCCACTGGCTTGTCAGCAAATTGCGCTGGCGGGGCGGGTGCATGCGATCGTCGCGCTCGGTTGTGTGATCCGCGGTGACACGCCGCACTTTGATTACGTCGCGGGGGAGTGTGCTCGCGGTCTTATGGATGCGGGGCTCTCCACAGGGTTGCCCATTATTTTCGGTGTGCTCACGGTCGAGAACCGCGCACAGGCGGAGGAGCGCGCGGATCCCGCGCGCATGAACAAAGGTGGCGAGGCGCTCGAAGCGGCCCTCGAAATGATCCAGCTGCTTCGGGAGAATCGTTCGTGAGTCCTATCAAAGATCCTCGTTCGGGTGCGCGTTCCGTCGCCCGAAAACTGGCCATGCAGGCGCTTTACCGACTGCAGCTCAACGAAGCGCCGTGGCAAGACCTGCTGAGTGAGTTCGCCGCCGAAGAAGATATGGCGCGAGCCGATCGCGAGTATTTCGATGAAATCGTGCGTGCGGTCGTCGAGTCGCGTGCCGCAATCGATGAGCAACTCAAAGAATGGGCAGATCGCGCGCCCGCCGAGCTCGACCCCGTCGAGCACGCGGTGTTGCTGATCGGCATACATGAGCTCGCGCACCGTCCCGATGTGCCGTGGCGCGTCGTGGTGAACGAGGCCGTGAGCCTCACCCGCCGGTTCGGCGCGACGGACGCGCACAAATACGTCAATGCCGTGCTCGATCGCGCAGCGCGAGTGCTGCGACCACACGAACATTGAGCCGAATGCCTCTCGGTGAATTCGAACTGATCGATCGTTTCTTTCGCGAAGCCGGCTGTCGCCGCGGCGACGTCGTGCTCGGCGTCGGCGATGACGGCGCGATTCTGCGCCCTCCCGAGGGGTTCGATCTCATCGCTGTGAGCGATACGCTGGTCGAGGGCGTCCATTTTCCGGCCGGTGCGCCCGCACGTTCGGTCGGGCACCGAGCGCTCGCCGTTAATTTGAGCGACATCGCGGCGATGGGGGCAGTACCCGCATGGAGCTTGCTCGCGCTCACGCTGCCTCGTGCGGATGAAGCCTGGATCAAAGAATTCGCTAAAGGCTTTTCTTTGCTGGCGCTCGAGCACGAAGTGTCGCTCGTCGGAGGAGACACCACTCGCGGTCCCTTGATGATCGGCGTGCAGGTGATCGGGTTCGTGCCCCATGGCGTGGCTTTGCGCCGTGCCGGCGGGCGACCCGGCGATGTGCTTTGCATCTCGGGTACCCCAGGAGATGCCGCCGCGGGTCTCGCGCTGCTCGCGCCCGATGCGGCCGCGGGCGCTATTTCGCGGCGCGCTCGAGGCGATGAGACCTCTCGCGTAGCGTTGCGCGCGCGCTTTGAATATCCCACTCCGCGGCTCGAACTCGGCCGACAACTGCTCGATATCGCGACCGCCTGCATCGACGTGTCGGATGGTCTCGCGGGGGATATCGGCAAACTCGCCGCGGCGAGTGGGTGCGCAGCGATCATCGATCTCGAGCGCGTTCCACGTTCGTCGGCGCTCGCCGCGCTCGTGCGTGATGGTGTCTTCGAGGAGCGTGAGGCCCTGCGTTTCATGTTGGCGGGGGGTGATGACTACGAACTCGTCTTTACGGTGCCGCCCGAGAATCGCGAGGCGCTCGCCGAGCTCGAAGCGCGAGGGGACGTATGGGTGATCGGCACGCTCGTCGAGGCGGAGCCGGGTACGCCGCACGTGACCGTGCGCACGGAGCAACCGGAGTTACAGAGGTATCTTGACGCTCTGCCGTCGAGTTTCGATCACTTCGGGGGCTGAGAATCAGCCCGCCGCGTCTTTATCACGCTCGATGAGCGCGTAGGCCGAGTGGTTGTGAATCGATTCAAAGTTCTCGGCTTCGACGCTATAGGCCGCGATGCGGTCTTCGGCATTGAGGCGCATCGCGATATCGCGCACGAGATCTTCGACGAACTTAGGATTGTCGTACGCTTTTTCGGTGACGTATTTCTCGTCAGGGCGCTTCAGGATGCCGAACACCTCGCAAGACGCCTCGGACTCCGCAATATCGATGAGTTCTTCGATCCAGAGATGCTCACGTAACTTCGCCGTGATGGTCACGTGCGAGCGTTGGTTGTGAGCCCCGCGATCAGAGATGCGCTTACTGCAGGGGCACAGGCTCGTGACGGGTACCACGACCCGCACCCACATGTCGGCCGACGTGCCGCGCTGCTCCCCGATGAGCGTCGCACGGTAATCCATCAGACTCTCGACGCCTGACACCGGCGCTTTCTTCATCACGAAGAACGGAAAGCTCATTTCGATGTGACCCGACTCCGCATCGAGGCGGCGCGTCATATCGCCGAGCATCTTCCGAAAGTTCTCGACCGAGATCTCGCGCTCACCGTGCAAAATCTCGACGAAGCGCGACATGTGCGTGCCTTTGAAATCGTGCGGCAGGTTCACGTACATGTTGAACGTGGCGACGGTGTGCTGCTCGCCGCTCGAGCGATCGCGCAGTTTCACCGGATGCGTGATGTCCTTGATGCCGACCTTATTGATCGGCAACTGGCGTGTATCCGCGCGCGACTGGACGTCTTCGACCGTCTGGACCACCGCGGATGTCATGACTCAAGTTCCCGTTCGCGACAGGTTGCGCTGCGTCTGCCACCAACCGTCGATTTGCTTCGCAAGACCCGCCGCATCGAGACCGGCGAGGGCGAGACAGTCCTCGCGGCTGCCGTGCTCGATGAACCGATCGGGAATACCTATGAGATGCAACGGGATCGAGAGGCCCGCTTCCGCGAGCGTCTCGGCGACCGCAGAACCGGCGCCGCCCTGCACCGCATTTTCTTCGACCGTGATAATGGCGCGATGACGCGCTGCGATCTGCTTCACGAGCGCTACGTCGAGCGGCTTGATGAAGCGCATGTCGACGACCGTAGCATCGAGCCGCTCGGCGATGGGCCGCACGGCGTGCAGCAGCGTGCCGAACACCAGAATGGCGAGTCCGCTCTGACCTTCGCGACGCACGATACCGCGCCCGACCGGCATCTCTGACATCTCGCGTGTCACGGCCGTACCGTTGCCGATGCCGCGTGGATAACGCACCGCCGACGGGCCGGAGAGCGTGGTTGCCGTATAGAGCATCTGCCGACACTCGTTTTCGTCAGAGGGCGCCATCAGCACCATGTTCGGAATGCAGCGCAGGTATGAGATGTCGTAGGCACCTTGATGTGTCGCGCCGTCACCGCCGACGAGACCCGCGCGATCGAGCGCGAATACCACGGGCAGGTTCTGTAGCGCGACGTCATGAATCAACTGATCGTATCCGCGCTGCAAGAAGGTGGAGTAAATCGCGACCACGGGCTTCAAACCCTCGCAGGCGATTCCCGCCGCGAACGTCACCGCATGCTGCTCGGCGATCGCCACATCGAAATACCGATCGGGGAATTTCTTCGAGAACTCGACGAGACCGGAACCCTCGCGCATCGCCGGCGTGATGCCGACGAGCTTGGGCTCGCGCTCGGCCATGTCGCAGAGCCACTCACCAAAGATTTGCGAGAACGAAGGCCCTGACGATTTTTCCTTAAAAATAGTACCGCTCGCCGGGTCGAACGCGCCCGGGCCGTGCCACTTGATCGGGTCGGCCTCGGCCGGCGCGTAGCCCTTGCCCTTTCGCGTGACGACGTGCAGGAACTGCGGACCCTTTAACAGTCGCTGATTACGTAGCGTGCGAACGAGTGCGCCGATGTCGTGACCGTCGATGGGTCCGATGTAATTGAATCCGAGCGCCTCGAAGAGCCCGCCCGGCAGGATCATCCCCTTGAAATATTCCTCTGAGCGTCGCGCGAACTCCCATGCGACCGGCATCTTCGCGAGCACTTTCTTACCCGTCTCACGCAGCGCCGCGTACTTTCGGCTCGAGAGCACACGCGTGAGGTACTTCGAGAGCGCTCCCACGTTCTCCGAAATCGACATGTCGTTGTCGTTGAGCACGACGAGCAAATCGGTACGCAGCGATCCGGCGTTATTGAGCGCCTCGAAGGCCATGCCGGCCGTCATCGCGCCGTCACCGATCACTGCGACCACGCGTCGAGAAAGGCCTTCACGCTCCGCGGCAACCGCCATGCCGAGCGCCGCGCTGATCGAGGTACTCGAGTGACCGACACCGAACGTGTCGTACACACTCTCTGCGCGGGTGGGGAAGGGCGCGAGCCCGTCCTTTTGTTTGACGGTGTCGAGTCGATCGCGACGTCCCGTGAGGACTTTGTGCGGATAGGCCTGATGGCCGACATCCCACACGAGACGATCCTCAGGGGTCTCGAAGACATAATGCAGCGCCACCGTGAGCTCGACCGTGCCGAGGCCGGCTGCGAAGTGACCGCCGCGTGTCGCGACGGTGTTGATCAAATATTGCCGCAGCTCATGGCAGACCTCGCCGAGCGACTCGACCGGCAGCGCGCGCAGGTCAGCCGGCGAGTTGATCTTTGAGAGCAACGGATATCGTGCGTCGAGCGTAGTCATGGGAGCGCGACAGTGTATTAGTTCGCGCGGCCGATGACGAAATCGGCTAGCGCTTCGAGCCCCTTTCCGGCCGCCCCGAGCGGGGCGAGGGCCGCATGCGCCCGGGCCCGCTGCGCCTCGGCGGCCGCTTTCGCGCCCTCGAGACCCATGAGGCTCGTGTAGGTCGGCTTGTCGTGAGCGGCGTCTGCCCCGGCGATTTTGCCGATCGTGTCGGTCGTGCCGGTCACATCGAGAATGTCGTCCTGAATTTGGAACGCGAGGCCGATGGCCGCGCCGAACTCCTGCAAGGCCTGCCATTTCGGGCCCGAGAGTACGCCCGCGGCCGCCGCGCCGAGCAGTACCGAGGTTTCGATCAGCGCGCCGGTCTTGAGCCGATGCATGCGCTGCAGCGCAGGAACGTCGAGTTTGCGCCCCACCGACTCGAGATCGATGGCCTGACCCCCGGCCATGCCGGCCGTGCCGATGCCCGCCGCCAGCAATCGCACCATGGTAAGTCGACGTACGGCTTCGTCGGGCGATTGATCGGCGGAACCCGCGAGACGCTCGAAGGCGACGGCCTGCAGCGCATCGCCCGCCAAGATTGCGGTCGCTTCGTCGAAGGCCTTGTGGCACGAGGGACGTCCGCGCCGCAGATCGTCGTCGTCCATCGCCGGCAGATCGTCGTGGATCAGGCTATAGACATGAATGAGTTCGACGGCCGCCGCCGGATCATCGAGCGCCTCGAGTGACGCCCCGAGTGCGACGCCTGCGGTGTACACGAGTGTCGGGCGCAAACGCTTGCCGCCGCCGAGTGCGCTGTAACGCATCGCTTCGATGAGGCGGGTCGAGCCCGCATCCGTCAATGGCAACGCGCGCTCGAGCACGCGCTCGATTCGCTCGCGGTAATCCATGCTCACTCGTCCTGCGATGCCTCGTCGTCCTCGTCCGCATCGAAGCGTTCGAGGCTCGCCGCACCATCGCGCTTGAGCAGAATATCGACACGCGCCTGCGCCGCATCGAGCGCGCCCTGACAGTCGCGGGTGAGGGCGATGCCCTTCTCGAAAGACTTCAGGGATTCTTCAATGGGTAGATCGCCGGTCTCGAGTTTCTCGACGATCGCTTCGAGCTCGGCGAGGGACTTTTCGAAATCGGGTGGGCGCTTCGCTTTAGTCATGCGGAATTTATACCTCATGCCGTCCGACACTGGGAGGGATTTCGCCTAGAATTGGCGGATGGCAAAAGACTACGACGCCTCAGCGATTGAGGTTCTCTCCGGGTTGGACCCCGTTCGGCGCCGCCCGGGCATGTACACCGACACGACCCGCCCTAACCACCTCGCGCACGAGGTCATCGATAACAGCGTCGACGAGGCGCTCGCGGGGCACGCCAAGCAGATCGACGTCACGGTCTACAAGGACGGCTCGCTCGAGGTCACGGACGACGGCCGTGGCATGCCGGTTGACATCCACCCCAAAGAAAAAGTGAGCGGCGTCGAGCTCATCCTCACGCGTTTGCACGCGGGCGGTAAATTCGATAGCGGCAGCTACAACTTCTCCGGCGGTCTGCACGGCGTCGGTGTCTCGGTGGTCAACGCGCTCTCCAAGCAGCTCGAGTGCTGGGTCCGTCGCGGTGGCAAGGAATACAACATCGGTTTTCGAGACGGCAAAATCACCTCGAAGCTCGAAGTCGTCGGTACCGTCGGACAGCGCAACACGGGCACCACCGTTCGCTTCTGGCCCGACCCCAAATTCTTCGACTCCGACAAGTTCTCGGTGCCGCAGCTGCGCCACACGCTCAAGGCCAAGGCCGTGCTGTGCCCCGGTTTGCGCATCACCTTCACCAACGAGGCGACCGGGGAGAAAGACAACTGGTTCTTCGCAGGCGATCTCGGCGCCTATCTCGTCGACGAACTCGGTAAAGCCGAGCGTCTGCCGTCTGAGCCCATCGCTGGTAAGCGCGAGCAAGATCAAGACAGTGTCGACTTCGCGATCTGCTGGGCACCCGATAGCGAAAGCGCCATCGCCGAGAGCTACGTCAATCTCATTCCGACGTCTGACGGCGGTACGCACGTCAACGGTCTGCGCGGCGGTACGGCTGCTGCGGTGCGCGAGTTCTGCGAGTTCCGCAACCTCTTGCCGCGCGGCATCAAGCTCACGCCCGAAGACGTGTGGGACGGCGTGCGTTACGTACTCTCGATCAAAATCCGTGAACCGCAGTTCGCGGGACAAACCAAAGAGCGACTCGCCTCGCGCGATGCGGCCCAGCTTGTCGAAGGCTATGCCAAAGATGCGATCGGTCTGTGGCTCGCGCAACACCCCGATGCCGGTGAGCGCATCGCGCAGTTCGCCATCGAAAACGCGATGCAGCGTCTCAAGGCTGCGCAAAAAGTGCAGCGCAAGCGGATTTCCGGTGGGCCTGCGTTGCCGGGAAAACTCGCCGATTGCGCAGGCGATGACCCCTCGCGCTCCGAGCTCTTTTTGGTCGAGGGTGACTCGGCCGGCGGTTCGGCTAAGCAAGCGCGCGACAAAGATTTCCAGGCCATCATGCCGCTGCGCGGCAAGATCCTAAACACCTGGGAACTCGAGCCGGGCGAGATCGGTTCCTCCGCCGAAGTGCACGACATCAGTGTCGCGATCGGCATCGACCCGGGCACGTCCGACCTCTCGAGGCTGCGCTATCACAAGATCTGCATCCTCGCTGATGCCGACTCGGACGGTCAGCACATCGCGACCCTGCTCTGTGCGCTCTTTTTACGGCACTTCAGACCGCTCTTTGCGCAGGGCCACGTGTATGTGGCGATGCCGCCGCTTTATCGCATCGATGCGGGTAAGCAAGTGTTTTACGCGCTCGACGATGCTGAACGCGATGCGTTCTTGCAGCGCCTCACCGATGAGAAAGTGAAGGCGAAGCCGCAGGTCACGCGCTTCAAGGGTCTCGGTGAGATGAACCCGTCGCAGCTGCGTGAGACCACGATGGATCCGCGTACGCGGCGACTCGTGCAGCTCACGCTCGATGCGGCCGACCAGACCGACAGTCTCATGGACATGCTGCTCGCCAAGAAACGCGCCGCCGATCGTCGCGAATGGCTCGAGCAGAAAGGCAATCTCGTACAGGTGAGCGTCTGATGCAGAAGCAGGAATTAGGTTTCGAAGGCGTCGAGCGTCAACCGCTGCACGCTTTCACCGAGAAGGCGTATCTCGAATATTCGATGTACGTCATTCTCGATCGTGCGCTACCGGCGATCGGCGATGGGCTCAAACCCGTGCAGCGACGCATCATTTACTCCATGAGCGAGCTCGGTCTCTCGGCCGTCTCGAAGCACAAGAAGTCCGCGCGTACGG
>JAFMKA010000121.1 GCA_017853175.1 Steroidobacteraceae bacterium | reverse complement strand
ATGATTTCCGCGTCCGCCGGCAGGTTAACGCCGAGGTCGATCTTCGACGACGCTCGCGGCAAGCCTGCCGTGCTCGGCAGCTGCAGCGACTTCGCCGAACTCAAACCGGTCGCGACGACGGATCCGTCGTCGTTGACTGGGAAGACTTGGACGAACTGACCCGACGAGTCGACGACGTATCGGTCGTTGTTGACGCGGAACGAGCCGTTTCGAGTAAAGACCGACTGGTTGGAGGTCAGGTTCGGCTTCAACACAAAGAAGCCCTGACCCTGAATCGCCATGTCGAGCGAGTTCTGGGAGAACGCGACGTTACCTTGCGAGAACTCCTGCGCCACGCCTTTCAGCAGCACACCTTGCCCGATCGAGCCGGAAGCGTTCTGCAACGGCGAGGTCGCGAAGATATCGCCGAATTCGGCACGAGCCTTTTTGAATCCGACGGTACCGACGTTCGCAATGTTGTTGCTCACGATACCGAGTTCGGCTTTGGCGGCATTGAGGCCCGTCAGCGAGGTATAGAAAGACATGTCTGGTTTTCTCCGACGATATTGATAACGCGCTCGTCAGCGCATGGTGCTAACTTGTGAAAGAGGAACTTGCGAACCGTTCTGAAGATTCAGGACGATGTCCTGACCTTTCATCGATACGCTGTTAACCGGGATGTAGAGCAAGGCTTTGGCGGCCTCGGTCTTGCCACCGCGGCTCACGGCGACATCCACTTGATATCGACCGGGCAATGCGTTGACGCCACCTGGCAGAGCGCCGTCCCACGAGAACGGATAATCGCCTGCACCAGACGGTCCGAGCTCGAAGGTCTCCATGATTTGTCCGACGGCATTGCGGATGTACACCACAGCGCCATCGACGGGCTCGGTGAGACGGACCGCACCATCGAGCGACTGGCCCTCGGCGAGCTCGCCGTAGTTGCCACTCGAAAGTACCGATCGTCCGATCAATGAGCCACTCGACAAGAGTCGCGTGCTCGCCATTTGCTCCGAGAGGCCCTGCAATTGCTTCGACATCTCGCCGATGGAATTCACCGTCGAGAACTGCGCCATCTGACCGAGGAACTCGCCGTTTTCCATCGGGGCGAGCGGGTCTTGGTTCTTGAGCTGCGCCATCATGAGCTTCAAAAACTCAGCCTGCCCGAGGGACGTCGAGCGCTGAACTTCTTTTTGCTGTTCGGCTTCGAGACTAAGGACTCCCGGAGGAAGCTCCGTTCGGCTCGATGAAGGAATCGTGGTGCTAGCCATGGATCGATGCCTTATTTGGTGTTCATGTCGATCGTGCGCATCATCAACTCGCGAGCCGTGCTCGCCGTCGTGATCGCAGTTTCATAGGAGCGCGCGGCGTCCAACATGTCCGTCATTTCTTCGAGCGGATTCACGTTGGAGCGATACACGTAGCCTTCGGCATTGGCGAGCGGGTTGCTCGGGTCGAAGACCTGCGCGTTCACGCGGTCGGTTTCGGAAATGGCTTTCACTTGAACGCCAAAACTGCTTTGAAGCTCATTAGAGGCCTGTTCGAGAACGGTGGCGAAAACCGGGCGCTTCGCTTTATAAGCCGACGCTTCCGACCCGGACACCGTTTCGACGTTGGCCAGATTCGAAGCGATCGTGTTCAGCCGAACGGTCTGTGCGTTCAGTGCACCACCCGCGAGCTTGAGAATATTCGAGAGGGACATAGACGATCTCCTGAACTACGTGACTTAATCGCCGCGATACGCCTTGCGCAGTCCAGAGAGCGCTCCTTCCGAGAAGCGCAACGCAGCCAGGTAGCGCCCAGCAGCATCGCCATAGGCAGCTTCTTCAATGTGAGTCTCCACGGTGTTGCCGTCACGAGACGGCGCAAGAGGAACACGAAACATCAATGCGTCACGCGTGAGTTGTTCCGGCGACTCAACGTGCTTCATATGAGTGACCGCAAGACGCATGTCATCACCCGCTTCGGCGAGCACGCGTTTGAAGTCCACGTCGCGCGCACGGTAGTTCGGTGTATTGGCGTTGGCGATGTTCCCGGCGATCACTTCCAGGCGACGCGCCTGAACAGCCGCAGCGGCGGGAAATACTCCGAGTGCTCTATCAATACTCGACATCGACTTACGTTGCTCCGAATCAAAAAGACACAATGTGCGGAGAGGCTTGAGCAAGACTTGTGCCAAGGCCGGAGTAGGTTCGATGTGAATCGCGTGCACGATTCTTCGGTCGACGCGTTATCAATTAATGGGAACACGCGACGACGCTGCGTTAGATCTATGAAAACCGGTGTTTTCTCACGACGACACAGAACAAATCAGTGCTGCGCCGGAGTCAGTAGAGCTCTTTAAGAAGTCGCCCCTGCACGCTTCTACCACCGGCAACTTTTCGTAGGCCGACTCACGGCGACCGGCAAAGGGTTGCCGGAATGGCAGCACGCCTGAGCCATCGATTTTCCGTTCACGCCGATCGCGCTGATCGCGTCATGAACCCGAGTCGTCTGTTCTGGACAATCGCGATTTCGGCATACGCGGCCATCGCGTCTTATCGATAAAAAACGCAGTAAATCCGGCGTCTTTAGAACGATCAGTGTCGTGTAGCCGAGCTGCGTCGAGCTCATGACGATCATTGTCTGGGGATGCAACATTCTTTGGTTAAGGCGGCAGTGGCCCGAACCTTGCTTTGTTCCGAACCGCCGGCTTGGTTTGCCATTGACCGGCAGTTGGCACGTCTCGTGCATGGCCTTGGTGAGCAGGATTTTTACCGACGAAATTTCGACGGAGACCGTACATGCCTCTTACGAT
>JAFMKA010000120.1 GCA_017853175.1 Steroidobacteraceae bacterium | reverse complement strand
AGCCTTTCCCTACTATCGGGACAAATAATTCCGATTTGAATCGATTTCGGGGAGTGGTGGATGTCGCGCGGACGAGCGGCGGGTTAAGCGACGCATGGTCGCGTGGACGGCATCTGCCTCATTAATAGAGAGTGATCCTCTCGAGACGCTCGCGGGCGACTCGGTGATCATGCGCTCGCTGCGCTCTCTCGTTCGGCGCGTGGCCGCGAGTGACAGCACCGTACTCGTGCTCGGCGAGTCGGGGACCGGCAAAGAGCTCGTCGCGCAATCGATCCATCGTCTTTCGGCTCGCGCACGTAGCGCATTCGTACCCGTCAACTGTGGTGCGATTCCCCACGAACTTCTAGAGAGTGAACTCTTCGGACATACCAAGGGCGCCTTCACGGGGGCCTTGGTCGATCGTCGCGGCCGATTCGAAATGGCCAACAGCGGCACCTTGTTTCTCGATGAAATCGGCGACATGCGCCTCGAGATGCAGGTCAAGTTGCTGCGCGTACTGCAGGAACGCGCGATCGATCGCGTCGGTGACGATCGGCCTTTTCCGGTCGATGTGCGGATCATCGCTGCGACGCATCGTCACCTCGAAGAAGCGATCGGCGCCGGCGATTTCCGCGCGGATTTGTACTATCGCCTCAATGTGATTCCGATCTACGTGCCGCCGTTGCGCGAGCGTGATCGCGATGTACTGCTTTTATTTGATCATTTCGCGCTTCGCTGCGCCGAAGCAGATCGTCCGCCAATTCGGGCAGCGGTTTGCCTCAGCGATTGGTTGCTGAGCTATGAATGGCCGGGCAACTGTCGCGAGCTGCTCAACTTCGTCGAGCGTCTTTCGGTGCTGTGGCCGGGCGAAGAACTGACGCTCGCCAAGATTCCTGTGGCCTTGCTGCCTCGCAAACGCGGCTCGGTGGCCCCCACCACCGAGGAACAACGAGCCGTGCTCGACATGTGGCAATGGGACGAGAGTGCCGAAGCGTCCAAAGCCGGCGAGGGCTCGGAGTCGACGGAATCTTTGGCCTGGGCCTCGGGTGTTGCGGCGCCGAAGCTGCCGGGGGCTGCTGCGAAGATGGCCGCGGTTGACCTCAAACAATTGATCGCCGACTACGAGGCGTCTTGGGTACGCGAGGCGATGCGGGTCACCTCGGGCAACATCACGCACGCGGCCGATTTACTTGGCTTGCCGCGCACGACCTTCATCGAACGCCTACGTAAATACGAGCCCTCGGTTTTTCGACAGTAGGCGAGATTCAGTCAGTGGCCTTCGTAAGTCACTGATCTTTTGAGATTTTTATCTCTTGGCACGCGAGTTGCTTTGGTAAACCCGATCCACAAACGGGTAGCCCTCAGTGTCCGCGATTGCAGAGCACATCAACGAACCTCGAACCTTGCCCTCGATGGCCTCATCGTCATCGGCGGCCGATGCCCGTGACGGGGCGGTTCACGAAATGGTGGTGGGCGATCCGTTCACCCAGCAACTGTTGGCGCTGGCCTCGCGCGTTGCGCGAACCGAGGTCACCGTATTGATCGGGGGCCCCTCGGGCACCGGCAAAGAAGTCTTGGCGCGCGCCATTCATCAGCACTCACTGCGTCAGAAGGGGCCGTTCGTCGCCTTCAACTGCGCCTGTTTGCCGGAGTCGATGGTCGAAGATCTGTTGTTTGGTCACGAGAAGGGCGCCTTCACGGGTGCCGTTCAGCGCTTCGACGGATATTTCGCACAGGCCGATGGCGGCACGCTGTTTCTCGATGAGGTCGGCGAGTTGCCGATGTCGGTGCAGGCCAAGTTGCTGCGCGTGCTGCAAGAGCGCGAATTCACACCGCTCGGTTCGACACAGCCGCAGAAGACGAAATTCAGATTGCTCGCGGCGACCAACCGCAATCTCAAGGCCGATGTTCAGGCCGGCCGGTTCCGCGAAGATCTCTACTACCGACTCAATATTTTTCCGCTGCAGATGAAGCCGCTCAAGCAGCGTCCGGGAGACATTCTTCCGCTCGCGCGTGCGTTAATTCAGCGGCATCGATATATCTCGGGTGACGTACAGCTCGCGTCGAGTGCGATTCAGGCGCTGCAGGCCTACGACTGGCCGGGCAACGTGCGTGAGCTCGAGAACGTGATTCAACGTGCGATGGTGATGGCGGATGGCCCGCTGCTCACGGCGAACCACCTCGGTCTCGATGCCATCGCGACCCATGAGATGACAAGCTCATCGATCGAGATCGACCTCGTCGATCGGGCTGCTCCTCAGGAGTTTGCTGCCGGAATGACGGGCGATATCGAGGAGGCGCCGCGAGCGGAGCCTTCACTCGCCGATCGGCGCGTGATGCAGGAAGCCGAGCTCATCCTCGCGACCCTGAAGACTGCGCCGACCAAAACTCTTGCAGCGGCGCGTCTCGGAATTTCCGAGCGGACGCTACGCTACAAACTCGCTCGCTTGCGTGAGCACGGACTGATGGCGGCAGGCGTATGAGCGTTCCTTCGGTAGCGATGCAACAAGCCCTCGAACATTTGCGCGCGATGCGCGAAGCAGCGCGGCCGGTGGATGCGGGCCGCGAGATGTCGCAGGGCTCTGCGATTCCCATGTCGGCGCCCAAGTCGGATACGCCGTCGTTTCTCGACACGATGCGCTCGGCCGTCGATTCGGTGAACTCTCAGCAGTCATTGTCGCGCGAATTGCAAAACGCTTATGTGCGCGGTGAAGACGTCTCGCTCACCGATGTCGCGATCGCGATGCAGAAATCCTCCGTGGCCTTCGAAGCGACCGTACAGGTTCGCAACAAGATCCTGGAGTCCTACAAAGAAATCATGAACATGACGGTGTAACGCCATGGCAGCGGT
>JAFMKA010000119.1 GCA_017853175.1 Steroidobacteraceae bacterium | reverse complement strand
CCGCAGCCGCTCGCGATGCCGCACCACCGATGTGGAAGGTACGCATCGTGAGCTGAGTACCCGGCTCACCGATCGACTGTGCAGCCATGACGCCGACTGCCTCGCCGATGTTGATGATGCGACCGCGCGCGAGATCGCGCCCGTAGCACATCGAGCAGACACCGTAGCGGGTCGAGCAAGTAATCGGCGAACGGACTTGAACTTGATCGACGCCGTGCTGTTCGAGCGTGCGAACGAGATGCTCATCGATGAGCGTACCCGCTTCGATCAACACCGCGCCCTTACCACCCGGACGCAGCACATCTTCGACGACCACGCGACCGAGCACTCGCTCGCCGAGGCCTTCGACCACGTCGCCACCTTCGACGATCGGCGTAACCGAGAGACCCTCGGTCGTGCCGCAATCGACTTCGGTGACCACGAGATCCTGAGCGACGTCGACGAGACGACGCGTCAGGTAACCCGAGTTCGCGGTCTTCAACGCGGTGTCAGCGAGGCCCTTACGGGCGCCGTGGGTCGAGATGAAGTACTGCAGAACGTTGAGGCCTTCGCGGAAGTTCGCGGTGATCGGCGTCTCGATGATCGAGCCGTCCGGCTTCGCCATGAGTCCGCGCATACCCGCAAGCTGTCGGATCTGAGCCGCGCTACCACGAGCGCCCGAGTCCGCCATCATGAAGATCGAGTTGAACGATTTCTGACGCTGCTTCTGACCCTTGGAGTCCGTCGCCTCTTCCGAGCCGAGCTTCTCCATCATCGCCTTGGCGACTTGATCGTTGGCGCGCGACCAGATGTCGACGACCTTGTTGTAGCGCTCGCCGTTCGTGACGAGACCCGAGGCGTATTGATCCTGGATCTCCTTCACTTCGCGATCGGCGGACGCGACGATCTTCACCTTCTGTTCGGGGATGACGATGTCGTCGATACCGAAGGAGACCGACGCACGGGTCGAATAGTGGAAACCCGTGTACATGAGTCGATCGGCGAAGATGACCGTATCTTTGAGACCGAGCTGACGATAGCAGGCGTTGATGGTCGCCGAGATCGCCTTCTTGGTCATGTCCTGGTTGATGATGTCGAACGAGAGCCCCTCGGGAATGACTTCTGAGAGCAGAGCACGGCCGACCGTGGTCTTCACCACGCGACGACGCGCCTTCTTCTCGCCGTTCTCGATGATCGTCGCGTTGATGCGGACGGTGATGCGAGCCTGCAGGTCTACTTCGCGGGTTTCGTAAGCGCGATGCGCCTCACCCACGTCGGAGAACATCATGCCCTCACCCTTCGCACCCACGCGCTCACGGGTCATGTAGTAGAGACCCAGAACGACGTCCTGCGACGGAACGATGATCGGGTCGCCGTTCGCGGGCGAGAGGATGTTGTTCGACGACATCATCAACGCGCGCGCTTCGAGCTGAGCCTCGAGCGACAACGGCACGTGCACGGCCATCTGGTCACCGTCGAAGTCGGCGTTGAACGCCGTACAGACGAGCGGATGCAACTGGATCGCCTTACCTTCGATCAGCACGGGCTCGAAAGCCTGGATGCCGAGTCGGTGCAGCGTCGGGGCGCGATTGAGCAGCACGGGGTGCTCGCGGATCACCTCGGAGAGGATGTCCCAAACCTCCGGACCCTCGCGCTCGACGAGCCGCTTGGCGGCTTTGATCGTCGACGCATCGCCACGCAGCTGAAGCTTGTGGAAGATGAACGGCTTGAAGAGCTCGAGCGCCATCTTCTTCGGCAGACCGCACTGGTGCAGACGCAGCGTCGGACCGACCACGATGACCGAACGGCCCGAGTAGTCGACGCGCTTGCCGAGCAGGTTCTGACGGAACCGACCCTGCTTGCCCTTGATCATGTCGGCGAGCGACTTGAGCGGGCGCTTGTTAGTGCCGGTGATCGCACGACCGCGGCGGCCGTTGTCGAGCAGCGCATCGACGGCTTCTTGCAGCATGCGCTTTTCGTTGCGAACGATGATGTCCGGCGCGTTCAACTCGAGCAGTCGGCGCAGACGGTTGTTACGGTTGATGACGCGACGGTAGAGATCGTTGAGATCGGACGTCGCGAAACGACCGCCGTCTAGCGGCACGAGCGGACGCAGATCGGGCGGCAGCACCGGCAGGATGGTCATCACCATCCACTCGGGCTTGTTGCCAGACTCGATGAACGACTCGATCAGCTTGAGGCGCTTCGAGAGACGCTTGAGCTTCGTTTCGGAGCTGGTGTTACCCATTTCCTCGCGAGCTTTGACGACTTCGGCCTGCAGATCGAGCGAGCGCAGCAACTCGTAAACGGCCTCGGCACCCATGCGGGCGTCGAACTCGTCGCCGTGCTGCTCGATGGCCTCGAGATACATCTCGTCGGTGAGCAGCTGCCCGCGTTGCATCGGCGTCATGCCCGGCTCGATCACCACGAAGGCTTCGAAGTAGAGCACGCGCTCGATTTCACGCAGCGTCATATCGAGCATGAGACCGATACGTGACGGAAGCGATTTGAGGAACCAGATGTGGGCGACAGGCGAAGCGAGCTCGATGTGACCCATGCGGTCACGACGGACCTTCGACTGGGTAACCTCGACGCCGCACTTCTCGCACACCACGCCGCGATGCTTCAGGCGCTTGTACTTGCCGCAAAGGCACTCGTAGTCCTTCACGGGGCCGAAGATCTTGGCGCAGAAGAGACCATCACGCTCAGGCTTGAACGTACGGTAGTTGATGGTCTCCGGCTTCTTCACCTCGCCGAAGGACCACGACTTGATCATCTCAGGCGAGGCCAGCCCGATTTTGATCGAGTCGAAGTGCTCGACCGGGGCGTTCTGCTTGAAGATTTTGAGAAGGT
>JAFMKA010000012.1 GCA_017853175.1 Steroidobacteraceae bacterium | reverse complement strand
TAGAGAGTGCCCGGCTGTAACTTGCGGTCGGGATACAAACCGTTGATGAGCATCAGCTCTTCCCGCGGGTATTTCTCGACGGGCATGTCTTCGGCGTAGTCCTCGAGTCGGGTGTCGGCCGTGGACGTTCGAATTCGTAATCGGTACGGCTCCGCTAGCGGAAACTCAGAGGGTTTGAGCGGGCGAAGCGTTTCGGCGACGGATAAAAAGAGTCCATCGGACTCCGGAACGGCTCCTCGCGACGACCGGCTCGCACCGGCAAACAAATAGGCACTCTTATTTCGGTAGAGAACCGTCCAACGTACGGGCCCTGCCCCGTTGTCGAGAGGCGAGCCGGAAGTCGTGCGTACCGTGTACCCCTCCATTCCGTTGATCTGGATGGGCTTGCCCCCCGATAACGTGGCCCCCCGCAGTTGCGAGAGCAGGAACTCACGCGGCCCCATCGTCGGTGGATAGTCGCGCAGCGTGATCTGCATCAACGTGTCTTTGTTGGGGGTATGAGCGATGAGTGCGTCCCGCTGGTTATCGACGGTCCAGGCTTTCGGAAAGGCAACTGTGATGCCGAGCTCGGCGTGGTAGAGGCGATTTCCGCGAACGATACCCTGTGCTCGACTCGACCCGTAAGTTAGACCGTCGATCGCTTTCATGTAGCGCTCGCGGTTGTCGATCCATCCCCCCGTCGGGCCCGCCTCAAGCTTGGCCGAGGCCTTGGCCGCCTGGACGGCGCGCGCATCGGGTGCGGGGTGCGACGAGAACATGCCGTGGTACACGCGCGGCTCTCGCCCCTCCGCTCGAGCCCGATCGATTTCAAAACGCTCGCCGCGTCTGAACATCTCGAAGACTTCGCCCATCGCCTCGGGTCGATAGCCCGCACGAACGGCGTACTGCAGCCCGATACGATCGGCTTCGAGCTCATTCTCTCGACCGTACCCGCGCATCCATGCGGTCGCCCCGAGATTCGCGAGATCGGCGACGGCGCTAGAGCCGGTGTAGATCGCCGCGGCGGTGGCTGCAAGCGTCGCCAGTACGCCGCGGGTCATTCTTTTCTGGGGATGCTTCGCGGTGACGTGGGCGACCTCGTGCCCAAGCACTGAAGCCAGCTCAGCCTCGGAGTTGAGTTGGATCAACAAACCGCGATGAACGTACACGTAGCAGCAGCCGGTCGTGAACGCGTTGATGGAGTCGTCATCGAGTACGACGAATTTCCATTCTTCGTCGGCGAGACTGCTTTGCCGAGCCACGCGCTGACCGATTTCGCTGACGTAGTCTTGAAGGGCTTGGTTGTCGTAGACCCCGTAGGCTTTGAGGATTTGCTCGTGTGCCTTGCGCGAGCTCGAGCTCTCCTGCGATTTACGTTCGACCTGTTTGCCTGCCGAAGATTGGGCATCGAGATGCAAGGGCGCTGACGCGATGGTTAACGCGACGCACAGAGTGGCGAACACTCTCGAGGTTTTCATGCAGCGATTCCGGAATTCACGAAAATTCGACGATCAGACGCTAGCAGAAGTTCCGGTGAATACGGATACCGTCTACCCAAAACGACAAAGCGCCCTTTCGGGCGCTTGGTCGATTCATCGCGAAGGCCGCAGGCAGCGGCCTTGGCAGCCTCAACGCGCAGCGGCGGAAGCGTATTTCTTGCGGAACTTGTCGACGCGGCCGGCCGTATCGACGATTTTCTGCTTGCCCGTGTAGAACGGGTGGCAGCTCGAGCAGACTTCGAGCGAGAGATCCTGGCCGAGGGTCGAGCGCGTCTGAAAAGTGTTACCGCAGGAGCAGGACACTTTGATCTCGTGGTATTCCGGGTGAATCGAGGGCTTCATGACCGACCTTCCAAATTAGCGGGCAGGACGAAAAAGGGCGCGCAGTCTAAGCGCGGGAACCCGGTTTCGACAAGGGCCGAAGGCCGCCGCGCCAGCCCTGAGACCGGTTTCGAGGCTCAAGTCCATGAAAACTGTGGATAAGTCTGTGGAATAGCGCGACTGTCCCGCGCCCCAAATCCATCATTTCGGCCTTTTTTGGTCTTTCTTCAAAAAATTGTTATGGAGCTTTTTTTATTAAAAACATGGACTTAGAGATTACTTTTTGTAGTAAAACTGAAAAAATCGCGTAATTCATGACTACGGCGAGGTTTTTTGTGCGCTGTGCATACTTTTTGGCCCCTCTTCCGGGAGGAATTCCAGCAATACCTCGTTGAGAAACTGGAATCCGACGGAAGTCGGCGTGACCCGTCCTCGGCCCGAAGGGCATGCCGTGACGGACAGTAGTCCGCGACCTTGCAGTCGCTGCACGACCGGGCTCACCGCGTCCCAGGACAACCCGGTGCGCCGCTCGAAGATTTCGATCTCGAAGCCCGCGGTCAGCCGCAGTGCATTCAACATGAATTCGA
The DNA here is from genome assembly GCA_017853175.1 of Steroidobacteraceae bacterium. GTDB lineage: Bacteria > Pseudomonadota > Gammaproteobacteria > Steroidobacterales > Steroidobacteraceae > UBA964. Next base: position 38,902 of record JAFMKA010000012.1, on the reverse strand, counting down.
ACGGCCGCTGATCTTCCTCGACGGTTTGCCAAACGAGCGCACCCTGCGGGTCGCGTTGATAACGACGTGGCTCGCGAGGTTGCACGCTTCTGACGACGGCGATGCCGCCCTCGGCACGCGCTGCAGACAGCTTGCCGTGTGCTCCTGCGCCGATACCCAGGTAGTCGCCAAAGCCCCAGTAACCGAGGTTGTGCTTGCAGTCGAATCCCTCGCGCGCATAAGCCGACACCTCATATCGAAGGTAGCCCTCGTCTGCGAGTCGGCCGCTCGTGATCTCGAGCATGCGCGACACCTGATCGTCGACGGGCAAACCCGAGGGCGGGCGGGCTGCGAAAGGCGTGCCCGGCTCGAGTGTCAGGTGGTAGTGGGAAATCTGCGCTGGCGAAAGGACAAGCGCGTCCTCGATATCTCGAAGGGCGCCCGCTTCGTCTTGATCGGGCAATCCGTACATCAAATCGATGTTGAAATTCGTAAGCCCCGCAGCGTGAAGCTCTGCGGCAGCGGCTCGTGTTTCGTCGGATGAGTGAATTCGTCCGAGTTTTCTCAACGCCTGTGCATTAAAACTTTGAGCCCCGAGCGAAACGCGATTGACGCCGGCTGCGGCGTACTCGGCAAAACGTCCTCGCTCGATGGTGCCGGGATTCGCCTCGAGGGTGATCTCGGCATCTGCCGTGAGGCCGGGCCCCGCTCGAACTGCATCGATCACGCGGCCGATGGCAGCGGGCGAAAACAAACTCGGGGTACCACCACCCATGAAGACGGTCGCGATACGACGCTCACCGATGAGCGTCGCCTGGGACTCACATTGGTGTGCAAGATCGCCGACTAGCGCGGCGACGTACGACTCTTCCGGCACTCGCTCGCGACCAGGCACATCCTCCCGCAGCGCGTGGGAGTTGAAGTCGCAGTAAGGGCACTTGCTGACACACCACGGAAAATGGATGTACAAGCTGAGGGGCGTCTCATGGTTCATGGTTCGCCGCAGTTCAGATACGACGGAGTCGTGCATGCAGATCGCGCAGGGCCGAGCCGCGATGACTCTGGGTGTGTTTCTCTGCGGCGGGGAGTTCGGCAACGCTGCGAGTCTCGCCTCGAGGCGCGAACACCGGGTCGTAACCGAAACCGCCATGACCTCTCGGCGCGCGCAAGATGACGCCTTCCCAGACACCGCGACCAAACACGGGTGACGGATCATCGGCAGTGCGAGCCAGAGCAATCACGCACCGAAAGCGCGCCGATCGCGATGCGTCTGGCACGAGCGTCATCGCCTCGAGCAATTTTTCGATATTGGCGAGATCGCCAGAACCCTCGCCCGCATAGCGCGCAGAGCGCACCCCAGGCGCGCCGCCTAACGCATCGACCTCGAGGCCGGAGTCGTCGGCCATCGCCGGCAGACCACTGCGGGCCGAGGCATAGCGAGCCTTGAGTATCGCGTTATCTTCAAAAGTATCGCCCGTCTCTTCGGGCGGCTCGATTCCAAACTCGCTCTGCGGTACGAACTCGAAGCCGAGAGGCCCGAGCATGTCGGAAAACTCGCGGATTTTTCCGGCATTACCGGTGGCGAGTACGATTCGCATCACTCAGGGCTTACCCGTTTTCAGCGCCTCGCGCTGCAGTTCGTGCAATTGCGAGATTCCGCTGGAGGCCAACGCCAACATGACGTCGAGTTCCTCGCGACGGAAGGCATGTCCTTCGGCTGTGCCCTGAATCTCAACGAAACTACCGCCATCCTTCATGACGACGTTCATGTCGGTTTCCGCCTGCGAGTCTTCCGGGTAATCGAGATCGAGCACGGGAACACCGCCACAGATGCCGACCGATACCGCCGCGACCTGCCCATGCAAGGGTGAGCGTGCAAGCGTGCCGCGGGTGATCAAGGTCTGACAGGCGTCGACCAGCGCCACATAGCTTCCCGTGATCGCTGCAGTGCGTGTGCCGCCGTCGGCCTGCAAGACGTCGCAATCGAGCGTGACGGTGCGCTCACCGAGCGCAGCCATATCGATGACCGCGCGCAGACTGCGGCCGATCAGTCGCTGGATTTCTTGGGTGCGCCCCGATTGCTTTCCCTTCGCCGCTTCGCGAGCCGATCGAGTATGAGTCGATCGCGGCAGCATGCCGTATTCTGCGGTCACCCACCCCTGGCCTCGGCCGCGAAGAAATCCGGGGACGCCCTCTTCGATACTGGCCGTGCAAAGTACCCTCGTACCGCCGAACTCCACCAATACCGACCCCTCGGCATGTCGGGTGTAATGACGATGAAAACTGACGGGGCGAAGTTGGTCGGGGCGACGACCGCTCGGACGTTGAAACATCTTTGATTTCCGTGTCTGGCAGACCAGTGGGATAAACTGCGCGCTTTATACACCCCGGCCGGCCTGGACGCACGATAGCCGCGGCCGCGAGCAGAGGACTCTCGATGATCAGCAGCATGACGGGCTTCGCGCGACGCGAGGTGAGCGGCTCTTTCGGCGAACTCACCTGCGAACTGCGTAGCGTCAACCACCGCTACCTAGAGCCCGGGTTTCGACTGCCCGAAGAGTTGCGCTCACTAGAGGGCGAGTTGCGGCAGCTGCTCGCCAAGGAACTTCGCCGCGGCAAACTCGATTGCACGATCCATCTTCGCGGGTCGCATCTCGCTGAGCGAGAACTGAGGATCGACGAAGCAGCGTTGCAGCGCCTGCTAACGCGCACAGAAAACATCGCGCAGCGGCTTCCGGGCGGCACGATTTTCGGCGCGCTCTTAGGCTCAGCGCGGGTTGATCCTCTCGATGTGCTGCGCTGGCCAGGAGTTCTGAAAGACGACGCCCCTGACACCGAAAGCCTGCAGGGTGCTTGTCGGCTACTCTTCCAAGAAACCGTCAAAGAGATGGCCGCGGCGCGCCGTCGTGAGGGTCAAAGATTACGTGAACTCATCGAGCAGCGCTGCATCGCACTTGCCGAACTCGTCACGAGTCTGCGTTCACGCATGCCGGAATTGCAGACACGCCTGCGTACTCGTTTGAAAGAGCGCCTTGCCGAACTCGGAACTACAGTAGATGCCGGTCGTTTTGAACAGGAAGTCGCATTGCTGTTGCAACGCGCCGACGTCGACGAGGAACTCGATCGTCTCGATGGCCACATTGCCGAAATCCGCCGGGTGATCGAAGGCGATGAGGCTGCAGGTCGTCGTCTCGACTTTCTCATGCAGGAACTCAATCGCGAAGCGAATACCTTGTCATCGAAATCCCAAGAAATCGATGTCACGCGCATCGCGGTCGACATGAAAGTTTTGATCGAACAAATGCGCGAGCAGGTGCAAAACATCGAATGAGTGGCCGGCTTTTCGTAATCGCCGCACCGTCCGGTGCCGGCAAGACCAGCCTCGTCAAGGCGGCGCTCGAGCGCGCGCCCAACCTTCGCGTTTGCGTCTCACACACGACGCGTGCTCGGCGTACCAATGAAGTCGATGGTCGCGATTACCACTTTATTACCGTCGATCACTTCAAAGAAATGATCGCGGCAGACGGCTTCCTCGAATATGCGCCTGTATTCGATAATTTCTACGGCACGAGCCGTAAGGCGCTCGAGGAAGCCTTCGGTCGTGGATATGACGTCATCCTCGAAATCGACTGGCAGGGCGCAAGACAGGTGCGCGAGCGCACTCGGGATCCGATGACGGGTCACCCGGGGTGTGTCAGCATCTTCGTGCTTCCGCCCTCGCGGGCGGAACTTGAGCGCCGTCTGCGCGGACGCGGTACCGACAGCGAATCAGTGATCGAGCGGCGGCTGCGCGATGCCGTTGCCGACATGAGACATCACGATGAGTTCGAGTACGTCATCGTCAACCAGGATTTCGACCAGGCCGTGGCCGACTTACTGCGTATCGTGGCCGGAGGCGCTGAGGACTTGGCCGGCGGTCGAGCGTCGCTTGATCCCCTGCTGCGCGATCTGCTCGGCTAGACCGCCCCGAGCGAGACCGCCGCTGGCGGTGAACCCCCGCGCTGGCCTATACTTGACGGCCCATTTCAGGTTATTCCGGGTTCATCCCGAGGGCTTCTCCACATGGCGCGAATCACCGTCGAAGACTGTCTCCAAAACGTCGACAACATCTTCCAGCTCGTGATCCTCGCCTCGCAGCGTGCGCGCCGGCTGGCCAACGGAGCCGAGTCGACCGTGCCCTGGGAAAACGACAAGCCCACCGTCGTCGCGCTGCGCGAAATCGCCGCGGGCAACATCACCCCCGAAATGCTGCTCGAACCCGAGCCGGAACCCGAGCCGGAACCGAGCTTACTTCCCGACATCATGGAGCCCGATCCGGGCTTCCGTGCTCCCCAGTTCGGTCTCGGAGACTGATCGCGCGGCCCTGACGGGGCGGAGGCACCTTGGATTATGAGCAGACACTGCTCGGCCTCCTGCCCGGCGGTTCACGCAGGACCCCCGGCCTCAAGGAGCTCCTGAGCGCTGCCAGCGCGTACCTGCCCCCCGAGCACGTCGAACGTATCCGCGAAGCGGCGGAGTTCGGCGCTGAAGCCCATCGAGGCCAGAAGCGCAAAACGGGTGAACCGTATATCGCGCATCCGGTGGCCGCCGCCGAAGTGCTCGCAAACCTGCGGCTTGATGCCGACACCATCGTCGCAGCCATCCTGCACGACGTCATCGAAGACACGCCGATAGCCAAAGAAGATCTGGCGACTCGCTTCGGTCAAACGGTCGCGGACATCGTCGACGGCGTCACGAAGCTCGACCAGATTCAGTTCAAGAGTCGCGAAGAAGCCCAGGCGGAATCTTTCCGCAAAATGCTGCTGGCGATGGTCCGGGATCTGCGAGTGATCCTGGTCAAACTCGCCGATCGACTGCACAACATGCGAACGATCGAGGGAATGGCTCCGCCGCGTCGGCGCGCCATCGCCCGAGAGACGCTCGACATTTATGCGCCTCTTGCCGAGCGACTCGGGCTGTATGCGATGAAGCTCGAACTCGAAGATCTCGGCTTTCATGCGCTCTATCCGCGTCGATACAAGGTCATCGAGAAAGCTCTCAAGCGAGCTCGCGGTAACCAAAAAGAATTTCTCACCCGGATCTCAGAAAATATCAGCACCGCTCTGGCCAAAGCAGGTATCGAAGCCGACGTCGAAGCTCGAGAAAAACATCTCTACAGCATCTATCGGAAGATGCAGCGCAAGCGCACTTCGCTCTCGGAAATCGTCGACGTCTATGGGCTACGCGTCATCGTCGAGTCCGTCGATCACTGCTACCGCGCGCTCGGCGTCGTACATGGCTCGTATCGTCCGATGCCAGGTCGCTTCAAAGATTACATCGCGATTCCACGCGTCAACGGCTATCAATCGCTGCATACCACGTTGTTCGGGCCCAACGGCCAGCCGATCGAGGCGCAAATTCGTACGCGGGACATGCATCGCGTCTCCGAATCAGGAATTGCCGCGCACTGGAAATACAAGTCGGGCGAGGCCTCGGCGGGGCACGAGCAGGCGCGCGCACGCGAGTGGTTATCTAACCTGATCTCGATGCAGGAGGCGGGCTCCTCCGAAGAATTTCTCGAAAGTGTCCGGCTCGATCTCTTTCCGGACAAGGTCTATGTATTCACGCCGAAAGGCAAGATTCTCCGACTGCCGCGCGGCGCGACGGTCGTCGATTTCGCCTACGCCGTGCATACCGATGTCGGTAATCGTTGCGTCGCGGCAAAGATAGATCGCAGACTCGCGCCCCTGCGTACGCAGTTGCGAAACGGCCAGACCGTCGAGGTCGTCACCGCGCCCGGCGCAATCCCGAATCCGTCATGGGTCAACTTCGTCGTCACGGCCAAGGCTCGTGCGGCGATCCGGCAATACCTCAAGGGACTACGAAGATCCGAAGCCATCGAACTCGGTCAACGACTCGTCAATCAGTCGCTCGCGGAGTTCGACCTCTCGCTCACCGACATCAGCGAAACCGCTTTGGCCGCGACGGCCGGCGAACTCGGTATGTCCGATGCCGACGAGTTATTCGAAAAAGTGGGCTTGGGCGAGCGTCTCGCGCCGCTCATCGCACGTCGGCTCGGACCTGCAGCGCCCTCGACGGCGGCACCCGGAAGTGCTGAAGCGGGTGAGAGTGCGCCCGCGCCGCTCGCGATCGCCGGGACCGAAGGACTACTCGTCAGTTACGCGCGCTGCTGCTTTCCCGTGCCGGGTGATCCGATCCTCGCCTACCTCTCGAGTGGGCGCGGCATCATCGTTCATCGCGAAGATTGCGCAAACGTCGATGATTACCGAAAGCATCCGGAGAAGTGGATCTCCGTAACCTGGGCCGAGCAAACCGCGCGAATGTTTGGTTGCGAGTTGCGGGTAGAAGTACAGAACAGAATGGGCGTGCTCGCTGCGGTGGCGTCGGCCATCGCCGGCACCGAAACCAACATCGATCACGTCGAACTCGAAGAGCGCGATACGGACACCTCGGTGCTCATCTTCGAGGTGCGGGTTCGCGATCGCCAACATCTTGCAAGTGTCATGCGAGTGATTCGCCGAATGCCCGACGTGCTACGGCTCTCGCGTACACTTGCGGTCAAGACCCGCGACGATTGACCCGCGGTCAAAATTCAAGAGGATCACGACATGACTCGACAGATCATCAACACGCCCGACGCGCCGAAAGCCATCGGTACCTACTCGCAAGCCGTACGCGTGGGTCAAACCGTCTATATTTCTGGTCAGATTCCGCTCGACCCTGCGACGGGTGAACTCGTGAGCGGGGATATCGAAGTCGAGATCCGCCGAGTCTTCGATAATCTGGCTGCTGTAGCGAAAGCTGCAGGGGGCTCACTCAAGAATGCCGTGCGGGTCACCGTATTTCTCACCGACCTTGCGAATTTCGCGAAGGTCAATGAAGTGATGGCGACCTATTTCCCGCAGCCCTGGCCGGCACGTGCCGCGCTCGGTGTCTCGCAACTGCCGAAAGGGGCGAGAGTCGAGGTCGATTGCATCCTGCACCTTGACTGAACCTCGAGAACAACGTCCGGTCACAGCTCTACGCGGCGTCGGAGATGCGCTCGCGGCTCGCCTCGCCGTGCTCGGCGTGACGACCGTACAAGATCTGCTCTTCGTCCTGCCCACCCGATACGAAGACCGAACTCGCGTTCAGCCCATCGGTTCGCTGCTCGCAGGTCACCGCGCCGTCGTCGAGGGCGAGGTGCAATTGACGGAAGTCGTCTTCCGGCGACGCCGTCAAATGCTGTGTCGCATCGCCGACGGCTCGGGTTTTCTCACGCTTCGCTTTTTCTACTTTTCAGCTGCGCAACAGGAAGGTCTCGCGCGCGGCACCCGTATCCGATGCTTCGGAGAAGTACGACGAGGGCCCCTCGGGCTCGAGATGGTGCATCCCGAATACCGAAGAATTTTCGACGACCGTGCGCCGCTCGAAGATTCGTTGACACCGGTATACCCCGCTACTGAGGGTGTCAGCCAGGGACGACTGCGCATGCTCATCAATCTGGCACTACGCGAACTCGATACTGCGGGCGTTCGCGATTGGTTGCCGACCTCGATCATCGCGCCCCTCGGTCTACCTCCCCTTCGTGATGCGCTGCGATACGTACACAAACCTCCGGTTGACGCAGCGCTCGACGAACTCGAGGCCGGAAAACATCCGGCGCAGCGGCGTCTGGCTTTCGAGGAGTTACTCACGCATCAAACCGTAATGCGAAGGCTGCGTGAATCCACACGAACGGATCCAGCTTGGTCTCTCGATGACCGCGACGGACTCGAGTCTCGATTCATCGCCGCGCTTCCTTATTCATTGACGAACGCCCAACAGCGCGCCCTCGATGAGGTCGACGCCGATCTTGCGCGCGAGCGGCCGATGGTACGACTCGTACAAGGTGATGTGGGCTGCGGAAAGACCGTAGTCGCTGCTGCGGCGGCGGCGCGCGCTGTGGGCAGCGGACGGCAAGCGGCGCTCATGGCCCCGACCGAGCTACTCGCCGAGCAACATCAAAGAAATCTTGATGCCTGGTTTCGACCTCTGGGTGTCACGGTCGCTTTAGTGTCGGGCTCGCAACCTGCGCGTACTCGACGAAGTGCGCTTGAGGCCGTAGCGGCTGGCGAGGTTCAGATCGTGGTCGGTACCCATGCCCTCTTTCAAGAAGGCATGCAGTTCCGCGATCTCGCACTCGTCATTGTCGATGAACAACACCGCTTCGGTGTGCAACAACGATTGCGCCTCGCGGAAAAAGGACAGGCAAGCGGACGTCATCCTCATCAGCTCATCATGACCGCGACGCCCATTCCGCGAACACTCGCCATGACCGCCTATGCGGATCTCGATGTGTCGGTAATCGATGCCCTGCCTCCAGGGCGAACTCCGGTCAAAACGGTCGTGGCTGCCGAGACTCGACGGGATGAGGTCGTCGCACGAATCGATGCCGCGTGTCGCGAAGGTAGTCAGGCCTATTGGGTCTGTCCGCTCATCGAAGAATCCGAAGAGCTTCAGTGTCAGGCTGCAGAGGAAACGGCCGCCGTGCTCGCCGAAGCGCTGCCTCATCTCGTCGTTCGACTCGTGCATGGCCGGCAAAAGCCGCGCGAGAAAGAGGCCACCATGATGGCCTTCAAAGCTGGAAAAATTGATCTGCTCGTCGCGACGACCGTAATCGAAGTGGGTGTCGACGTCCCCAACGCCACGCTGATGGTGATCGAAAATGCGGAGCGTATGGGTCTCGCGCAGCTGCATCAGCTACGCGGTCGCGTGGGTCGTGGCTCGCGTGAAAGCGGTTGCGTGCTGCTTTATCGAGCACCGCTCGGTCCGCTCGCCCGGGCACGGCTCAACGCCATTCGCGAGAGCAACGACGGTTTCGAGATCGCGCGCCGAGATCTCGAACTGCGTGGACCGGGTGAGTTGCTCGGCACCCGACAGACGGGGCTCGCTCGTATGCGAGTCGCTGATCTCATTCGTGATGCCGACCTGTTGCCACGCGTACAAGAAGCAGCGGAGATTCTGCTCGCATCTCATCGCGATAGAATTGCACCCCTGACCCAACGCTGGATCGGGACGGATGAACGATATGGCCGAATCGGCTGACTCCAATTCGCTGCCACCTCCCGTTCCCACCACGGCGATGTGGTTGCCGGGAAGCGCGCTCAACTGCTACGTCGGCGATCCCTCCATGCGCTCGTGGCTACTCACACCGGGCCTACTCACGCAGCGCATTCGTGACGCGGCGGGCGATGGGTTCGCCATGCATTGCCTAAGCGAAGGCCCGATGGGGAACGAGCATGTTCGAGAGATCGACATGTGTTGCGACAGCGTTGTCTGGATGTTCGCGCATACGCGCATTCCGGCGGCGACGGTGCGCGCGCATCCTTGGCTCGGGCAGATCGGCAGCCGAACTTTGGGCGAGGCGCTCGCCGGACATGGCGACCTGAAGCGTGAGGACTTCCGCTACGCACAGCTTTATCCGGATAGCTGGCTCGCCGAACGAACTCTTCGACATGCACAACTGCCGCCGCAATCGTTATGGATTCGTCACTCGGCCTTCGTCGTGGGTGAGTCCCCGTTTGATCTTTACGAGGTTTTTTTGCCGGCCATCGGGCAACGTGGCGTTACCGAAGCATCAGCCCGTGTCGGGACGAACCTGCCATGACGCCCGCGCTCAAGCGACGTCTTCATGAATACGTGTTGCTGACGAGATTCAATCGTCCGATTGGAACGCTGCTGCTCTTGTGGCCGGCTCTATGGGCACTCTGGATCGGCGCGGGCGGCATACCCGACCCGATTCTTCTGATCGTCTTTGTGTTAGGTACGCTGCTCACGCGCTCGGCCGGCTGCATCATCAATGATTTTGCAGACCGTGATTTCGATCCGCACGTTGAGCGAACTCGAGAACGGCCACTCGCCGCCCGTCGTGTCTCGCCTTATGAGGCTATCGGTCTTTTTGTGGTTCTCATGCTGCTCGCCTTTTTTTTAGTGTTACAACTCGATACGAAAACGGTCGTGTTGTCGTGGGTGGCCGCTGCACTTCTGGCCACCTACCCACTCTTCAAAAGATTCTTTCCGGCTCCACAGCTCTATCTGGGTCTCGCCTTCGGCTGGGCGGTTCCCATGGCGTTCATGGCCACACAAGGAAAAATTCCGCTGATCGGATGGCTGATTTTTGCTGCGACGGTAATCTGGGCTTGTATCTACGACACGTTCTACGCGATGGTCGATCGTGATGACGATCGTCGCATCGGCATTCGATCGACGGCTTTGCTATTCGGACGCTACGATTTATTCATTATCGCGGCGCTGCAAGCCTTGATGATCATCATGCTCGCGGTAGTTGGCGTGCTTGCCGGTCTCGGCTGGATTTATTTTTTCGGCGTGGTCTGCGCCGCAGGACTCTTCGCCTGGCAACTCTGGGCTACAAGAAGCCGTGATCGTGCGGCCTGTTTCCGCGCGTTTCTCGATAATCACTATGTCGGTATGGTGCTCTTCGCGAGCATCGCTCTGGCCACGGCCCAGCGCTGAACATCCGCTACCCCCGCCTCGAGCAGCGCATGCCGTGCAGCGTCGAGTGTTGCCCCAGTGGTGACGACATCGTCGATGAGCGCGACGCGACGCACGCCTAACGATTCGATCTCTTTTTGAATATTGGACGATACGACGAATGCGCCCTCTACGTTTCGTCGTCGCTCGGCCGCGTGCAGCCCGGTTTGCGAAGGCGTCGCGCGAAGTCGTGTTATCCAGTTCGAGCGCACCGGTCGCCGAAGCCAATCTCCGGTGTGTTTTGCGATGAGCAAGGATTGATTGAAGCCGCGACTGCAAACCCGGTCGGGATGCAAAGGCATAGGAATCAGCGCATCGGGGGTGGCTAGATTTCGGGCGGCGGCGGCGAGCAGCCCACCAAAGAGGCGTGCGGCGCGTCGATCGCCTCGATATTTGAGCGCTTTCAAGGCGTCGTCGATCGGGTCTCGGTACGCCAAGGCAGAGAACGTCGAGGCGTAGCGGTCGGGTTCGGCCGTCCATGGCAGCGCGGTGAAGCACTCGGCGCACAGATCGATGAGGCCGAGATCACCCTCGGCGTCGCAGAAATAGCACCGCGGTGGCAGACCGACGAAGGTCCAACGGGCTCGCCAAGGTAATCGCGAGCGACTTTCACCCAGCCAAAGACGTACAGGATGAATTGTCGACTTGAGTGATGCTTGCAAGTTGACAGCCTCCCCCGCCCTTGAGGAACATCCGGACAGCAGCGCGAAAGACTGCCTCGGGCAGCGCCCTCTGGCAGCCCGCCAATGTCGTCATCGAACCGGGAAACACCATGACTGAACACGCCGTCCGACACGATTGGTCTATCGAGGAGGTTGAGACGCTGTTTGCGCTGCCCTTCCAAGATCTGTTGTTCCGCGCGCAGTCGGCGCACCGCGAGCATCAAGCCCCCAATACCGTGCAGATGAGTACGCTGTTGTCGGTCAAGACGGGCGCCTGCCCTGAAGACTGCGCGTATTGCCCGCAGAGCATCCGCTATGACACCGGGCTTGATCGCGAGGCCTTAATGGCCGTAGCCGATGTCGCCGAACGCGCCCGAGCCGCCAAGGAGGCCGGTGCCACACGGTTTTGTATGGGCGCGGCGTGGCGGTCACCAAAGAAAAAAGATATCGACGTGATGACCGCGATGATTCGGGAGGTCAAGGCGCTCGGTCTTGAAAGCTGTGCCACCCTCGGCATGCTCAATCGAGAGCAGGCCAAAGAATTACGCGATGCAGGGCTCGATTATTACAACCACAACATCGATACCTCTCCGGAGTTCTACGACAAGATCATCACTACACGAGATTTCCAGGATAGGCTCGATACACTCGAAGCGGTACGCGAAGCCGGTATGAACGTTTGCTGCGGCGGCATCGTCGGCATGGGCGAAACGACGAAAGACCGCGCGCGAATGCTGCAAGTACTCGCGAATCTCGATCAGCATCCCGAAAGCGTACCTATCAATCAGCTCGTAGCGGTGCCCGGTACACCGCTCGCCGATCAGACGCCCATCGACCCCTTTGACTTCGTTCGCACCATTGCGGTGGCGCGCATCCTCATGCCCAAATCGGCCGTGCGTCTGTCGGCAGGGCGCGAGCAAATGTCTGACGAACTGCAGGCACTCGCTTTCTTCGCGGGTGCCAATTCGATCTTCTACGGCGAGAAGCTGCTCACTACGGGCAATCCCGACGTCGAACACGATCGCGAGTTGCTCGAACGTCTCGGCATACGCACCGCGACGGGGGCATCCGGTGCGTTGCACGCCTGAGGCCATCGCCGCCGCACTCGGCGATATCGAGTCCCGCAATCTCCGTCGACGACGCGAACTCGCTCCGGACGGTCGAGTCAATTTTTGTAGTAATGACTATCTGGGCCTCGCTAACGACGAGCGGGTCGCAAGTGCCATGGCGGACGCTGCTCGCCAGTTCGGAGCGGGTGCGGGCGCGTCCCATCTCGTCAGCGGACACACGGCCGAACATGACGCACTCGAACGCGAACTCGCAGACTTCACCGGACGCGAACGCGCGCTGGTGTTCTCGACCGGCTACATGGCAAACCTCGGCGTGCTGTCGGCGCTGGCCGATCGTCGCGATCTGCTCGTAGCCGACGAACTCAACCATGCCTCCCTGATCGATGCGGCACGACTCGTTCGAAGTACATCTAACCTTCGATACCCGCACGGCGATGCGGCCGCAGCACGCTCGCTGCTTGATCGCTATGCGCCGGGCGTCATCGAAGCGGGCGGCGGTACATTCGTCATTACCGACGGCGTATTCAGCATGGACGGAGATCTGGCCCCTCTTCCGGCCCTTGCCACAGCGATACGTGAATATCAGGGCTGGCTCGTCGTGGACGATGCACACGGAATCGGCGTGATCGGAAGGACGGGACGGGGAAGTTGCGAGCTCTTTGGCTTAAGCCCTCGCGAGGTTCCGGTGCTCGTGGGGACTTTCGGCAAAGCGTTCGGAACGTTCGGGGCGTTCGTCGCTGGGGACTCGAACGTCATCGAGCTGCTCGTGCAACGTGCGCGGAGTTACATTTACACCACCGCACTCCCTCCCGCCGTTGCGGCTGCCACACGGATGTCGCTCGCGATCGTTCAAAAGGAAACGTGGCGACGCGAGCACCTGAATTCATTGATCATGAGATTTCGTGCTGGCGCGAAGGCTCGCGGTCTTCGCCTGATGGAGTCGGCTACACCGATTCAACCGATGATTCTCGGCCAGGCGGAGGAGGCGCTCGCAGCGAGCGCGAAACTCGCAGCGGCGGGGTTCCGCGTCACCGCGATCAGACCGCCGACGGTCCCTCACGGTACGGCGAGACTTCGAATCACACTTTCGGCGTCGCATAGCGAGTCAGAAGTCGATAGATTGCTTTCGGCGTTGGAGGCAGCGACATGAACGAGCCCGCCCATGTCGAGCTGCTGAATCGATTGGATCATTTTTCGCTGACGCCGAAAGTCGTCGTCGATGTCGCTGGACGAGCGAATGGTGCGCATGGCGCGCTCCGTCAAAAATTTCCGCGGGTGCGACTGGTCTCGACCGGCGCGCCCGAAAGTACGGGCACTGCGAGTTCATCGGTCATGAGTCGCTTGTTTCGGCGTCCGCCGAACGTGGAATATCTTGACTGTCCCGCACACCAGATATCTCTTCCAGATCACAGTGTCGACTTGGTGATCGCCCACGACTGGTCGCCGGGCGTTGACGCACTCGACGCGTCACTCCGTGAAATTCGTCGAGTACTGGTATCCGGCGGCCTTTTTCTTTGTATGACGCCGAGCGCGATGTCATCACCGGGTCAGGCGGATATTCATGATTTGGGCAGTGCGTTGATGCGCGCGGGTTTCGTGGAACCCGTGCTCGACATCGATCGCTATGCAGACGAGCGCGGAGAAGTCATTCACGTTGCAGCGTTCGCAGGCTCTTCGCAGCATGCGCCGAACGAGGGCGAAGTCGTCGTTCCTTTTCCGAAGAGGACACGTCGATGAGTCGCCCCTCGATAGGCGTGTTCGTCACGGGCACGGATACAGAGATCGGCAAGACCTTCGTGTCGACCGCGTTGGCCGCTGCGGTACGCCGTCGGGGTTTGAAAGCCGGCGTGATGAAACCTGTGGCGTCGGGCGCGCGTCGCACAACCGAAGGTCTGCGCAACGACGACGCGTTGGCACTGATGACCGCAGCCGGGGAGAGTGACTACTACGCGACGAACCCGTACTGTTTTGAACCACCGATCTCGCCGCATCTTGCGGCGGCGGAGGTGGGTGTGACGATCGATGTTCAACGGATCGCCACGCTTGCGCGGTCTCGTGCAACAGAATGCGACTGTCTGGTGGTCGAGGGAGCCGGCGGTTGGCGGGCACCCCTCGACCCCCATCGCAGCATGGCGGACCTCGCCTGCGCGATCGGTCTGCCGGTGGTTCTGGTCGTCGGTTTACGTTTGGGATGTCTCAATCATGCGGTACTAAGCGCCGAGTCGATCAGGCTTTCCGGACTCGTGTTGGCCGGTTGGGTCGGGAACCGCATCGATCCCCTGATGGCTCGATGGCAAGATAATGTGTCGACTTTAGAGTCGCTACTTGGCGCACCGCCCCTTGCGATTTTCCCTTTCGGTGCCGACGAGACGCAGCGCCTCGACCTCGGTCAGCAGCTTTTTGACCGCCTGGTGGATGAATCTGGGAAGACTCTGAGTCCTCCTAACTGACTGTATTGGTTGAAGTTTAGTTGATCGATAGCATCCCGATGCCTGTCTGAGGTGCCCGATTCATGCCAGAGCCCGAAGCCCGCATAGAAATCGCCCCGCATTGCTCACTGTCACCCCGCGGAGCTCGATGGTTTTTTGCCAGCGTCTGTGTGGCTTCGCTGTCGATCGCGCTCCCCCTCTCGATAATGGGGTTCTGGCTCGTGTTGCCCTTTGCAGGCCTAGAGCTCGCGCTGGTGGGCTGGGCATTGCGGGTCAGTATGGCGAGACGGCATCAGCGGCAGACGATCATCGTGTCCGATGAGGTCGTCACGATCGAGGACGTGTCTCCCCCCACTCGGCAGCGTGTCGAGTTCCCGCGACACTGGGCGCAAGTTAGAATTCGCGCTGGGGGTTCACCGCTGCATCCGAGTCGACTGACCGTCGAGTCGCATGGTCGCGGCCTCGAGGTTGGGCAGTTCCTCAATGAGCAGGAGCGGCTCAGTCTCGCCAAGCGGCTTCGTCGCTTGATTGGCCGAATAGCAGAATCCCCGCCATTGCCCGCCCAGGGTGGTCCGGCTTAACCGGCACGCTTCAGGGCTGGCGCGTTTTTTGGTGTTTTGATCGACCCATTGGATAAGCCATGACCAGACACGCTCGCTCTGCCCTTGCCGCCGCCGCCTTCGCGATCCTGGGCGGTCTCGCCCCGCTCGCTGCCCATGCCGAATGGGGCAACGTGAACATGACGGTCGGTGTCACCGAGTTGTCCAAAGAAATCCACTCGCTGCACATGACGATCTTCTGGTGGTGCGTGGCCATTGGCGTGTTTGTTTTTGGCTGGATGATCTGGTCGCTCGTCGCATTCCGTAAATCGCAGGGTGCGAAGCCCGACACCACCATGACCCATAGCACGAAGGCCGAAATCATCTGGACGGTGATTCCGGTCGTCATCCTCGTGATCATGGCGATTCCCGCCGCCCGTACGCTCATCGCGATCGAAGACACGCGCAACACCGAGATCAGCATCAAGGTGACGGGCTACCAGTGGAAGTGGCACTACGACTACCTCGGCGAAGACGTAAAGTTTTTCTCCTCCCTCGCTCGCGCGAGTGACGAAGCGCGCCAACTCAAGTCGGGCGTCAATCCCGAATCCGTCGAAAACTACTTGCTCGATGTCGACAACCCGCTCGTCGTTCCCGAAGACACCAAAGTCCGCGTGCTGCTGACTGCGCAAGACGTCATCCACGCCTGGTGGGTTCCAGCCTTCGGCATGAAGAAGGATGCGATCCCGGGCAACGTCAACGAACTTTGGTTCAAGGTCGAGAAGGGTAAGACCGGTCTCTACCGTGGCCAGTGCGCAGAGCTCTGCGGACGTGATCACGGCTTCATGCCGATCGTCGTGAAGGTCGTCACGAAGGACGAATACCGCGCGTGGCTTGCCGCGCAAAAACCCGGTGCTGCGGCGCCTGCCGATACGACGAGCGAACCGGCTGCTGACGCCGCGCCCACCGTTGCGGCACTTCCTGCTGCGCCCCGCGGCTGAATCGTCGACGACTAACCAAAGAATTCAACACCAGATTCAATTCGAGAGAGCACGAACATCATGGCCAATACCGCGACCCACGATCACGCTCACGATCACCACGATCACAAGCCGCACGGCCTCAAGCGCTGGCTCTTCGCCACGAACCATAAGGACATCGGCACGATGTACCTCGTGTTCGCTTGCGCGATGTTCTTCATGGGCGGCGCCATGGCTCTCGTCATTCGCGCGGAACTCTTCCAGCCGGGCTTGCAGTTCGTCGATCCGGGTTTCTTCAATTCCATGACGACGATGCACGCGCTGCTGATGATCTTCGGCGCTGTGATGCCGGCATGGACAGGGCTCGCCAACTGGATGGTGCCGATGCAAGTGGGCGCGCCGGATATGGCGCTGCCGCGACTCAACAACTTCAGCTTCTGGCTGCTCCCGTTCGCCTTCACGCTGCTGCTGCTCACGCTGTTCGTGCCGGGTGGCGCTCCCGCAGGCGGCTGGACGCTTTATCCGCCTCTCTCTCTGCAGGCCGGTGACAGCTTCCCGCTCACGATCTTCGCGATTCACCTCATGGGTATCTCGTCGATCCTCGGCGCGATCAACGTCGTCGTCACCATTCTCAATATGCGCGCCCCGGGAATGGGTCTGCTCAACATGCCGCTCTTCTGCTGGACGTGGCTGATCACGGCGTACCTGCTGATCGCCGTCATGCCGGTGCTCGCGGGCGCGGTCACCATGCTGCTCACCGACTATTTCTTCGGTACGAGCTTCTTCGCCGCCTCGGGTGGCGGTGACCCGGTGATGTTCCAGCACATCTTCTGGTTCTTCGGACACCCCGAGGTGTACATCCTCATCCTGCCGGCCTTCGGTGTCGTTTCGGAAATCATTCCGACGTTCTCGCGCAAGCCGCTGTTCGGCTATGAGTCGATGGTCTACGCCTCCGCGTCGATCGCGTTCCTCTCGTTCATCGTCTGGGCGCACCACATGTTCACCGTCGGTATGCCGCTCGCGGGGCAGCTGTTCTTCATGCTGTCGACCATGCTCATCGCAGTCCCCACCGGCGTGAAAGTGTTCAACTGGTGCGCGACGATGTGGAAAGGCTCGATCAGCTTCGAGACGCCGATGCTGTTCTCGATCGCCTTCCTCTTCTTGTTCACGATTGGTGGTTTCTCGGGCCTGATGCTCGCCATCGTCCCGGCGGACTTCCAGTATCACGACAGCTACTTCGTCGTGGCTCACTTCCACTACGTGCTGGTTCCTGGCGCAGTCTTCGCCATCATGGCGGGCGTGTACTACTGGCTGCCCAAGTGGTCGGGTCGCATGTACAACGAAAAGGTCGGCAAGCTGCACTTCTGGCTGTCGACGATCGGCGTGAACGTGCTGTTCTTCCCGCAGCACTTCCTGGGGCTTGCCGGTATGCCTCGTCGTATTCCCGACTACTCGACGCAGTTCGCCGACTGGAACATGGTGTCGTCCATCGGCGCCTTCATCTTCGGTTTCTCTCAGCTGCTCTTCGTCTATGTCATCTGGAGCGCGGTGCGATCGGGTGAGAAAGCAGCTGATCGTCCGTGGGAAGGTGCTCACGGCCTCGAGTGGGAGCTGCCGACGCCAGCGCCTTACCACAGCTGGGAGACGCCGCCGTCTCGTGCCGTCATCTCGCAAGGCGCGATGCACTGAGTCGTCACGGACGCTACGCGATGGAGCCCAACGCCAACGACGCCGAACGCGCTCGCCGAGTGAAACGCTCAGCGATCGTGCTCGGCCTCGTCGCGTTCGGGTTCTATCTGGCATTTATCCTGATGTCGCTTCTGGGCTTTAGGCAATGAGCGAGTCGCGCGATCAAAGCAATCGTCGTCTGACGTTGCGCTTGCTCGGATTCGCAGCGGGTGCCTTCGCGTTCGGATTTGCTTTGGTTCCGCTCTACGACGTGATCTGCGACATCACCGGTGTTGGCAATCCCAAAGATCTGCTGCGCGCCTCCAATGTGCAGTCAGTCGAGTACGACGAGTCGCGACAGGTCACCGTCGAATTCGTTGCAGATCTGCCGACCGTCGGCAGCTGGGAGTTTCACCCGGTCACCGCCGAAATGAAGGTGACTCCGGGTCGGTTGTATGAAATCGATTATGTCGCCCGAAACCTGACGGGACGCGATACGGTCGCACAAGCGATCCCGAGTGTCGCGCCCGGTAAAGCGACTGCGTTCTTTCGTAAGACGGAATGCTTCTGCTTCGTTCCGCAGAATTTCGCGAAAGACGAAGAGCGCGTCATGCCGGTGCGCTTCGTGATCGACCCGAACCTACCCAAGAGCATCGATCGGGTCACTTTGTCTTACGTTTTTTACGATAACTCGACGCGGGTCGCCGCGCTGAACTAGGAAATACCATATGGCCAACGCCACAGAACACGCTGCCGATAAGTATTACGTTCCTCACGAAAGCCCCTGGCCGATCTACGGTTCGGCAACGCTGTTCGTGTTCATGATCGGACTGTGTGGCTGGCTCAACGAGTGGTACGGGCCTTGGGTGTTCGCCACCGGTGTGGTCATGCTGATCGCGCTCTTCGTCGGCTGGTTTGCTGTCGTCATCAACGAGCATCAGCGCGGCATGTACAACATGCAGGTCGACAAGTCATTCCGAATGGGAATGATGTGGTTCATCTTCTCTGAAGTGATGTTCTTCGCTGCCTTCTTCGGCGCACTCTTTTATGCGCGACAACTGTCGGTTCCCTGGATCGGCGGTGAAGGCGTGAAGATCTTCAACAAGTTGCTGCTGTTCCAGGATTACACCGCCACTTGGCCGACGAACGGCCCGGCGGCCCTCGGCCCGCGTGACGATGGTTCTTTCGAAACCATTCCGGCTTTCGGGCTGCCTGCCATCAACACGGCGATCTTGCTGCTCTCGGGTGTCACGATCACCATCGCGCACCATGCGCTCAAAGAGGGCAATCGCAAGATTCTCAATATTTTCCTCGCGGCAACCTTCTTATTGGGCTTTTTGTTCGTAGGACTGCAGGCCGAGGAATACATTCACGCCTACACGGAACTCGGACTCACGCTGTCCACAGGCATCTACGGATCGACGTTCTTCATGCTGACGGGCTTCCACGGCGTACACGTGACGCTCGGTGCCATCATGTTGCTCGTCATCTGGTTCCGAACTATGAAGGGTCACTTCACGCCGCAGCGACACTTCGGCTTCGAGGCCGTCGCGTGGTACTGGCACTTCGTTGACGTGGTCTGGCTGGGACTGTTCGTGTTCGTCTACTGGGTCTGATGACTCAGGTGGCGACTGCCACCCCTTAAGATGATGCGACGGGCCGGGTAACCGGCCCGTTTGCTTTTTAGCGTCCGGCGCCGAGCGGCTGGATCAAGCCAGCGGCCCACGCTGCCATGAGTAGCAGGAAGAGACCCACCGACAAGCCCACGCGGACCGTCAGCGCTCTGACCATTTTCTTGGAATCACCTTTATCGGTCATGAGATGGAACAAGGCCGAGCCTAGGCTGATAACGATGCCCAGCATCACGATGCCAACAAGGAGCCGAAAGAGTTCCACAACCGTTATTATAAGACCGTGCCGCTCAGAATCGCCGTCGGCCGCAGGGTTTTTTCTCCGTCGTGGCTGATGACTGTCATCACCCTGCTGCTTTTAGTTCTCTTCATCAGCCTCGGCCGTTGGCAATGGGGCCGTGCGGAGTTCAAGCAGCGCCTGAGTGAAGAGTTCACGATGGGCGCTGATCACGCTGTCGCACTCGGCTCGAAGGCGACGACCGATCTGCCGCGCTACTCGCGCGTTGAAGTGAGCGGAGCATGGGACAGCTCTCGCCAGTTTCTGCTCGATAATCGCACACGCGACGGACGAGCCGGTTACGAAGTGATGACGCCACTGCAGCTCGACGATGGACGCGTGCTGTTGGTGAATCGGGGATGGTTGCCTTTCGAGGGTTACCGCGATCGTCTACCCGATGTGGATTTGCCATCGGTCGATGATCGGGTGACCGTCGCTGGCAGACTCGACGAACTGCCTGCGGCAGGACTGGCAGGAGGCCGGGCGGCACCGGCCGTTTCAGGAAGCTGGCCTCGCGTGACGGCATTTCCGCTGCCCGCGGAACTCGCCCGCGCGCTGGGGGTCGACGAAGGACGTCTTGAGACAAGGGTGGTGTTGCTCGATGCTTCGGCACCCAACGGTTATCGGCGTGACTGGAAGCCCTTCGTCAAAGGACCAGAACAAAACTGGTCTTATGCGATTCAGTGGTGGAGTTTTGCCGTACTGCTGCTGGTGTTATTCGTGGTCATGAATTTAAAGAAACGGGATGCAGAATGACGACTGAGACTCCTAAGGTTCACACTCAGAACTCCGGTCGGGGAGCGCTGATCGGGCTTGCGGCCCTGTTCTTCATTCCACTGATGGGCGCCTTCTGGCTGTATTACTCGGGAGGTTGGCGACCTGCGGGCAGCACGAATCACGGCGAACTGATCTCGCCCGCCAGACCCCTCGCGCAATACGAGCTCACCACTCTCGGTGGTTCTACGGCGAAGGAAAATTTATTCCGCGGCAAGTGGACGCTGCTCTACATCGATGACGGACGTTGTGACGAGACCTGCCGACAGGCTCTTTGGACCATCCGTCAGACTCGTCTCTTGCTCGCCGAAGATATGGACCGCGTACAGCGCGTGTTCATCGCCGAGAGCAATTGCTGTGATTCGGCGTTTTTGACGGCCGAGCATCCGGGACTCGAAACCCTACAGGTCTCTGGCGACCAAGCGCAGGCGTGGCTGACTCAATTTCCGCGTGATGCCGCAGGAGTCACGCCTTACATTTTCATCGTCGATCCGCTCGGCAACCTCATGATGCGATTCGATTCGCGTCAGAACCCGAAGGGTCTGCTGCAAGACCTCGAAAAACTTCTCAAGCTTTCACACATCGGCTGATCATCTATGTCTACCCATGCTTCCATTCCTTCGGGTGCCGTTGCCGTTCGACGACTCGCCTTACTCGGCGTGGCGTTGTGTCTTGTAGTCATCGTTCTCGGTGCTTGGGTGAGACTGACCGATGCGGGTCTCGGCTGTCCCGACTGGCCGGGCTGTTATGGTCATGTCACGCCTGCCGGCGCGGAACGCAATGAGGGGAAGATCGAGTCCTACTCTCCGGGGTGGGAATACGATTCCGGCAAAGCCTGGCGCGAAATGATCCATCGTTATGCCGCGACGAGCCTTGGCTTCATCATCGTGCTCATCACAGCGATTGCTCTCGCTTACCGACGTGAACGGCCGGTCCGCCTTCCTTTGGCGCTCGGATTACTCGTCGTCGTGGTGTTGCAGGGTGCACTCGGAGCCTTCACGGTGTGGTGGTTGGTCAAACCTCTCGTGGTCGTTCTACATCTGATCGGTGGGCTCACGACTCTCTCACTGCTGCTGTGGTTGTGGCTCGATATGCGGCGCCGAACCCGAATCGTCGAGCCTACGCCGGGTGCTACACATATCTCTGCGCTCGATGGCGCACGTCGAATGGCCGTAGTCGCAACGATCGTCGTTGCCTTCCAAATCATGCTCGGCGGTTGGACGAGCAGCAATTACGCCGCGGTAGCCTGCCCAGATCTGCCGAAGTGCCAGCAGCAGTGGTGGCCCGAGGGCATGGATTTCGGCGAGGCATTCGTACTTTGGCGAGGGCTCGACATCAACTACACCGGAGGCGTGCTCGAACACCCGGCGCGAGTCGCCATTCATTTCACTCACCGAATGGGCGCTATCGTCGCAACCTTGGCCGTGTTGTTCGCGGCATGGCTCGCCATCAGCCGTGCTCCGACTCCGCTCGTGAGGCGAGCCGGCTACTGGGCGATCGGAGCACTGGGCGTTCAGCTGCTCATCGCTTTTTTGATGATTCTCAAAGCGTTCCCTCTATCGCTGGCGGCAGGACACAACGCCGGAGCAGCGTTGTTGCTGATGTCGATGATTCTCCTTAACCGCCGCTTGCGCGAGGCCTGAGATGTCGACCCCTGCCAGCGCTCTTACGAATCGCCCAACGTGGAAGCTCTACCTCGAGCTCACGAAACCTAAGGTTGTCGCACTCATCGTCTTCACCGCCATTGTGGGGACGTTGCTCGCAAGCCCGGGCATACCGCCTCTCGATGCGCTGCTTTGGGGAAATCTTGGCATCGCACTCGCCTCAGGATGTGCTGCGGCGATCAACCACGTCCTCGATCAAAAAATCGACGAGCAGATGGCGCGTACGCAGAAGCGTCCACTCGCAACCGGTACGCTGAAAACTTCTCAGGCGCTCACGTTTGCGTTTTCACTTGGTGTGCTTTCGATGCTCATCCTGTGGTTCCTCGTAAACCCACTGACGGCGGTGCTCACCTTCGCTTCGCTGATTGGTTATGCCGTGATCTACACCGTATTCCTCAAGCGGGCGACGTCGCAAAATATCGTCATCGGTGGCGCAGCAGGAGCGGCTCCGCCCGTACTCGGTTGGGCCGCTGTCACCAACTCGATCGAGCCAAACGCGCTATTGCTGTTCCTCATCATCTTCATCTGGACGCCGCCGCACTTTTGGGCGCTCGCCATCGCCCGTCGTGATGAATATGCGAAGGCCGGTATTCCGATGCTTCCCGTGACCCACGGCATCCCCTATACCCGCCTGCAGGTATTGCTCTACACGGTATTGTTGGTGCTCGTGACTTTGATGCCCTGGATATCGGGAATGAGCGGCCTGATCTATCTCGCCGCCGTGCTCGTGCTGAATGCACGATTTCTGTATTACGCGTTCGCGCTCAAGCTGACAGCTCGTGCCGAGCTACCGATGAAGATCTTCAAGTTTTCTATTTCATACTTGATGTGGCTGTTCATCGCGTTGCTGGTCGATCACTATCTGCCGACCACCCAACTACACGCGATCTGAAAACAGACGATCTGCCACGAACGGATTGCTACGCCGTTCTGCACCAAAGGTGGACGTAGGTCCGTGACCCGGTAAAAAGGTCACGTCGTCGCCTAGCGGAAACAAGTTCTCACGAATCGAGCGCAACAGCTGATCATGGTTGCCGCGTGGAAAATCGGTACGGCCGATGGAGCCCGCAAAAATCACGTCACCGACGATGGCAAACCGTGAAATGCGTTGGAAAAACACGACGTGCCCGGGTGTATGTCCGGGACAGTGCAGCACTTCGAACTCGACTTCACCGACGGTGACCCGGTCCCCTTGTACCAGCCAGCGATCAGGTGCGAAGCGCTCGGAGGGCGGAAAGCCGAACATCTCGGCTTGCGCCGGCATCTGATCGATCCAGAACTGATCGTCCGTCTGCGGCCCTTCGATCGGTAGCGAATATCGGCGGGCCAGTTCGGCCGTCGCTCCGGCATGATCGAGATGTGCATGGGTGATGAGAATCTTCTCGAGCGTCAGACCATGCCGCTCGACGGCTGCCAAAACACGATCGAGATCACCGCCCGGATCAACCACTGCCGCACGCCGCGTGTCCTCACACCATACGACGCTACAGTTCTGCTGGAAGGCAGTAACCGGAACAACTTCGATCTTCATACCGTGATGGCGAGTCCTCGATAGATTCGAGCGCGATACCGGCTCTCTTGTGCCTCGACGATGGGGGCGGCAGCCAACAACACCGCATGAGCATAGCGTTGATATTCCTCGGCTTGCTCGGCGGCATCTCTCGGCTCTTCGCTACGCATGCGTCGCGTGAGATTGACTTGGTTCACCGGCACCGCAGTCGGTAGACGCTCGTTTTCGACGCCCAGCGTCGCGGTGAATGCATGCAACGTGGTCTTCACGAAATTGGCCATCGCGAACTGAGCCAGAGTGCCTCCGGCGGGTACGTCCGGCGAAGTGAGAATGAGTCGGGCTCCTTTGAACAAAGACACCTTACGCGCCACTCGGAAATGATGGGTTAGATTCATCTCGATGAGTTCGGAAAATTCCGGCGCGGCGAGATGATCCTTACCTTCAATGCCGAACAGCGCACGCGGAATCGGCGCGAATGGCGTCGACACCACGGCGGCCGGCGGTCCGTGACTAGCGAACGCGTTGTCCATGCCTTCTTCGAGCGCGTCGCCGACCGCAAGATATGAAATTCGGTCGTGCCCGAGTGCGCGGCCGAGTGAGAACTTGATCGCATCCCCTGCAGCAGCCGTGCGCGTCAGCATTACGATACTGCCAACGTGGCCCTCCGCCAAAAATAACTTCGCAGCCGCGGCGAGTGGTTCGGACATATGTTCGCCGATGAGCCAGATCGTCTCGCCTTCCATCCGTCGCACACGCTCAGGCTTGGCACGGCCAAAAAGCTCGCGCTCGGTGATCGTACGTTCTTGTTGCAAGCCGCCAGACGGTTCGAAGGTTTCGCCCGAGATCGCTCGGTCTGCCATGAAAAACACCGTGGCGAGCGCGACATCGGTTTCGGTGGGCATGCGATTGAGGTGCAACATGCCGATCACACCGGTGCGAATTTTTTCGGCTTCGATCTCGATACGCGCAGGGTCGATGAAAGGCTCCGGCGGAACGGGTAGATCGAGAATCCATCGCTCAGCCAGATCATGATGAATAACCTGCGGCATCAGGCAGCCATTACGCAAACGCGCGACGAGTCGAGTCGCCATCGGTCGCGTCATCAAGAAGTGCAACGACGAATGAGTCGGCTCTTCGGAGCCATTAGCCTCCGATTTCAGTTTGATGCTCAGCTCCCGTAAAGCGGCGGGTGCCTCGGGTGACTGCAATAAACCGATGTCGTTGGAGCACATCGCACCAAGAACGGCATCGATCGTTGAGCCGTCGGCGAGAGCCTTCAGCACGGCACCATGCAACTGATTCAAACGTTTGTTTTCGAGGATCAACTTAGCCCTACGATCGAAGAGCCCCGCTTTGCCATCCTTGCCCTTGAGACGCTGGCCTTCGACGGGCCCCGGCGCAATGGCATTGATCTGAATTTCTGGACCCACGAATCGTGCGAGGTTTTCGACGAGGGCGCGCTGGCCCGCTTTAGAAACGGCGTAGTCGGATCGGTTCGGATAAGGCACAGCGATGTATTTCTCGCCGCCGAAGTAAGAGCTGACGTTTAGGATGTAGCCCGACCCCTGCTGCTTCATCATCGGAACGACTTTTTCGATGAGGGAATAGTTCGACACCAGATTGGCATGCAGCGTGTTGCGCCAGTCTTCGGGCAGCAAATCGACGGCCATCTGCTCGGCTCCCGCGACCCCGGCGTTGTTGATCAGATAGTCGATACGGCCAAAGGCCTTGAGGGTCGCGGCAACCGATTTAACGAGTCCATTTTCATCGGCGACATCGATGTCGGCGAGAATGCGAACTCGTTCATGCGGTCGGTTGTAGCCGATTTCTTCGAGCTCGCGAACGATGCTGTCACGCAGATCGATCAGCTGATTTTCGCGACGAGCCGTGAGCATGACTCGTGCGCCGGAGATCGCGAGTAAGCGCCCCAACTGACCTCCGATACCCGCCGAGCCACCCGTGATCAGCACGCACTTGCCGAGGTGCAAGCCCATGAGCGATTCGATCCAGCCGAAGTTAGGACGCGTGGAACCCGTCGCATCGACGATTGCGGCAGGCATATAAAGGTTCACCTGCGGAACGCGTCGCTTGGTGTAAAGCAAGCGAGCCGCCTGAGCGCCGGCGAAGAGCAAGCCGTTCTCTTCCGTATTCGACCAGCGAAGAATTTGGTTCGACCATTCGAGCGCCGCACGATCGCCGGATTTCACCTGCGTTTCACTCTCGTCGCGCCAGACGCGGACGAGTTGTTCGATTCCTGCGCGCAGGATGTCGGCATAGGTATCGCCCGCCTCGTCGCTACCATTCGACATGAAAATGATCCGCGGGCTGACGCCAGACGGAGCAAGACGGTGCCAAAGGCGCGAGAGCTCTCTCGCGATACCAATGGCGCCGGCAAGTTCACCCTTCAAAAACGCTTCGACATCCGCATCGCTGGCCTCAGAAAGCGGCGCCTTGAAACGCCAGTTACCGAATGCCGGCAGTACCACGGCGCCATGCAATGCTTGAGCGGGATCGACCGATGCAAGCGAGTTCGCCAACGTGTCGGGACGATGACGATCGAAAAGTACGGGCTTGATGCGACGATCGGCGTCGCTGTTTTGCAATGCGGCTACAGCCGCTTGCACCGCCTCTTCGGTGCCGAGACCTAAAAGAACGCGGGCACCACAGCCCGCTTGGATACGGGCGATGGTCAGAGCATCGGCGACCTGATCCCCGGCTGCCACGAGCACTGTCGAGCCCGTTCCATCCACGGTCCGAAGTTCGGGTCGCGATACCCAAGTCGATCGCGACTCTTGCATGACCTGCATGCCATTCGTGACTTCGAACCCTTGGGCACTGAACGCTTGAGATTCATCGCTGCCGAGAAAAACGATGGTGTTGGCAACGTCTTCGACGCTCGGAAAAGTATGCGTCGCACCCGTCTCGGGCTCGGCTCGCGACAGTGCCATCGTTGAGATGAAATCATTGGCCGTCGTCCCATCAGGCGCTTTGCGCAACTGGTCCATCGCCTTGAACACCGTCCGAATGCGCTGACTCTCGATGGGGCCTGGGTATACCGTGTTGACTCGGATGCCCCGCTGACCCAGCTGCAACGCGAGTTGTCGCGAGAACGCATTGAGCGCGGATTTCGGAACAACGTAAGCTGCACGCCCGAAATATTTGGTTCGCGAGAAAATCGTCGAGACGTTGATGATCGACGCACCAGCCTGCAGATGAGGCGCCGTCGCTCGAACCATGTTCCAACTTAGCCCGAGTAAGTTTCCGGCAGCGTCGGCTACGGTCTCGGTGTCGGTCGAGCCAGCCGCGCGTTGGCTGTCCAGCTCGTCACGCGACAGAGGCAGTTTTTCGATCGGCGCCTTCGGACCGGCGGAGCCGGCATTATTGACGAGTATGTCTATTCGACCGAAGTGACGCATCGTCGCTTCGACGCCATATCGGGCCTGCCCAGAATCTGAGGCATCGAAATCGAGAACGTATGCGTGACTCGCAGGAGCACCGGTTGTCGCAAGCAGTTTCTCGCGCGCGGCCTCGAGTTTCGCCCGATTTCGTCCGACCATTACGACGCGGGCACCTTCTTCAAGATAGCGCCGTACGATCACCTCGCCGATATTGCCGGCTGCGCCGGATACGAGAGCCACTTTTCCGGCGAGTCGCTTCACTCGTGAACGGCTGGGTCTTGCAGCCGCAACGGTTACTTTCGTCGACGCGCGCTTGGACGTCGGTTTGGCTTTAGCCGCGGATAGTTTGGGCGCGCTCGCCTTGGCG
The DNA here is from genome assembly GCA_017853175.1 of Steroidobacteraceae bacterium. Lineage (GTDB taxonomy): Bacteria > Pseudomonadota > Gammaproteobacteria > Steroidobacterales > Steroidobacteraceae > UBA964. The sequence goes on along the minus strand of JAFMKA010000012.1, from coordinate 11,442 downwards.
ACTGTTTTTTTTGATACAGCCGTCTTGGTCTTCGATTTCTTGGTCTTTTTGATCTTGGTCGTCCTGACGATCATCGAGCCGCTCCCCATTCCTGGAAAAGTTCATCGCGCGAGCGCAACCCGATCCTTGGCAGCGCATGGTTAACAACGTAATTCGCTCCAGCGTGAGTGTTATCCCACATCGACTGGTGAGCGGCAGGTAGCTCGCTCCACGGAACGATGGTCGGCGGGCTAACCTCGAGTTGCCCTGCTGCGATCATGTCGTTCATGCGGGCAACTTCGAACGCGTTGCATAAATGCGTTCCGGCAATCGTGGCGGTGGGCATGATGATTCGTCGCTGCCGCATCCAGACTTGCGGTGCGTAGAACGTATAGCGACGGCCGGCCATCGACTCGCAATACACCACTCGGCCCGTAAACGGTTTGACTAGTGACGTCGAGGCCGCGAGGGCATCATGCCCCGCACGCTCGATAATGAGATCTGGATAGCCGCGCGGATTGTCTGCAGAGCGTAACCATCGTCCGATCGCACCACCAAAAGGCTTCATGGTGCGATCCTGAAATTGTCGTACGGCCTCTTTGAAACGCACCGTATCTTTCTTTGAGTCGGGCATGGCGGGAAGCGCCGATGGCCAATCGAAGTCCGCACCCTCCTTGCGACGGATTTCCTCGATGGATACGACGCCGCGCACGGCATCGCCGTAACCGAGCGACTGTACGAACTCTCTCTGAGCATCGGTAGCCGTCGCCACGACCAGTCGTCCACCGGCCTTGCGTACAGCCTCGATCGCCTCGAGCCCGACTGGGTCGAGAAGATCTTGCGCGCCGACTCCGTAATACAGCAGTACGGCTTCGCCGGCCCGCAACCGCGCCCGACGAAGCATCTCCTCGGGTGTCGCAGCGCCTTGTTTGCCGACGAAAGAGAACCAGTAACCACTCGTCGCGCCGTAGAAAGTCAGCGTGCCGTTCTCGGCCAACAACTGGAAGGAACGCGGGAAGGACTCCTGCCCGGCATGTGACACCACATAGTCCGCCAGTCGACCGTCCGCCTGTCGCCGCATTTCATCGAGAATGGGCTCGCCCGCCTGCTCCCATGCCGCAATGTCTGCCGCACTCTCAGGAACGACCGTGAACGCTTTCGCCCAACGCGGATCGCGGCGATTGATGGCGCCTGCAGCGCCGTGTCCGGCAATGAATGTCGCGCGCTCTGAACTCGACACCAAGCCGACGCTCGTGAGTCCATTACGCGCAGCGCTCTTGAGCGCTTCGAATCCGGTACCCGTCGCGGCACCTTCGACGAACAGCGTCTTGCCACTTTCGATCTGTAAGGTGGTGAAGAGGGCTCTAACCACCGTACCGAGATTGAGAACGTACGAACCGGCGGCTTCTAGCGTGAGATCGGGGGGTAGCGAATGCAACTGAGGTCCCTGCACGAGCAGAAACTGTTGATGGCTACCGGTGTCGGTTTCATATCCTTGAATTGAAAATCCGGCATACATCGGATCGCGGGCCGCGAGCGGAGACAGCAAGTCGCTTTGTCCGGAATACACCGTGACGAGATCGCCGACTTTCAATCGGCCTTCGCGCTTGACCTCGCTGCCCACCGCCGCAATGAGGGCGACTCCGCCGGAGCCCGTGACTTGATAGTCGAGATCGTGATTATCAAAAGGCGAAACCGGGATGCCGGTGATCGCCCAGATATCATTGAAGTTGACCTCGGACGCCAACACATACACGAGCGCTTCGTTCGGGCCGGGTGTCGGCACCGGTACGATGATCTCTCGCTCAGCGTTCTTCGGAAGACCGTGAGCTGGCGCTCCGGTTCGTTCGTCTTTGACGACAGCGTGACCGTATTGCCATTTCGGTAGCGGAGTCAGTCCAGGGAAAAATGCGGCGCCGACCGGAAGCAAATCGCCTCGCTTGACGAGATCTCCGACCTGTTCCGTTCGGGGTGTTTCGGCGCGGCGCGTCGGCAACGGCGCGCTCTGCTTATCGAAGAACGCTCGAATGCCCGCCTTTCCACCTTGAGGATCGACGATCGCCTCGGCAAATAACTGTGCCTCGCGAGCGAGTCCCGCGCCGATGCCCTGATGCCAACCCGTCTTAACGGCATCGAAAATCCGCTCGGCTGTGGGGCCGCGCCCGACGGCTCGCGCTTGCGCGAGCAAACGCTGCACTTCCGAATCCGTTAGCGCGGCATCGAAATCGGCGCGCCCCGCAGATTGCCAAGCCGCATTCGCCGCTCGGCGCGCAGCAAAGGCCTTTGCGACGAGATTGCGCCCCGCAGGCGCCGCGACATACTCGCGGGCGAGTCGTGTCGCGAGTGCCAACACGTCTTCGTTGTCATCTGACAACGCGTGCAGTAAACCATCGGCCTGAACTTCTGCAGCCTCGAGCGTTCTGCCGCCCATGATGATCTCGAGCGAACGCACGAGCGGTGACGGATGACCCGCCTGCTCGAGCAGTCTCGGTAATCTTTGTGTGCCGCCGTATCCCGGCAATAGATTGAGACGAACTTCAGGTTGTCCAAAGGTGGCGAGTGGCTCGGCAACGCGCACGTGACACGCCATCGCGAATTCCATCCCGCCGCCGAGTGCGACGCCGTTGATCGCCGCGATCGCAGGTTTGTCCATCGCCTCGATCTTGCGAAATGCGAGATGCGCGTTGTTCGGCAGCGGAAGGGCTTCGTCGAGCGTATGGACGTCTTCGTAGAGCTGGCGAATATCGGCACCGGCGACGAATGCCGAGGTTCCCTGCCCGGTGAACACCACGGCCTTGACGTCATCACGCCGCGCAACGTGATCGATCACGATGTTGAGCTCGTCGAGGGCGCGCTCGTTGAGCGCGTTCACCGGTGGGTTGTTGATCGTGATGACCGCAATGCGCAGCGCAGTCTTTTTTGAGCGTCGCTTGCCGACCGAAGGCGCCGCGAGCGAGTGGTAATGAATTCTGAAATAACGAAAGTCTTCGAAAAGCTGCTGCTCGTCCGCGACTCTCTGGCGCGCTTGCCACTCGGCAATCGCGCTGCGCAGTTCGGCGATAGATTCGGGGTTGCGCAGCGTCGATGTGTCGCCGACCTCCTGGCCTTCGACGAGGGCGCGCACCATGCGTCGCATGTATTTGCCGCTACGAGTCTCGGGGAACTGCGTGACTTCGACGAAGTCTTCCGGAATCGCAACCTGACCTTTTTCCTGTCGGACGGTCTCGATTAGACGACGACGATCCTCAGCAGTGATTTTGCGGCCGGGCGCGGGCCGGACGAACGCGAGCGGTGTCAAACCTTTTTGTGCGTGCGGTGCGCCGACCACGATGACATTACCGACGGGTGAGTCCGGATTCACCTGCTTATCGCGCAGGATTGCGCCTTCGATTTCTTCGGTGCCGAGTCGATGACCCGACACGTTGATCACGTCGTCCGATCGTCCATGCAACGAGAAACCGCCATCGGCGTACTTCACTGCGAAGTCGCCCTGCGTGTAGGCAAGCTGCCCCTTCCAGCGGGTCCAATACGTTTTTCGGTACCGCTCGAAATCGCCACGCCATTGACGGACGACTCGACGCCCCTCGACTTTGAAGTCTCCCTCCGCGCCCCAAATAGTGCGGCAGAGATACGGAAACGGCGCCGCGATCACGATTTCGCCCTTCTCGCCGGCATCTGCCGCGCGCGCAACGACCGTGCCCGACTCATCGGGCTCACTATCGGCGAGCCAAACATCGCCCATAATCCACGGCAGCGGATAAGTATGCGCATCGGCACGCAGCGGGAAGTCCGCATTGCCGAACATGTGTGTCCACACGATACCGCCGTGCTCCGTCGCCCAATACGAATTGGTGTACCAAGGCGTGACGAGCTCCATACCGAACTGCTGAACCACCGGCGAAGTGGGCTCGGCGCAAAACGTTGCAACACGCAGGCTTGCACGCGAGTACGCACGCACGTCCTCGACGTTCTGCGGATCAGTCATCACGGTTTTGAGGAAGGTCACGCCGGCTTTGAATATATTGACCTTCAACCGCTCGATGATGCTCGCGAAGCGGCCGGCACTCGGAAAAACAGGCGCTCCTTCAGCAATCACCGTCGTCACGCGCGTCGTGAGAGCGCCGCAAATCATGTAGCTCTGTCCCGTGATCCAGCCCGGATCAGCGACCACGTACATCACGTCTCCGGCGCGGGCGTCAAATGCCACACGCAGGGTATAGGCGACCCCGCTGACGTAACCGCCGTGAACATGCACGACGCCTTTGGGTTTTCCGGTCGAGCCCGACGTGTAGATAAAGAACATCGGGAATTCGGCGTCGAGCGGCTCCGGAGGAACCGTCGCCCAGATCGCGGCGACGAAGGCGCGATCATCGAGCGCCAATAACTGCGCTTCATCGGTAACGGCATGACCCGCCTTGCGTGCACCCTCCAACAACGTTTGCATCGCAGCATCGGTCAGCGCGTGGGCCCAACGATCTCGCTCCGGACGCCACACGATGTCGGCTTGTCCCGCATGTTTGACGACCACGACCGTGTCGACTCGCGGTGGAGTTGTCACGAGGGCGCTGGCGATCGCTGTACGAATTCGACTGGCGGCAGACGGCGAAAGCCCGGAGATCCCCTCGAGTGCTCGGCCGACACCGCGCATGACATCCGAGCGTTCGAGAGTGATTTCATTGGCGACGGCTTTGCGTGCGCCCTCGAGAATCGCGTTGGAGTGCAGTGTTTCGAGACCGAGAGACTCGAGCGCTTGAGTCACCGCAGCGATCGCCGTCTCAGCGGGTACATAACCATCGAGAGCCGGGTCGGTATACGCCTCTTTGAACGCGACAATTTGCGCGTTCCGATAGCCACCATCGGCCGTGATGACGATACGAGCGCCTGCGTTGTGGATACGATCCGATAGCGTTTTATCGCTGAATCCACCAAACACAGGCGTGTAGACGATACCGAGACGCTTGCAGGCCTCGGTCCAGTAGATCTGCTCGGGAATATTCGGCATGTTGATCGCGATGCGATCGCCTGCCTTGAGGCCAAGATGACGCAGCGCGAGTGCACACCGCGCCACCTCGAGCATCAGCTGCTTGCGCGAGACACTATAAGAAACGACGGGAGCGCCGCGTCCGCCATCTTGCGACTGGTCCCAACGATCTCCCTCGAACCACAATGCCGCCTCGGCGCCATGTCCGGCGAGGACATGACGATCGACTTCATTGAAGCACGCGTTCGTCAGGGCATCGCTGAACCATCGATAGAACGGCGCCTCGGAATCATCGAGTCCGCGGCTCCAGGGTAGATAACTTTGAGGCAGGGAAGGTTCGACGGGTTCGCCGGTTCGAGCGTCGAATCCTCGCCAACGCCCTTCGGCGTCGCGAGTAATCCATGCGCCCTGCGGCCCGGCCTTGGGCTCGAACCAATGAATTTCGCGACTGGCGATACCGCCATGAAACTTGCCAGGGTCTGCTGCGCACGCATCGCGCGCAGCCTGCCAAGCAGCTCGGTGGACGAAGGGGTTTACGGAAGCCGACGGTGGCGTAACCGCCACGGGCGTCGGGGCCGTGTCCATGGACCCGTTAAAACTCGACATTGATGCCGCACTCCGACCCCCAAGCCCAGACTAGCACGGGAGTATGTGAAAAGATGCGTGTTAAAATTCACTGTCAAAATATGATCATCGAACGCCTTTGGCCGGCGAATGCGTGGCGTAACTACCACTACCTCATCGCCTGTACCGAGACCGGGGAGGCCCTCGCGGTCGATCCCCTCGACTGGCAGTTGTGCGCGGCCACGGCTCGGGCCCGTGGTTGGACCATCACCCAGATCCTCAATACCCACGAGCACGGCGATCACATCGGCGGTAACGAGCCGCTTCGAGCCGCGACCCGAGCACGAGTGCTCGCGCATGTCGGAGCAGCCGGACGCATCCCCGGCCTAGATCGCGGTCTTTCTCATGGCGATACGGTCAGGGTCGGCCGCAGCGTAGAACTCGAGTGTCTCGATACGCCGGGCCATACGCGCTCGCATCTGTGTCTGCTCATGCGGGGCAGATCATCCAACGTTCCACCTGAGCTCCTTTGCGGCGACACATTATTCAATGCGGGCGCGGGCAACTGTCACAACGGGGGAGATCCGGAGCTGCTCTACCACACGTTCGTACAACGGCTCGCGCCACTGCCGGACGCGACCCGTATCCATCCGGGACACGACTATCTCGTTCGTAACCTCGCCTTCACCCTCGATCGCGAACCGGATAACCGCGATGCCGCGACCCTACTGGCGAGAGTGCAAGATTTGGATGGCGCGCGAGCGCCCGTCACGACGCTCGGCGACGAACGGCGCATCAACACGTTTTTCAGACTGCAAAACCCAGCGGTGATCGAGGGGCTACGTAAAGTTTTTCCGGATCTCGCCGACCGACCAGGCCCCCGTGAGATTTTTTTGAAACTGCGCGAGCTGCGTAATCGCTGGTAGAGCGTCAGTCCTTCGGCTGCTCGACGAGTAGCACTACAAGCCCGGCTGGCGATATCAGAGTCGCTAGACGTACCTGGCCAAAAATAGTGTCGATCACGCCATGATCGCGCGGCGGTGCGCGCATGGCCCCCGCTCCGCGTGATTGCTGCAGTGAAGCCGCCCGTCTGAGTACTCCGTCGATATCTTTGACGAAGAACGTCACGGACAAAAAACCGCGAGCGGGAGGCGTTGCACGAGAGTAAAGATCTTTGCTCTTAACCCCTTCGTACTGGACGATTTCGAGGCGTCCGTAGTCGTAGTCCGAGTCGCCGAAAATTCGTACATCGAGCGCCCCGCCCGGAGGTAATCCTATAGTGCGTTCGACTTCGGGCCCTGCGAAGCGATGGTATGAGGTCTCATCGAGACCCAGAACCTGCTCGAAAAACGCTTTCTCGCCGAGATTGTCGGGCGTGGTGGCGATCACCTGCGGCGCTACCCCGTAACCTTTAGCGCTAACGTGCTCGGGCTTGCCCTCCATCTCGAGGAAGACGATGTTCACGAACTCGGGACCGTTCATGTGGACTTCATGGACGACGATCCCGTCGGTTTCGAAGCGGCCAATCTTTGAGCGAAATTTGAAACCTGCAGCTTCGAGCTCGGCAAACCGAGACTGAATATCGTACACGGCGATATCGACGCTCTTCGGCACGAGGTCGGTTGGTGCGGCGCCTTCGCGCACAGCCGGGCCCGGCTGACGAAAGCGCACGAGATGGATACCGCCCTGTCTCCGACCCGGCGTGACCAGCAACGCTTGGTCGAGGATATCGCCCTCTGCAAGACCCCACAGGCGCGAGAGGCCCGGATCATCGCCTCGCCGCCGTACGACGACCTCCATACCAAAACGCGAGACCCAAAGATCAAGCGCCTGATCCATGTCGGTCACGCTGATCAAGACGTATGCGAAAGCTTTGGGATTGATGTTGAGGGACAGCACGGGCGAAACCTCCGGATTGTGCTAATTGAGTATAGTGATGTGCATGTCAGAGTTTTACCGACGAAGCGTTCTCGTCCTGAGTGCGGCCGTCCTCGGTTTCGCCGTATGGCAGGTACTGCAGCCCTTCTGGGGCGCCCTTGCCTGGTCGATCGTGCTCACCGTTTTACTCGCACCGCTTCAAGACCGACTGCTCTTGCGACTCGGAAACAGGCCGTCGCTCGCCGCCGCACTGCTGACACTGCTCACGCCATTGGTCATTTTTCTACCGCTGCTCTTACTGGGTGCCGAATTCATTGATCAAGGGCGCGCCCTGATCGACGGTATGCAGCACAGCGATTGGCGGATCGACGGATCGCTCTTCGGTCGCCTCGACGACTATCCTGTCGTAGGCGGCGCCGTGACCTGGCTCACCGAAACCCTCGATCTCGACCCAGCGGAGATCACGGGTTTCCTCGTCACGCTCGGCCAGACCCTGCTGCGCTATGCCGCCAGCTTCGGCAGCCAAATGGTGCTGGGAGCGCTCAATACGATCTTGGCTTTTTTGCTGATGTTATTCCTGCTCTTCTTCATGCTGCGTGATGGTCGTCACTTCCTGGCGCGCATCTCCCATCTGCTACCCATCGATCACGGGCGACGTGAACAGCTTTTTGCGCTGATCGCGAACACGACCCGTGCCGTGGTGTACGGCTCTGGCCTCACCGCCGTGTTCCAAGGCGCACTGACGGCGATCGGCTTTGCAGCGACCGGGCTTCCCTCTCCCGTCGTATTCGGCGTGCTCGCAGCACTGTTCTCGTTACTGCCCGCGGGCGGAACAGCGTTCGTCTGGGCGCCCGCTGCCGTGGTGCTCCTTGGTACGGGTCGCACCGGCGCGGCATTGTTCATGCTCAGCTGGGGCGCCTTAATCTCGATTTCCGACAACTTTTTGAGACCCTTGCTGGTGTCGAAACACGCTCACGTCTCGACACTCGCGGTGTTCATGGGTGTGATCGGCGGCGCAGCAGCCTTCGGTGGCGTCGGTCTGATCATCGGGCCCGTGTTGTTGACGCTGATGTCTGTGCTGATCGGCTTTATCGAAGAGATGCGCTCGAAAGATTTCGGCAAAAACCCTTAAGCACTCGGGCGATTCGCTCTAGAATCGCCACCCTCTTTTCGATCGTCGTCAGATTTTCCGTCACCATGGACGTTTCGCCCATTCTCAATCCGCTCAACGACGCACAGCGCGAAGCTGTGACGGCGCCGATCGGACCTGTGCTTGTGCTTGCCGGTGCAGGTAGCGGCAAGACGCGTGTGCTCACGCATCGTGTCGCGTGGCTCATCGAAGCAGAAGGGGTATCGGCCCACAGCGTGCTGGCCGTGACGTTCACCAACAAAGCCGCAGGCGAAATGCGTGCGCGCATCGAGGCCTTGCTCGGGATGCCGGGCGCGGCACTTTGGATCGGCACGTTTCACGGAATCGCCCATCGTCTGCTGCGCCTGCACTGGCGGGAAGCAAATCTTCCCCAGACATTCCAAATTCTCGACGGTGACGATCAACTGAGGCTGATCAAAAAAATTCTCAAAGCGCAGGCGCTCGATGAAACGCGCTGGGTCCCGCGGGACATCCAGTACTTCATCAACCAGAACAAAGACGAGGGCATGCGCCCCAAAGCGATGAAGGACGGTAACGATCCGACCCGTCGCCAGTTCATCAAGTTGTATCAAGACTATGAAGAGGCGTGTCAGCGAGCGGGTGTCGTCGACTTTGCCGAGCTATTACTACGCGCATTCGAGTTATGGCGGGACAACCCGGAGATGCTCGGCCACTACCGTCGCCGCTTCCGACACGTACTCATTGACGAGTTTCAAGATACGAACACCATCCAATACGCCTGGATGAAACTGCTCGTCGGCTCAGAGGGTGCGCCCTTCGCCGTCGGCGATGACGACCAATCGATTTATCGCTGGCGCGGCGCGAGAGTCGAAAACCTGCAGACGTTCAGACGCGATTTCCCGCAAGCACGCCTCGTCAAACTCGAGCAGAACTATCGATCGACCGGCACCATTCTCGATGCCGCAAATGCCCTCATCTCGAACAACAGCGGGCGTCTCGGAAAAAACCTCTGGACGAGCGGAACGCGCGGAGAGCCAATTAGGTTGTATGCGGCATTCAACGAGCGTGACGAAGCCGAATTCGTACTGCAACGCATCAAAGATTGGACGTCGCACGGAGGAAATCGCCGCGATATCGCCATTCTTTATCGTTCGAACGCTCAGTCTCGCGTATTCGAAGAGGTGTTTTTATCGGCTCGCATTCCGTACAAAGTCTACGGTGGGCTGCGATTCTTCGAGCGGGCGGAAATTAAAGATGCACTTGCCTATCTCAGGCTCGTTTCGAATCGTCACGATGACACGTCGTTCGAGCGCGTCGTCAACCTGCCGACCCGAGGAATCGGGGCAAAGAGTCTCGATGCCTTGCGCGAACAAGCCCGGGCGGCCGGTAGTTCCCTTTGGACTGCCGCCACCACGACGTCAGGCGCACTCGGCGCCAAAGCGAGCGCCTCCGTTCACGGCTTTCTCCAGTTAATCGATCGGCTTGCCGAGGATACGCGGGGCCTCGCGCTACACGAAATCGTTGATCAGGTTATCAATGCGAGCGGTCTCCTCGAACATCACCGTAAAGAAAAAGCGGAACGCGGCGAAGCGCGGGCCGAGAACCTGCTCGAACTGGTTTCCGCGGCCCGCGGCTTCGAGCCCGAGAGGGTCGACGGCGAAGATCTCCCGCCGCTCGAGGCGTTTCTCGCACACGCGGTGCTCGAGTCGGGCGAGGGTCAGGCCGAAGCCTGGGAAGACTGTATTCAGATGATGACGCTGCACACGGCAAAGGGGCTCGAGTTCCCGCTGGTCTTTCTCGCGGGGCTCGAAGACGGTCTTTTCCCGCATCAACGCTCGCTCAACGATCTCGACTCCCTAGAGGAGGAAAGACGTCTGGCCTATGTGGGTACGACACGAGCCATGAAGCAACTCTTTCTGACCTACGCTGAGCAACGTCGCCTTCATGGCATCGACAGCTATGGGCAGCCCTCGCGGTTCATCAAGGAAATCCCGGAAGAGTTACTCGAAGAAGTACGTCCTCGAGTTCAAGGCGGTCAGGGCTATGCTGCGGCGATCGCCCGCGCTCACCCCTCGCCTCGGTCCTCCGGCCCCTCTGCCCTGCGCAGTGAACCGGTGGCGCCGGGGCTTCGGCTGGGTGCACGGGTACGCCACGCAAAATTTGGTATGGGCGTCGTACTCAATATCGAAGGTCAGGGGCCTCACGCGCGCGTTCAGGTCAATTTCGAAGGGGCGGGCAGCAAATGGCTAATGCTGCAGTACGCCAATCTCGAACCCGCCTGAGTCGAACGCCCCTGCGAGCGGCGGCTACGGTTAAACTGCCGTCCCATCATGAGCGCCTCCACGTTTCTTCAACGACTCGATGCGGCGATGACGTCGACGCAGTCTCTGGTCTGTGTCGGTCTCGATCCTGAAGTCGAGAAATTCCCAGTCCACCTGCGGCAGCGGCCACAAGCTATTCTCGAGTTCAACCGCGCCATTATCGATGCGACCGCAGATCTCGCCTGCGCCTACAAACCGCAGATCGCGCACTACGCTGCTGTAGGTGCCGAAGATCAGTTGCTCGAGACGATTCGCTACATTCGCCACAGAGCGCCGGGAATCCAGGTCATCCTCGATTCCAAACGCGGCGATATCGGGAGCACGGCAGAGAAATATGCGCGCGAGGCTTTCGAGCGCTATGGAGCCGATGCGGTCACGATCAACCCCTACCTCGGTCGTGACTCTGCCGAACCCTTTCTCGAATATGCCGACAAGGGTGTCGTCGTGTTGTGTCGTACCTCCAACGCAGGTGCGCGTGAACTACAAGACCTCGACGTCGGTGGACGTAAGCTTTATCAGCTCGTCGCCGAGAAAGTTGCCACCGAATGGAACACTCGCGGTAATTGCCTGCTCGTCGTAGGCGCCACCTACCCCGACGAACTTGCCGA
>JAFMKA010000039.1 GCA_017853175.1 Steroidobacteraceae bacterium | reverse complement strand
TGCACTCACGCGACCCGCTGCTGGCATTCATCATGATGGTGTTGATGTTTTCCCTCGCAGGCATCCCTTTGACGGTCGGGTTCTTGGCGAAATTGCAGATCTTTGAGGCGCTGTGGAATTCCAACCATCTTGCGCTCGTGGTGTTTGCAGCGATCGTCTCGGTGATCGGGCTGTTCTATTACCTGCGCGTCGTGAAGATTTTGTACTTCGACGCACCGGGAGATCTGCCAGTCCCCGAGCGTCATGGAGCCGTGAAGGCGACGTTGGCGCTGAACACGGCGGCGGTGGTTGTTCTCGGCGTGGTTCCGCAGGCCTTGATCGAGCTCTGTGCCCGGGCGCTCAGCTGAGCTCAGGGTTGGAGGTTGAGCCCAGGGCCGGAGACCTGTACACTTCGCGGCCCTTACTGGTGCGGGGTGGAGCAGTCTGGCAGCTCGTCGGGCTCATAACCCGAAGGTCGTAGGTTCAAATCCTACCCCCGCTACCAATTTTCAAGCGACTCGGATGTTTCAGGGCCGCTCCCATGCCCCTCCGAGTTCGCCATGACCCAACACGATTCCGCTCAGTCCGATCTGACTTTTGCCGACCTTGGCCTTCCTAAATCGTTGGTCACGGCGCTGGCGTCAGTGGGCTACGAATCGCCGTCGCCGATTCAGAAAGCGACCATTCCGACACTCCTCGAGGGTCACGATCTCATCGGTCAGGCGCAGACCGGAACCGGTAAGACAGCGGCTTTCGCGCTGCCGATGCTCGCCAAGATCGATGTGGCGCGTCGTGAGCCGCAAGCACTCGTGTTGGTTCCGACCCGCGAGCTCGCCATTCAGGTGGCCGAGGCCTGTCAAAAATATGCGAGCCATATGCCGGGGCTTCATGTGTTACCGATTTACGGCGGACAAAGCTACAAGCCTCAGCTCGATGCATTACGTCGCGGGGTACACGTGGTCGTGGCCACACCAGGGCGAGTGATCGACCATCTCGATCGTGGCACTCTGAAATTACAAACGATCGACACCGTCGTTCTCGATGAAGCCGACGAGATGTTGCAGATGGGTTTCGTCGATGCGATCGACCATATCCTGAGTCTCGTGCCGTCCGAGCGGCAGGTGGCCTTGTTTTCGGCGACATTGCCCGGGCCGATCAAGCGCATCGCTCAGAAACATCTTCGCGATCCGCGCGAGATCACGGTTCGGTCTAAGACGGCCACCGCCGCCAATATCCGCCAAAGATATTGGCTCGTTTCGGGAATGCACAAGCTCGATGCGCTGACTCGACTTCTCGAGGTCGAGCCCTTCGATGCGATGCTGGTCTTCGCCAGAACCAAGAATTCCACGGTCGAACTTGTCGAAAAGCTCGAGGCACGCGGGTTCGCTGCTGCAGCATTGAACGGTGACATCCTTCAAGCGCAACGCGAGCGCACCATCGCGGCCCTGAAGAGTGGAAAGATCGATATCGTCGTGGCAACCGACGTCGCGGCCCGTGGGCTCGATGTCGAACGCATCACCCACGTCGTCAACTACGACGTGCCTCACGATAGCGAGTCGTACGTCCATCGCATCGGTAGAACTGGGCGGGCGGGGCGTTCGGGTGAGGCAATTCTGTTCATCGCATCGCGCGAACGAAACATGCTGCGCATCATCGAGCGGGCGACACGACAGCCCATCGAGCCGATGAATCTCCCCTCGATTCAGGACGTCAACGCTCGTCGAGCGGAGAAGTTTAAAAAAGAGTTGAGCGAGATGATCGGTGCCCAAGATCTGGCGCCGTATCGCGGTGTCATCGAGGAATTCGTGCGTGAAAGTGGGTCGGATGTTTTCGATGTCGCAGCGGCGCTCGCATCGATGGCCAAGTCCGGCCGAGCGCTTTTCATCACCAAACGGTCTGCAGAGTCGGAAGGTAGCCCGGAGCCGATGCGTGATGTGCCTCGGGGTGACCTAGAGTCGATCGAGCGAAAAGCGTCGAGGCCGCGACGCCCCGAAGGTTCTCAGGCGATTTTCCGACTTGAGGTCGGGAGACGGCACGGGGTGCAGCCCGGCAATATCGTCGGTGCGCTCGCGCATGAGGGTGATCTGCACGGTAGCGAAATCAACGGTATCGATATCCGCGATGATCATTCTTTCGTGAGACTCCCGGCGGCGATCCCCGAGCATGTACTCAAACATTTGGCTGAGGTGGTGGTCCGAGGTCAACGACTCGACATCCGGCTCGTCAAGGCCAATAAGGGCCCCGGGAAGAAGCGTCGCTAGGCCGTCAATTCATGCGGCATAATCTCGGCATCTATTCTCGATGTCGGTGAGCTCCCATGCTGAAGCCCTTGCTCTGTGCCGTGTTGCTCGGGATTGCTGTTCCCGCCTGGGGTTCGGCAGAGACCGCCAAACAGCCGATCACCCACGAAGACCTTTGGCTCATGAAGCGCGTTGGTGCGCCGTCGGTGAGTCCCGATGGAGCTTGGGCGGTGTTCTCGGTGACCGAGGCGGCCTATAGCGAAAAAGATCAAGTTACCGATCTATGGATCGTCTCGACTGACATGCCCTCCAAGGCTGCGCCGCGTCGGCTGACTGGAACGGCCGGCGGAGAGAGTGGCGTCGAATGGAGCCCTGACGGAACCCGTCTCGTGTTTTCGGCGAAGCGTGAGGGGGATGACACCGCACAGCTTTACCTGCTCGATCTCCGTGCCGGCGGCGAGGCTCAGCGACTCACTCAACTCGTCAACGGTGCAAGGGCGCCTAAATTTTCGCCGGACGGAAAGCGCATCGCGTTCTCGAGCTCCGATTATCCGGGAGCGAAGAACGAGGCCGACAATCGTCGGATCGAGGCGGAGCGCAAAGCCCGAAAATGGAATGCGCGTATCTATGACGGGTTCCCGATTCGCAATTGGGATCGTTGGCTCGAAGATCGTAAGCCTCGGCTACTCGTCCTTGATCTCTCAGAGGCAGGTTCGGCAGCGGGAGATCCACGCGAATTACTTCGTGACTCGGCGCTCGTTCGCGAGCCGGGGTTTGCGGGGCGTGGCGGCGATGGTGGGGACTCCCTCGATGCCACCTGGACGCCCGACGGTAAAGGCGTGGTCTTCGTCGCCAGCACCGATCGACACACGGCAGCGTTTCGATTTACGTCCTCGAATCTTTGGTATGTCTCGCTCGAGGGAGGAGAGCCCCTCAAGCTGAGCGGCGATGATCACTCGTGGTCACAACCGACGTTCTCGCCCGACGGCAAGACCTTGCTCGTCGGTATCGATCGAAAGAGCGACAAGGTCTACATGCCGAGCGAACTCGTCGCGCTAGCCTGGGATGGGCCCAAATCGGGCAGTGTCACCCTGCAGCGCGGCCGGGAAATCACTCGCGGCATCGATCGATCCGTCACGTCGTTTGCGATTACTCCCGATTCACGGACGGTCTATTTCCTTGCCGAAGAGGCCGGTCATGAAAAGGTCTTCGAGACGGGTTTGATCGACGGTCAGCCGCGACTCGCGTTCGATATCAAAACGGGCGTCTATACCAACCTATCGGTGGCGACCGCGTCTCGCCGTCCGGTGTTAGTGGCAAATTTTGAAAGTTCGACGCGCCCCCCGGAAGTCGTACGGATCGATCTTGCGAGGGGTAGCCATGTTGCGCTGACCCGGTTCAACGACGCCAAGGTTGGGACGCTCGATTTGGAGCCGCCTCGGCATTTCTGGTTCACGAGCGGTCAAGGTCGTCGTATCCACAACATGCTGGTGGTTCCGCCCGGGTTCGACCCATCAAAGAAATACCCGCTATTCGTGGTCATTCATGGTGGGCCGCACACCATGTGGCGCGAGCAATGGGTGACGCGTTGGAACTACCACTTGCTCGCCAAACCGGGCTACGTGGTGTTGCTAACTAATTACAGTGGATCGACGGGTTTCGGCGAGACGTTCGCTCAAACTATTCAGGGCGATCCGCTGCGTACGCCGGGCGCCGAGCTCAACGAGGCCGCGGATGTTGCGATTCGCGACTACCCGTTCATCGACGGCAATCGCCAGTGTGCGGGCGGGGCGAGCTACGGCGGGCATCTGGCCAACTGGTTGCAGGCGACCACCACCCGTTATCGCTGCCTCATCAGTCACGCGGGGCTGATCAACCTCGAGTCTCAGTGGGGTACGAGCGATACGGTGTACGGTCGTGAGGTGAACAATGGAGGCCCGGTTTGGGACCAGGGTCCCGTCTGGCGCGAGCAAAATCCGATCCGTTATGCCGCCGTCTTCAAAACGCCCACTCTCGTGACCGTGGGCGAAAGGGACTTCCGGGTTCCCCTCAATAACTCGTTGGAGTACTGGACCGTGTTGCAGCGACAACAGGTTCCTAGCCGGCTCGTGGTGTTCCCCGACGAGAACCACTGGATCCTCAGAGGGGATAACAGTCGGCTCTTTTATCAAGAGGTCCATGATTGGCTGGCGCGATGGCTCGGGAGTCCGGGCTCCAGCTCAGGATCGATGCCCTGACCCCGCCCCCCGGGCGCCCCATGGCGCCCGGGGGGCGTTTCCATTATAATTCGCGGCCCTTACGGCTCCTCGGGCTGTGAGGGAGGGTGGTTTCCCAGGGTTGGGGGGCTACCCAAGTGCTTGTTTCGAAAGCCCCCCGAGGGGCTTTTGTTTTTTGGGCCCCTGGCCGGGGCGGGTTTGCTAAGGAGGGGCCTTCGGGGCCCTTTTTCATTCCCGTAAAGGATGTGGACGATGGCGACTGCAGCAGCGATACGCGACAAGCTCATCGGGCTCCTCGAGCCTCTGATCGAGCGACTGGGCTACGAGCTGGTCGACATCGAATGGGTGTCGGTGCCTCGCTCGGGTGTGTTGCGGATCTTCATCGATCAGCCTCCCGAAAAGGGTGGCCACATCGGCGTCGAAGATTGCGAGACGGTGAGCCGAGAGGTGTCGGCGTTGCTCGATGTAGAAGATCCGATCAGCGGAGCCTACAACCTCGAGGTCTCGTCGCCAGGTTTTGATCGAGTGCTGCGAAAGCCGTCACATTTCGGGCGATTCGTCGGCGCTAGGGTTTGGGTGGAGTTGAAGGTGCCTCGTGAAGGACGCCGTCGGTACACGGGTGATCTTTCGGAGGTTGACGAGTCGGGCTGCATCGTCACGGTGGACGGGCAGCCCGTGAGAATCGGATTCGCCGAGATCGGCAAAGCGCGTCTCGTCGCGTGAGCGGTCTGTCGGTGTTTCGCGTGCAAGGGGATAGAAGACGATGAGTAAGGAAATCATGATGGTCGTGGATGCCGTCTCGAACGAGAAAGGCGTCGACAAGGAAGTCATCTTCGAAGCGCTCGAAGCGGCGCTCGCCTCGGCGACTCGCAAAAAGCATGGCGAGGAGTGGGACGTTCGCGTCGCCATCAATCGAAAGACGGGCGATTACGACACGTTCCGTCGATGGAAGGTGTTCGCTGATGACTCGAAGGAGCTTGAGGTCCCCGACCGCGAATTACGACTCGAGGACGCGATCGATGTCGACAAGAAGGCGGTGATCGGCGGTTTCGTCGAAGAGCCGATGGAGTCGGTGTCGTTCGGGCGTATCGCGGCACAGCAGGCGAAGCAGGTCATCGTGCAGAAAGTGCGCGAGGCCGAGCGTGCTCAGGTCGTTGATGCATATAAAGATCGCGTGGGCCAGTTGGTTAGCGGAGTCGTCAAGCGCGTAGATCGCAATGGCATTTTTGTCGATCTGGGCGGTAATGCCGAGGGCTTCGTCTCCCGTACCGATATGATCATGCGCGAGCAGGTGAAGCCGCAGGATCGCATCAAGGCGTTTCTTAAAGAGGTTCGCTCTGAGCCTCGAGGACCGCAGCTCTTTCTGACTCGGTCGGCTCCGGAGTTCCTGATCGAACTCTTCAAGCTCGAGGTGCCTGAAGTCGGGCAGGGTCTCATTCAAATTCTGGGCGCCGCGCGTGACCCGGGTATTCGCGCCAAGATCGCCGTGCGCAGCAACGATCCGCGTGTCGATCCCGTCGGTGCGTGTGTCGGCATGAGAGGTTCGCGCGTGCAGGCCGTATCGAACGAGATCGCCGGTGAGCGCGTCGATATCATTCCGTTCGATGAAAACCCCGCGCAGTTCGTGATCAATGCGATGTCGCCGGCGGAGGTCATCTCCATCGTCGTCGACGAAGACTCGCACAGCATGGACATCGCGGTTTCCGAAGAGAAGCTCTCGCAAGCCATCGGTCGTGGCGGTCAAAATATTCGACTCGCGAGCCAGCTGACGGGTTGGGAACTCAACGTGATGACCGAGTCTGACGCTGAGGCGAAGAGTGAGTCCGAGGCGAGAGCCTTGGTCGAAAACTTCATGAAGCAGCTCGACGTAGACGAAGACGTTGCGACGATCCTCGTTCAAGAGGGTTTTTCGACGGTCGAAGAAATCGCGTACGTGCCTCAAGCGGAGCTCAACGCGATCGAAGAGTTCAACGAAGATATCGTCAAAGAGCTACGCAGTCGTGCACGCGACGTATTGCTGACTCAGGCTATCGCGAGCGAGGAAAGCCTCGATTCGCAATTGCCGGCCGACGATCTTCTGCTGCTCGAGGGCATGCAGCCCGATCTCGCTCTGGCGTTGGCGCGTCGCGGCGTTCGTACGCGCGAGGATCTCGCCGAGCAGGCTGTCGATGATCTTTTGGATATTCAGGGGCTCACGGCCGACGAGGCTGGCAAGCTCATCATGAAGGCTCGCGAACATTGGTTCGCGCCGGGCCACGGTTGAGTAGACCCCACAGGAACCTGATATGGCTGATGTAACGGTTGCCCAATTCGCCGAGGTGCTCAAGGTACCGGTCGAGAAGCTGATCACTCAGCTGGCTCAAGCCGGTATCGAAGTCAGTGGACCGAACGATCGCATCAGTGACGATGCGAAGCTCGTGTTGCTGACTCACCTGCGTCGAAGTCATGGTCAGGCTGAAGAGGCCGGCGCCGCTGCGGCGGCTCCACGCAAGATCACCTTGCAGCGCAAGCAGCAAAGCGAGATCAAACTCGCCGGTGGCGCGGGGCGGGCTCGGACAGTCAACGTCGAGGTGCGCGTCAAGCGAACCTACGTCAAACGAGATGTTCTCGAGGAGCAGGCTAAGGCTCAGGGCGAGGACTCCGAATCCAAGCGTCGTGAGGCAGAAGAAGCGGCGCGTCTCGAGCGCGAGCGTCAGGAGCACGAGCGTCGTGAGGCTGAGCGTCTCGAGGCGGAAAATCGTCGTCGCATCGAAGAAGAAGCGGCAGCGCGGCGTGCGGCAGACGAGGCCCGTCGTGCGGCCGAGCAGCGCGAGCGCGACCAAAGCGAGTCCGAGAAGTCGGGGCGCGCCAAGGCGCCGCCGGTAGTCGAGACGCGAGCGGCCGATGCCCGCCCGGGCAAGGCGGCTGCCGGAGACGCAGATCGCGATAAGCGCACGCGTTACGGTCGCGCCGAGTTGCACGTCAGTACGGATGCGAGCTCGCGCCTTAAGAAAAAGAAAAAAATTCGTGAACGCAAGGCTCCGGTGGGTATGGAGCAGCGTCACGGATTCGAATTGCCGACCGCTCCGGTCGTGCGTGAGGTCGTGATTGGCGAGACCATCACGCCGCAAGAATTAGCTCAAAAAATGGCGGTTAAGGCGACGGAAGTCATCAAGGCCATGATGAACATGGGCGTGATGGCGACCATCAATCAACCCATCGATCAGGATACGGCTGTGCTCGTCGTCGAAGAGATGGGGCACACCGCCAAGATCCTCAAAGAAAATCAGCTCGAGACGGATATCCAGGGTGCGGGAGGCGAATTAGTCGAGAGTCTTCCGAGGCCGCCGGTCGTGACCGTGATGGGTCACGTCGACCATGGTAAAACCTCGTTGCTCGACTACATCAGAAAGACCAAGGTGGCGTCCGGCGAGGCCGGTGGCATCACTCAGCACATCGGTGCGTATCACGTACAGACCGACAAGGGCGGCGTCACCTTCCTCGATACTCCGGGTCACGCGGCCTTCACGGCGATGCGCGCACGCGGTGCGAAGGCGACGGACGTCGTCATTCTCGTGGTGGCTGCAGATGACGGCGTGATGCCGCAAACCATCGAAGCCATCCAGCACGCGCGAGCGGCGGGTGTGCCGATCGTGGTGGCCGTCAATAAAATCGACAAGAGCACAGCCGATCCCGATCGCGTGCGAACTGAACTCTCCAAGCAGGAGGTCATCCCTGAAGAGTGGGGTGGCGACACGATGTTCGTCAACGTGTCGGCCTTCACGGGGCAGGGTATCGATCAACTGCTCGATGCGATTCTGCTGCAGGCCGAGGTGCTTGAGCTCAAGGCTCCGGTGACGGGCCTCGCGGCGGGCATCATCGTCGAAGCGAGCGTCGAAAAAGGACGTGGCGCTGTGGCGACGGTTCTCGTCAAGAAAGGCACGCTCAAGCTCGGTGACCCCATCATCGCGGGCCAAGAATTTGGGCGTGTTCGTGCCATGTTCGATGAGACCGGAAAGAGCGTCGAGGAGGCTAAGCCCTCGATGCCGGTGCTCGTCCTCGGTTTGTCGGGTGCACCCAATGCCGGTGACGAAATGCTCGCAGTCGAAAGTGAGCGCAAGGCGCGCGAAGTTGCGCTTTATCGTCAAGGTAAGTTCCGCGACGTCAAGTTGGCGAAGCAGGCCGCTGCCGTCGGTGACGTGTTCTCGCAAATGGCCGAGGAAAAAGCGGGTGTCATCAGCGTCGTCATCAAGGCCGACGTCCAAGGTAGCGCCGAAGCCTTGCGTGACTCTCTCACCAAGCTCTCCACCGATGAGGTTCAGGTCAAGGTGGTGGCAAGCGGCGTCGGCGGTATCACGGCGTCTGACGTGCAGCTCGCTGCAGCGTCCAAGGCCATGGTGCTCGGCTTCAACGTTCGCGCCGATTCCGGCGCGCGCGAAGCGGTCAAAGAAACGGGAATCGATATCCGTTATTTCTCGATCATTTACGAAGCCATTGACGATATCAAACAGCGCATGAGCGGCTTGCTCGCGCCCGAGATCAAAGAACAGATCGTCGGTACCGCGCAGGTTCGCGACGTGTTCCGTTCGAGTAAGTTCGGCGTTGTCGCCGGCTGCCTCGTCATCGAAGGCTCGGTCAAGCGCAACAATCCGATTCGCGTGCTTCGCGACAACGTCGTCATCTTCGAGGGGGCGCTCGAATCCCTTCGACGTTTCAAGGACGACGTCGGCGAGGTTCGGGCGGGCACCGAGTGCGGTATCGGCGTCAAGAACTATCAGGACGTTCGCGTCGGCGACCAGATCGAGTGCTTTGCCCGCGTCGAAGTGGCGCGCGCGATCGCTTGATCGACGGGCGTCGATAAACCGCTCATCTCGTGACCAGTAAGGCCCGTCAGCAGCGCGTCGAGTCCGAGTTGCAGCGCGTGGTGGCTGAGCTCGTGTCTCGAGAGGTCAAAGATCCTCGAGTGGGAATGGTCACCATCACCGCCGTGCAGGTGTCTCCCGACATGGGATCAGCCCGTGTGCTCTTCGTCCCCTTCGGTGAACGCCATTCGCCAGAAGAGGTCGGCGAGGGGTTACGTCGTGCCGCAGGGTTTCTGCGGGGTGAAGTCGGTCGTCGGCTTGGTTTGCGACACGCGCCGCGACTCGACTTCGAATACGACGAAAGCATCGAACGCGCCGATCGTCTCACTCGTCTGATCGATCACGCCGTGCGCGACGATCAAGACGACCCGACCTCCGGCGGCCACTCCCGTTGACCGACGGCATCCTGCTTCTCGACAAGCCCTTGGGTTTGTCCTCGACGGCTGCTGGACTGCGCGTCCGTCGGCTGCTGGGCGCGAGCAAGGCGGGGCATGTCGGTAGTCTGGATCCGCTTGCAACGGGCATGTTGCCGATCTGCATCGGCGAAGGCACCAAGCTCGCCAGCGAAATCCTTGAAGGCGACAAGGTCTATCGTTTTCAAATCTCGCTCGGCAAGCGAACGACCACGGGCGATCGGGAGGGGGAGGTCATCGAAGAGCGCCCCGTGCCTGCGTTGGAGCGCCACGCCATCGAGTTGGTGTTAGCACGGTTCGTAGGCGAGACGTCGCAAATCCCACCGATGTACTCGGCCATCAAGCAGGGTGGCGTCCCGTTATATCGACTTGCGCGTGCCGGGGAAGTCGTCGACCGACCCGCACGGAAGGTCCGAATCGAATCGCTCGAGTTGATCGGTTTGGAGCCGAACCGCCTCGACTGCCGCGTCGTCTGTGGAAAAGGGACGTACGTGCGGGTGCTGGCGGAGGACATCGCTGTCGCCCTGGGTACCGTGGGGCACGTCACCGACTTGCGACGGGAGAGCGTCCAGCCTTTTGCACCCGACCGGCTGGTGACGCTAGAGCGCGTTGAATCCACACGAGGAATCGGACTGCCTTGGGTCACCCTGGACGAGGCCGTCGGCCATTTGAGGCTCGTCGCGTTGACGCCCGATGCCGCCCGTCGGATGAGTCAGGGCCAGGTCGTCGACGCCCCTGAGGCGCTGCGGTTCGCCCTAGGGGAAACGGTAAGACTTCATGGGCCGGGGTCCGTATTCATGGGTCTGGGGCGGATCGCGGCCCCAGGGCGGGTCGGTCCCAAGCGACTTGTGGCCGAAAAGGCCAGCGAGTACAATCCGCGGCCTTCAACACGACCGTAACTATCAAGATTTAAAAGGGTTTTTCAGAATGCCTCTTAGCACAGAGAAAAAGAGCGGAGTCGTTGCGCAGTTCCGCCGGGATGCCAAGGACACGGGCTCTCCCGAAGTTCAGATCGCGCTGCTCTCCGAACGGATTTCCGGACTCGGTCAGCACTTTTCCGCGCATGCCTCGGACCACTCGTCCCGTCGCGGTCTCGTGAAGATGGTCAACCAGCGCCGAAAGCTCCTCGATTACCTCAAGGCCAGCCAGCCTCAGAAGTATCAGGAAGTTGTCGAGCGTCTCGGACTGCGCCGCTAAGCAGTCCCTTCCGTAAAGGCCGCGCCTCTCACTGAGCGCGGCCTTTTCGCTTACAGCATTTTTTCACGAGGTTTCCCGTGCCGGTATTTAAGAAGTCCTTTCAGTATGGTTCCCACACGTTGACGCTCGAGACGGGCGAAATGGCCCGTCAGGCCGATGCCGCCGTCGTTGCGTCGCTCGGTGATACGGTCGTGTTGTGTACGGCCGTGGCTGCCAAGAAGGCCGCGCCGGGGCGCGATTTCTTCCCGCTTACCGTCAATTACCAAGAGAAGTTCTACGCGGCGGGTCGCATCCCGGGCGGGTTCTTCAAGCGAGAAGGTCGCCCCACCGAAAAAGAGACGCTGACGTCGCGTCTGATCGACCGACCGATCCGCCCGCTCTTCCCGGATGGCTTCTACAACGAAGTGCAGGTCGTGACCACGGTCATCTCGATCGATCCGGAAATCGATGCCGATATTCCTGCAATGGTGGGCGCCTCCGCAGCCCTCGCGTTGTCGGGTGTTCCGTTCAACGGCCCGATCGGTGCCGCGCGAGTGGGTTATAAGGACGGTAAGTACCTCCTCAATCCGACCGCCAAAGAAATCAAAACGTCCGAACTTAACCTCGTCGTGGCCGGCACCAAAGACGGCGTGATGATGGTTGAGTCCGAGGCCAATTGCCTTACCGAAGAAGTGATGCTCGGGTCGGTCGTGTTCGGTCACGAGCAGATGCAGGTCGCCATCAAGGCGATCAACGAATTAGTCGTCGAGTGCGGCAAGCCGCGCTGGGACTGGAAGCCGAACTCCGCCACGGCTGAGCTCGAAGGCGCGGTGCGTGCCGCGGCGCACGCTTCGCTGTCGGAGGCGTATCGCATCACTGAGAAGCAGGCGCGTTACTCGCGCGTCGGCGAAATCAAGAAGGCGGTCATCGAACAGCTGACCGCAGGCGAGTCGCCGGCCTATACCGCCGAGCAGGTGGACGACCAATTGTTCCGTCTCGAGAGCCACATCGTTCGCGAGCGAATCCTGAACGGTGAGCCGCGTATCGACGGTCGCGATTCCGTGACCGTGCGCCCCATCACCATCAAGGTGGGCGTCACGCCGCGTACCCATGGCTCCGCACTGTTCACTCGCGGTGAGACCCAAGCCCTCGTCGTCACGACGCTCGGCACGGGTCGCGACTCGCAGATCATCGACGCGCCGGAAGGCGAGCATCGCGAGCCGTTCATGCTGCATTACAACTTCCCGCCGTTCTCGGTGGGTGAGACGGGCATGATGTCCGGTCCGAAGCGCCGCGAAATCGGTCACGGTAACCTCGCGCGTCGTGGTGTGTCGGCCGTGATGCCGGACATGGAAAAATTTCCGTACGTCATTCGCGTCGTATCAGAGATTCTCGAGTCGAACGGCTCTTCGTCGATGGCCTCCGTGTGCGGCGCCTCGCTCGCCATGATGGACGCCGGCGTTCCGCTCAAGTCACCCGTCGCCGGTGTCGCGATGGGTCTCGTGCTCGAAGGCAAGCGCTACAAAGTTCTCACGGACATCCTGGGTGACGAAGATCACCTCGGCGACATGGACTTCAAAGTCGCTGGAACTAAAGACGGTGTCACGACGCTGCAAATGGACATCAAGGTCGAGGGCATCACGCCAGAGATCATGAAGGTTGCGCTTGAGCAAGCGAAGGCGGGACGTCTTCACATCCTCGGTGAGATGAACAAGGTCATCTCCAAGCCCCGTGAGACGATGTCCGAGTGGGCGCCCTCGATTATCACGCTCAAGATCGACCCGGAGAAAATCCGCGACGTCATCGGTAAGGGTGGTGCGGTCATCCGTCAGATTACCGAAGAGACGGGGACGACCATCGATATCGAGAACGACGGTACGGTCAAAATCGCCTCGGTGAATGGCGCGGCGGGTCGTGAGGCTCAGCGTCGTATCGAGCTGATCACGGCGGATGTCGAAGTGGGTCGGATCTACGAGGGCCGCGTGGCGCGCCTCATGGATTTCGGCGCCTTCGTCACCATCCTTCCGGGTCGTGATGGCCTCGTACACATTTCGCAGATCTCCAACGAGCGAGTGGAGCGTGTCTCCGACAAGCTCAAGG
>JAFMKA010000011.1 GCA_017853175.1 Steroidobacteraceae bacterium | reverse complement strand
AACCCACGTTAGTAGCTTGGGAAGCTACAGTTCTACCATTGAACTACGCCCGCACGGGTCGAAGTCATTTTAGAAGCACGGCGCAACCTGCAGCAACTACGAGCTGACTATCGAGTTCAGTCGCCCCAACGCCAACGAGGTGGCTCCCCTTTCAACCAGCAAATGAATATCAATAGCAGCGTCACCGCGTGGGTGAACACCATGAATTCCACGAAACGCTCATGGGGCGGAAAAATGAGAAAACCAAGTGGAACGAGTGCGAGATAGACACCGAACACGGTCCACCCCTGCCAGCAGGTTGGCAAACCCCATCCCCAACCGTAGCGCTTACTCGGAAACCAGTATGCCGGCCCTTGTCTCACGGCAGGTTCTTGTCATCGAGTTCGATAGAGAGATCGCCAACGCCGACCGTTGCGTCGATGGGCTGCTGACCACCGCCTTTTCCGCTCACCCGTCCGCCGACGGCATTACTTTTCACGGTGCCCTCCAGTCCCTTAAGCGACGTACTACCGACACCGGTGACACCTTTGATGTCACCCGCGTTGGCCAGCGCGGTTTTAATGTGTGCATCACCCGTGCCCACTTTGATCGTGATTGCTCCAGAGACGACATCGATGTGTGCATCGCCTACGCCTAGGTCTACTTCAATGCGCTTGGCGGATGCGAGCACTTTGACATCTCCCACGCCAACCATGATTTCTAGCGCAGACATTTTTTTGTTCGGAAGTCTCAGTACCCAATCTTCTTGAATATTTTTCTCGTCTACGCCGAGCTCCAATTGATCGCCCCGGCTGGTGGCAGAAATTTCGAGCTTTTCGACGTCGGGCAGCGAACTGAAAATGCCGGTCGTACGCTTTGCACGCAAGGTGACTCGAGCCTCGAGGGTGTCACCGCTCCCAGACTCGATGCGAACGCTCCCCACTCCGGCTTTGAGCTTGATGGAGCTGATCGACTGCGCGTCGATCGTACGGGTTTTCGCCGCTTCACTCGCTGCGTTCGTCGGCGCCCCGAGCCCCATTCCTAAAAGGGTGACGACTGCGGTGGAGAAGAGCCATGGAATTCGCATTACGGTGCAGCCTCGGAAACGATAACTCAGGTGTCTTATTTAACTACAACACCGACCGAGTTTTCACGCGCGGCATAAATCGCGGTAAATTCTCCATGTGGGGGCGACGAAGAGATTTCATCAATTAGATGTTTTTTCAGCGGATGCTTTTTTAGGCAATCCGCTCGCCGTCGTTCACGACGCGGATGATCTCTCGTGGGCGCAAATGGCGACATTCGCTCGCTGGACGAATTTGTCCGAAACGACTTTCTTAATGAAACCGACAGCGGCCGAAGCGGATTATCGAGTTCGTATCTTCACCCCGGGTGGGGAGCTGCCCTTCGCAGGTCATCCGACGCTCGGTAGCGCTTGCGCATGGTTAGCCGGTGGCGGCGCCCCAGCGCGCAAAGAAGAAATCATCCAAGAGTGTGGCATCGGCTTGGTCAGGGTTCGTAAAGCAGGATCCCGACTCGCCTTTGCCGCACCGCCCCTTCGTCGCAGCGGTCTTCTCGACGATCAGACACTCATGACGATCGCCGCAGGGCTGAAGCTCCCGCGCACCGATATCGTGATGCACCAGTGGGTCGACAATGGCCCCGGCTGGTGTGCCGTCATGCTCCGTTCGGCTGATCAAGTCCTCGCCCTTCAGCCAGACATGAGCCTGCTTCGAGACCTCAAGCTTGGGGTCATCGGCCCCTACCCGTCAGGTGCCGAGGCGGGTTATGAAGTCCGCGCTTTCGTACCCGGCCTCGGGGTCCCGGAAGACCCTGTCACCGGAAGCCTCAACGCGGGCTTGGGGGTGTGGCTGATCAGGACCGGTCACTCGCCGCCGCGGTATGTGGCATCGCAGGGGACCGCGCTCAAGCGTCGCGGTCGAATCTACGTGGAGCGGCTCGGGGATGACATTTGGGTGGGTGGCGATACCGCCGTCCGGCTAAGCGGATCGATCGAGTTCCCCTGAGCGTTCGGCCGGTGCCCCTAGTTTTAGGGAGATCGGCCCTCAAAAAGCGTTATCAAAGAAGTTGTCAAAATATGTCTATATTTTGATAATTTTTGAAAATTTCTTTGCTCATTTGTATGCTGCCTAACATTGAGCCGTTAAATTTTTTCATCCTCAAGGCAGGTCTCAATGAAAAGGCGCGATTTTCTCCGTGCCGCGGCCATCGCCGCTCCCGCCGTTCTTTTGAACGGGCCGCCTGCCGCTGCTCAGCTTCCGGGCGGCATCGACGAGCTCGTCCGAGAGCTCGGTTTTGCATTTGAGATACCGCTCAACAAGGCCGTCGGTGGTACCGGTGCCTTACTGCATGTTGCCCGCGAGCGACTCTCGGAATCCGAATTCGCTCAGATCTCCGCATTTATATCCGGAGTGGAGCGATTAATTCAGCAAGCCACTAACGTCGTGAAGACGGCCATGCCGAAATCAATGGGCGACATGCCCGCGGTGATGGAAAAGCTTGGGCTCCCCGCGGAGTCTACGAACAAGTTCAGTGATTTCATTCTCGAATATCTGCGCGAGCGCGGTGGACGAAAACCTGTTGGCTTGCTGCAGAAAGCCTGGAAGGGCTGACTTACTCGCGTAAACTTTGAGCACCCCATCCCTCTTGGATGATCGAGGGTGCACTTCATGAAGCGTCGTTTTGTTTTGCAGTGCGTCGTGCTTGCGGCATTGCCCTCTTTGAACATTGTGGCCGCAACGGCAAAATCTCCTGCGAGCGTATCCGACCTCACTCGAGAGTTGATGCTCGGGTTATCGCTACCTCAAAATTTTGTCATTGCCGCAACCGGCGCACTCTTAAACATTGCTAGACGGCGGCTGGCGGTGCTCGAATTCTCGGATATCAGTGGATTTCTTCCGGGAACCCTACCGCTCTTACATCAGGCAGCCCAAATTACATCGGCTGGGCTGCCCTCTTCGATCGGCGAAATGCCTAACTTGGTAGCGCGTTTTGGTCTGCCAGTCGACACCACGAACTCTTGTCAGGAGTTCATCCTCTCGTACCTACGTGAGCGGGACGGTCGAAAAATAGCCGGGCTACTCAGAAGCGCCTGGCGAAACTAACGAATGCTCGCGTAACGAAAGACGGCAAGGACGAGAAACATCGTCAGGATGAAATCACCGAAGCTCGTGTAATAAAGCCAAGTGTCTCGACTCGTAAACTCGGCAAAGAGCCAATTGATGCCGGCCATCACAAGACCTAGAACGCCCATACCCGTTGCAAGTCGTCGGGCATCCATGGGCTGAGGCATGAAGCGCAGTAATCGACCGCCAAAGTAGCGACCTCGATTAAACAAGGCATCGCTCAGCATCAGCGTTGCGACCATCACTCCGAGAATCGTGCTCTTCATTTTGACGGCCCAGTCATCATCGAAGTACCACGAGAAGCCAGCGGAGACCAGCAGCATCACGACGCCAAACATGGCGAGACCGCCTAAAAGATCGACTTTGACGAAGCGCTGAATGACGACGACCGAGAGCCCCGCGCCTGCGGTGACGAGCGCTGCTAAAGGAAGGTCGTCGGTCAACTTGACCATCAGAAAAAACAAAATGCCGATACCGACGTCGACGTAAATCGAGTATTTGTTTCGATTCCATGCCGCGGATTGTTCCGCCTGAAGCTTCGCCTCTTCCTCTGGATTGTTTCCGGAAACCATTGGAAATTTAATGATCTTGCCAGGGTGGCTCTCATGAACGAGCACACCATTCACGCGAACCGCGATCCCGATGCGGACCCAATCGATGTACCCGGCCTCGATTACCATCGCACGCCCGTCGGGGAGCGAAAAACTCAACTGATGATTTCGCATGCCGCCGGCACTCATAACGTCGGTGAAATCGCGAGTAAGCTCTTGGCGATCGAGATAGAGGCGGCTCTCGACAGATTTTATTCCAGAGGCCACTTCTACGCGGTATGACGCATCGTCGATCGTAAAGCGAAATCGATAAGTCCAAAGTTTCATGACTTCACGGCTTCTCGATGACGTAGTGCAGAAACTCAGAAACGACTCCGCCGCTCTCTCGGACGGCGCGATGACTTAATCGAGCTCCGACTTTTTTCATGGCGCGCTGAGATCGCCAATTTTCAGTGCCGACATGAAACCATACGCGATCAACGAAGCGGAACGCGTGGGCGAGCATCAACGACTTTAATTCCGAGTTATAGAGTCCGCCCCAGCAGCGACGGGCGAAAAAGGTATACCCGACAACGATGTCTCGTTCGGCGGAGCGGTACTCGTAATAACTGGAGCTGCCGATAACGGCACCACTGGCCCGCTCGATAATAACGAGGCCGCCGCCCCCGGCTAGCAGCCGCTCGAAAAGCTCTGAGAACACTTCGCGCTTCCACCGCTCTTTGGCGGGATGCTGCTCCCAGACCAGTGGATCGGATGCCACCTCGTACAACGCATCGAAATCCTGCCGGTTCAGTGGCCTGATCTGCAGTAGATCACCGACCAACGTGGGCTGCATGTCGAAGGTCACGGACGAGGCGCTCAATCGGGCTCCGGGGGATTCAGGGTCCGGTGGATTATATTCCAGTGCGATCGTGATACCTTGAAGGGCATGAAGACAAAGCAGGAAATCGTCGATAACTGGCTGCCCCGTTATACGGGAACGCCGCTCGAGGCCTTCGGGAAATGCGTGCTGCTGACTAACTTCAGCAATTATCTCGAGCTATTCGCTCGGCAAACGGGCGCCGAAATTCTGGGTCGAGACCGTCCGATGCCTAACGCGACGGCAGACGGCATCACAATGATCAACTTCGGAATGGGCAGCGCAAACGCTGCGACCGTGATGGATCTGCTCTCTGCCATTTCGCCAAGCGCCGTGCTTCTTCTCGGTAAGTGCGGGGGCTTGAAGCGCAAAAATCAGATTGGCGATCTCATATTGCCGATCGCGGCGATTCGCGGAGAAGGCACGTCGGACGACTATCTTCTCCCAGAAGTGCCGGCTCTCCCTGCCTTCAGTCTGCAGCGCGCAGTATCGACGATGATTCGGGATCTCGACTACGACTACTGGACCGGTACGGTCTATACAACTAACCGTCGCGTCTGGGAACACGATGACGAGTTCAAGGAATATCTGCGCAAGACTCGCTGTATGGCGATCGATATGGAGACTGCGACGATCTTTGCGGCAGGTTTTGCCAACTCGATACCTTCGGGTGCCTTGCTGCTCGTAAGCGATCAACCCATGGTGCCCGAGGGCGTGAAGACAGAAGCTTCAGACCGACAGGTCACCGGGTCGTTCGTTGAGAGGCATATTCGCATCGGCATCGAAGCCTTGCGTCTCATCCGCCGCCACGGCAAGAGCGTCAAGCATTTGCGCTTCGATGAGTAGTCAGCGCGCTCAGCGGAACACCTTAGCCCAAAACGTCTTCATATCTTCCCAAGACTGACGATCGGTTCGCTCATCGTAGGCAAGAGGAAGGTTGTACTTTTTGCCTTTTTCGGTGGCTTCCGGGTTCGTGAAGCCATGCTTCGCACCAGGATAGGCGTTGAATTGATAATCGACGCCGAGTGATTCCATTTCTTTACGGAAAGCGGCCTGATCATCGGCTGGAACGAGCGCATCGGCCTCGCCATGACAAATGAGCACGGCGGGCTTGAATTCGCCTTTCTTGGCTTCATGCGCACGAGTCAAAGCGCCATGAAAACTGACGACTCCGCGAAGTGGAAGTCCGATTCGCCCCATGTGCAACGACAGCGCGCCGCCGAGGCAATAACCCATCGCGCCGATTCTGTCGGGGTCGACGAGCGGATGAGCACGCAAAGCTTCATACGCTGCACGCAAGCGTTCGCTGAGTGAAGGGATGTCGGCGAAGAGTCCATTCATCAAAGTGCCAGCCTCGGTCGAGTCGGCCGCCTCGCGTCCATCACCATACACATCGGTCGCCATGGCTACGAACCCGAGCCCCGCAAGCTCACGAGCGCGACGACGAAGATAGTCGTTAAGACCCCACCACTCAGGTAGCACGATCAAACCGGGCCGCTTACCGGTCTTGACCGAGTCTTGAGCAACATAACTCGCAAAATGGTGCCCTGCGGCATGGTAGTTCACGACTTCGGTTTGGATTTGGGCGGGCATGGGGGCAGAACCTCGACAGTGACGAGTCAATGGGGAAGACGTCACTTTCTCAATAGCGACAGGCGCTGTGCAAGCCTGATGGGCTACGAATGCCATAATGTGGGCGATGACTGACGAGTTGGATACCCCGAATCCCGCGTTTCGAAAAATCCGCAGCTTTGTTTTGCGTGCGGGTCGTATCACCGCGGCTCAGCAGCGGGCTCTGACCGAGTTATGGCCGAAGCATGGCATCGAAGTGCCGTCTTCCGGAGACGCTTTCGATCTCGATCGAATCTTCGGACGCAAAGCCCGACGCAGCCTCGAAATAGGCTTCGGGAACGGCGAGAACCTGATTGGGCTCGCCCGTGCTCACCCAGAACGCGACTTTATCGGGGTTGAGGTGCACCGCTCAGGCGTCGGACACCTGCTGCTCGAAATCGAGGCATCACAACTGTCGAACGTGAAAGTAATTTGTCACGATGCCGTTGAGGTGCTCGAGCGCTTCATTACGCCTAAGGCGCTCGATGAGATTCTGATTCTCTTTCCCGATCCGTGGCACAAAAAGCGTCACCACAAACGCCGACTCGTTCAGCCCGAGTTTATCTCTCTCGTCGCATCGCGGCTTCACGATGGTGGCCGACTACAACTAGCCACTGACTGGGAGCCCTACGCCATACAGATGCTCGAAGTGGTCGGAGCAAATTCGCGGTTCACTAATCTCGCCGGAGCCGAAGGCTTCATGCCACGCCCCGAGTGGCGCGCCCTCACCCGCTTCGAGCGCCGGGGACACCGACTAGGTCATGGCGTGTGGGATCTGTCTTTCGAACGCCGATCAGATCAAAACTGATCAACTTATGCTGAAGCTGGCGCGGATACCATCGACGATAAATTGAACGGCTAGTGCGCCAAGCACTACTCCGAGAAGTCGGTTCGCCACGTTAGTACCCGTTGCGCCCAGCATGCGCATCAACGGCCCGGCACCGAGCATCACTATCAAACAAATCAATAACACCAGAATGGCTGCAGCAAGCAGCAAACCGAATAGCGCGGGCTGAGCCATCACCGACACAGGACCAAACCACAAGAGGATTGTGGTGAGAGCGCCGGGTCCTGACATGAACGGAAAGGCAAGCGGAAAAACGGCGATGTCTGCGCGGCGTCGGCTTTCTGCCTGCTCATCGGTGGATGTTCGAGTTCCCGACTCGCGGGCGAACACCATCTCGAGTGCCACCAGAAACAACAACAGCCCGCCGAAGATGCGGAATGAGTCGATGCTGATGCCCATGGCCGCGAGAAATGCCGCGCCGCTCAATGCGAAACCCAGAATGATGAGCCCCGCTACGAATACCGATTTGATCGCCATTCGCTTGCGGTAGGCCGCATTCGCGCCTTCCGTGAGGCTCGCGAAAACGGGAACGAGCGAAATGGGCTCGACGACCAGAAAGAAAACGACAAAGAATTTTAGAAAAGATTCGATCACGAGGTACTCAGGTTTTAGGGAGGTCGAGCAAGGCGATACGATGACGTTGCCACCAAACCATGGCGAGTCCGGGTAAGGCTGTAAAGAACGTTAGGACAAAAAACGGCGCCCAACCGAGCGCATCAGACAATATTCCGGCAGGAGCCCCAAGAAGATTGCGCGGAAGTACGGCCAACGCGGATAGCGCAGCATACTGAAAAGCGCTGAATCGTACATCGCAGATGCCCATGATGAAGACGACCAGCGCCGTATTACCCATGGAGCCCACAAAGTTATCGAGAAACACTGCGATCGCCATCAGGGTCAAATTATTGCCCTGTGTGGCCACTACGAAGTAGCCGAGATTGGCGACGGCTTGGGCAGCTCCGAAAACCAGTAAGGCGCGAACTAACCCCAAACTCACCAACCACAGCCCGCCAACTACCGCTCCGGCGATGCTCGCCACCAGCATGACCGTCTTGGTGACAGCACCGATTTCCGTTTTCGTAAAGCCGACGTCCATGAGAAACGGTGTGAGCAATTTCAACGCGAACGCATCACCGACCTTATAGAGAACGATCGTCAGTAGAAGCCATAGCATTCCCTGCCCTGCCAAAAGCTGCCGAAGCGGTCCGGTGACTGCTTCTTGCAGCGTTCGAGGAGGCGGCGCATGCAGTTTAGGTTCAGGCGCGAAGAACGTGACGGCACTGATGGCAAGCATGCCTGCCGCCATCACGAAATAGGTCTGCCGCCAGCCGATCAAGTCGGCGAGTACCAATGCGCCGGCAAATGAAAACCAAGCCGCCAGGCGATAGCCGAGGTTGGCGGCTGTTGCAGCCGGACCGCGCTCCGAAGGCGAAACGAGGTCGGTGCGCCAAGCATCGATGACGATGTCTTGTGATGCCGAAAGCGCGGCGACGACGAGCGCTAGCATCGCAAACGGGACGAGTCCTTGCTCAGGGCCGTGAGTTGCCATGACTGCGAGTGCAGCGGCGAGCAAAATCTGAAAAAGCAGAATCCAACCGCGGCGGCGACCAAGTAAAGGTAGCGAGTAACGATCGAGCAAAGGCGCCCAAAGAGGCTTCAAGGTGTAGGCAAGACCAATTAGCGACAACCAACCGATGGTGGTGTTCGAAATGGCGGCGTCCTTCAGCCACGCCTGCATCGTCGACTCGGTGAGGTTATAAGGCAGTCCCGAGGCCATACCCATCACGAGCACCGCACCGAGTCGCGGACTCGAGAGAATTTGACGAAGACCGGGCTTTGCGACGTCGTTCATACGCGAAGGTCGTAATCGATGATGAGCGGAGCGTGGTCTGAAAAGCGACTCGATTTGTGAATGCTGACGGCGTGCGCGGCTCCAGAAAGCCCCTTGCTGACGACGTGATAGTCGATACGCCATCCCACGTTCTTAGCCCAAGCCTGACCACGGTTCGACCACCATGTGTATTGATCTGGTTCTGGATTCACCTCTCGAAAAGCATCGATATATCCGGCTGTTCCAAAGAGCTCATCCATCCACGCCCGCTCTTCGGGTAGAAAACCGGAGTTTTTTTGGTTTGACTTCCAGTTCTTAAGATCGATTTCTTTGTGCGCAATGTTCCAGTCGCCGCACAAGATGTATTCACTTCGACGTCGGCGTAATCGTTTGAGGTGCGGCATGAACGCCTCGAGAAATCTAAACTTAGACGCCTGCCGCTCGGGCCCCGAAGAGCCAGAGGGTAGATAAAGAGAAACGACCGAGAGCTTGCCGAATCGTGCCTCTAGGTAGCGGCCTTCGTTATCGAACTCGTCGACGCCGAAACCGCGGATCACTTCGCTTGGTTTACGCCGACAGTACAGGGCCGTCCCAGAATAACCGGGGCGCTGGGCGTCGAAGAAATAGCGGTGATAACCGGGAATCTCGATGTCATGCCCCTCGAGCTGGGGCTCATGAGCCTTGGTCTCCTGAATGCATACGACGTCCGCCTCTTGCTGGCGGAGCCAGGCAAAGGCCCCCTTGGCAGCAGCCGAGCGAATTCCGTTGGCGTTCAGGGTAATGATGCGCACCGCGATATGATACCGGGATGCAACCCTACCAACTCAGATTCATCGACCTCGCTCTCGCCCGCTCCGCACTTCGCTTCGGGCGATTCACGCTCAAGTCGGGTCGAGAAAGCCCGTACTTTTTTAATGCCGGGCTCTTCAACGATGGAGAATCTTTATCGGTTCTGGGTCAATGCTACGCCGAGGCCCTCCATGCATCGGGTCTCCCCTTCGACATGTTGTTCGGCCCTGCGTACAAGGGAATTCCGTTGGTATCGGCAACTGCGATCGCCTACGCCGAGCAGCATGGCCGAAATCTACCTTGGGCGTTCAATCGCAAGGAAGCTAAGGACCATGGCGAGGGTGGGCAGATGGTCGGTCGCGCGCTCACCGGAAAAGTCGTCATCGTCGATGACGTCATCACGGCCGGGACAGCCATTCGCGAATCGGTAGAGCTCATTCGCCGAGCAGGTGCCGAGCCAGTAGCCGTTTTACTCGCTCTTGATCGCCAGGAGCGGGGTCAGAGCGAGCGCTCTGCTGTTCAGGAAGTGGAAGCAGAGTTCGGACTTCGCTGTATCAGCCTGCTGACGCTTACGGATCTCATCGATATTCTTTCGCGTAAAACGATGGGAACGGAGCCCCTTCCCGAAGAACACCTTCAATCTTTGCGCAACTATCGCGCACAGTATGGTATCCAGAAATGACGACTCTAAATCTCAAAGATTCTGCGCTACTCCGTGAGGCGGCTTTCATCGATGGCGCATGGTGCGCAGCCGACAACGGCGAGAAAGTCCGCATCCTCAATCCAGCCAATGGCGCCCTCGTCGGTGAAGTGCCGGTGATGCGAGCTGCCGAGACCCAGCGCGCTATCGAGGCGGCATCGAGAGCACAGCCTCTTTGGGCCCGTAAAACAGCCAAAGAGCGGGCGTCGATTCTCCGTCGATTTGCAGAGCTGATGATCGCTCACACGGACGACCTTGCCGTCATCATGACCGCAGAGCAGGGAAAACCGCTGGCCGAAGCAAAGGGTGAAGTCGCGTATGCGGCATCTTTCATTGAATGGTTCGCTGAAGAAGGCAAGCGCGCGTACGGTGATGTCATTCCAACTTTCCGAGCTGACTCGCGGCTGCTCGTACTACGACAACCCGTCGGGGTCGCTGCCGCCATCACGCCTTGGAATTTTCCCGCGGCGATGATTACGCGAAAGCTGGGACCTGCCCTCGCCTCAGGATGTACGTTCGTTTCGAAACCTGCGCCCCAAACTCCGTTCTCGGCGCTGGCGCTTGCGGAGCTCGCAAGTCGTGCAGGCGTGCCGGCGGGTGTGTTTAACGTGGTCACGGGTGATGCTGAAGCGATCGGCGGTGAACTCACTTCGAATCCGCTCGTCCGCAAACTCAGTTTCACAGGCTCAACGGCGGTAGGAAAAAAATTACTCGCGCAGTGTGCGGGTACGGTAAAAAAGGTTTCGATGGAGCTGGGTGGGAATGCGCCATTTATTGTATTCGATGACGCAGACATCGACGCGGCGGTACAGGGAGCCATGGCAAGCAAATACCGCAACACTGGGCAAACCTGTGTATGCGCCAACCGCTTTTACGTGCAATCGGGCATCTACGACGAATTCGCGAAGCGTCTCGTGAAAGCGGTCGCGACGCTCAGAGTGGGCGATGGCCTTGCGGGCCCGACCGAACAAGGGCCACTCATCGATGCTCGCGCGCTCGCAAAAGTTAAATCTCATATCAGTGATGCAGTTGAAAAAGGGGCGAGTGTCGCCTGCGGCGGGAAGTCTCACGCCTTGGGTGGAAATTTCTTTGAGCCGACGGTGCTCGTTAACGTGACGGCGGCGATGCGGGTGGCTCGAGAGGAAACTTTTGGTCCGGTTGCCCCACTGTTCCGTTTCGACACGGAAGAAGACGTCATTCGTATGGCCAACGACACGGAGTTTGGGCTGGCAGCCTACTTCTATACGCGCGATCTTGCGCGTAGTTGGCGGATGCAAGAAGCACTCGAGTACGGCATCGTGGGTGTCAATACCGGACTATTTTCCACGGAGGTCGCTCCGTTCGGTGGCGTTAAAGAATCGGGTCTGGGTCGTGAAGGCTCGCGTTACGGTATCGACGATTACACCGAGCTCAAATACGTCTGTGTCGGCGGCCTCGGTACGTGAGCATTGCCGAGGCTCGCGAAGGCGCCGCGTCGCCACGCGGGCTTTTCCCATTGCTGGCCGCCTGCAGTGCGCTCGGCCCGATTTCGACGCTGATCCTGCTCTCTGCACTCCCCGCGATTCGCGCTGAGTTTGGCGCGACGACCGCTGCGACACAGGCGGTCATCAGTGTCTTTTTACTGGTTTTCGCACTAGGCATTCCGTTCGCCGGCCCTTTATCGGACCGTTTCGGTCGGCGTCCCATGCTGCTTGGCGGTATCGGTGTATTTTTCGCGGGATCTGCTTTGGCGTATATCGCGCCAACGCTCGAACTCGTCATCGTTGCGCGTGCGATCCAAGCGGCAGGCTGCGCAGCGACGACTACCGTCTCGCGTGCAATCCTAGGTGATATCTATAAGGACTGGCGCCTGACTCGAGCCCTGGCCACTTTGACGCTCGTCATGATGATGGGAACCGCTATCGCACCGTGGCTCGGTGGTGTACTTACCGAAAAGCTGGGATGGCACTCGACGTTTTTATTGTTGCTGGTGGCGTCGGGTATCAGCGCAACCGTCGCGTGGCGAGCGCTTCCAGAGACTCGAGTCGCTCACGCGGGTGTCATGTCGCTGTCGGCGGTTGGCCGCGCCTCAGCGGGTGTTCTCCGTAATCGAGCTTTTCTCGGTTGCGCCCTCGATGCCGCAATCATCTATGCGCTGTATCTCGGGTTCATCACCGTCGCGCCCTATCTGCTCGCCGACATGCTGGGCCGGCCTGCGACCGATT
This sequence comes from Steroidobacteraceae bacterium, assembly GCA_017853175.1. Classification (GTDB taxonomy): domain Bacteria; phylum Pseudomonadota; class Gammaproteobacteria; order Steroidobacterales; family Steroidobacteraceae; genus UBA964. The sequence goes on along the minus strand of JAFMKA010000011.1, from coordinate 29,673 downwards.
TCGGCATCTATATTCTCTTTTTGTCGATCGGCTACTTCCTTGGCAACTTTTGCGTCTCGCGATTGCAAGGTCATGCCGCCATCGAAAAACTCGCCCGCTTCGGCATCGGCCTTCAGGCCGTCTCTGCGTGTACCGCCTTCGGGTTTGTCGTGCTCGGATTCACTGACCCACTATGGTGGTTCGGACCGATGCTACCTCTGGCGTTCGCGCAGGGGCTCTCCTTGCCTCACATCACGGCCACGGCTGTCAGACTAGCGCCCGGCTATGCCGGGGTTGCCTCGGGAATGATCGGATTTTCGCAGCAAGCTGGCGCTGCGATCGCCGTGCAAGCGATGGGTTTCGTGGCGACGGACACTCCCGTGCCCGTTCTAGGGTTTTGCGCGGCGTTGTCGTTGGTCTCGATCGGCGCCATGATTGTGCTAGACCGCCTGATCGCTCAGGCCCAAAGACCCACTCAGAACTCTTGATCCAAAACGGAGGCTGCGAGACGTCATGCGCTATTCGAAAGTTATTGGGTCTGTAGCAGTCGCCCTACTCGTCGCCACGGGCGGATATCGAGGAACGAACATCGTGAATGCATCCGAACTTCAACCGCCGAAAGCAGTGCAACGTCCACACGTCGTCAGGTCACCTTTTGGGGATCGCGCCGATCCGTGGTACTGGCTACGTGATGACGAGCGCAAGAACCCCGAGATGCTCGCCTATCTCGAGGCTGAAAACGACTATATGAAAGCGGTCATGGCGCCGCATCGCGACCTCGAGCAAAAGGTTTACGACGAAATCGTCGGGCGTTTGAAGCAAGACGATGCCAGCGTTCCCCAGCGTCGAAATGGGTATTGGTATTACTCGCGCTACGAGACCGGTAAGCAATATCCGATTTACGCCCGACGAAAAGGCAGTCTCGATGCGCCCGAGGAAGTCTTGATCGACGGTAACGCGCGCGCTCAGGGGCACGACTTCTATCAGCTCGCCGGCCTCGAAGTCAGTCTTGATGGTCGTTGGGCTGCGGTTGCGGAAGATACGGTGGGTCGTCGCCAGTATGAGATTCGAATCAAAGATCTGACTACGGGTGAGTTCCTGCCCGAAGTCTTGAGCAACGTCGAACCTGACATTGCTTGGGCTAACGACAACCGAACCTTTGTCTACATCCGAAAAGATCCACAAACCCTGCTCGGCAACAAAGTCTATCGACATGAGCGGGGAGCGAACCCAGATAAAGACTCTCTCGTCTATGAACAAGAAGACGAAAGTTTTTATATGGGCGTGGAAAAATCGAAATCTGATCGATACATCTATATCGCCTCCCAAAGTACGGTGTCGAGTGAATACCGCTATGCCGATGCGAATGATCCGAAACTCGAGTTTCGTGTCGCACTCGCACGCGAGCGCGATCATGAATATCAACTCGAAGATCTCGGCGATCGGTTCATCATTCGAACCAACTGGCAAGCCAAAAACTTCCGTATCGTCGAGGCGCCAAAGGCTACCGTGGGCGACCGTAAGACCTGGAAAGACATCGTTGCTCATCGCGATGACGCCTTCATCGGCGGCTTTGATACCTTTGACAACTACCTCGCAGTGTCTGAACGCTCGGGAGGCCTGCAAAAGCTCCGTGTGCGCTCGTGGGATGGTAAAAAGAACTTTCTGATGGAGGCCGCAGATGCTGCGTTCGTCATGTCGCTCGGCAATAACGCCGAGCAAGACACCACGCTGCTGCGATACGTCTATACGTCGCCCACGACACCCGCGAGTACTTACGACTACGACATGACAACCGGCGAGCGGCGATTGCTGAAGCAAGAGCCGGTGCTCGGTGGATTCGATGCTTCGAGGTATACCGCGGACTTCCGATTCGCGACTGCACGAGACGGGACGAAGATCCCGGTGACCCTGCTCTATCGTCGCGGTACACCGCTTGATGGCACCGCGCCGGTCTATCAATACGCTTACGGTTCGTACGGAATTACATCGGAACCTAACTTTCGTTCGCCGGTTCTTTCGCTGGTCGATCGAGGTTTCGTCTACGCCATTGCCCATATCCGTGGTGGACAGGAAATGGGCCGAAGTTGGTACGAGAACGGCAAACTGCTTAACAAAAAGAATACGTTCACCGATTTCGTCGATGTCACGCGTTACTTGGTTGCCGAAAAAATTGCGGATCCGAAGCGTGTGTGTGGTATGGGTGGTAGTGCCGGGGGCTTATTGATGGGCGCGGTGGCCAACCTTGCGCCGAGTGAATACAAGGCATTGATCGCGCACGTACCGTTTGTAGACGTGGTGACAACCATGCTCGACGAAAGTATTCCGCTCACGACCAATGAATTCGACGAATGGGGCAACCCTGGGAAGGACCGCGCCGCATACGACTATATGCTTTCGTACTCGCCGTACGATCAAGTCAGCGCGCGAAACTATCCGGCCATGCTCGTCACGAGTGGCCTTTGGGACAGCCAAGTTCAGTATTGGGAACCCACCAAATGGGTGGCGAAGCTTCGCAGCGTGAAGACTGATCGTCATCCGCTTTTGTTGCGTACCAATATGGAGGCGGGACACGGAGGAAAATCGGGTCGCTTCGAGCGTTATCGCGAAGTGGCCGAAGAGTACGCGTTCATTCTCTGGCAGGCAGGGATCGCACAGTAATCATGACGGCCCGTTCGACTACCGCTCTCGATCTCGGTCGATTCCACGAGATCAGCGTCAGTACCACCGATCTCGATGCGTCGCTGCGCTTTTATGAATTGATGGGATTTTCGCGGGGAAACGTGGGCGATGTATGGCCCCATCCCTACGCTGCGGTGACCGTCGGAGGTGTGACGCTGGGCCTGCATGAATACAAGTTTCCGTCTCCGTCGTTCACCAGTGTTCATGATGACGTCAATGCGGCCCTCGAGGCCTATCGCGCTGCCGGGGCCGTGATCGCCTTCGCGAAGACGGGCGCCGATTGTTTCAATGAATTCGGACTACGCGATCCCGCAGGACACATGATCACGTTACTCGAGCGCGCCACGCACCCTGATGATGCGTGGAACCCGTCTTCGACTAGTCCAGCCCTCGGAGAATTTCTGGCCTTCAGCCTGCCCTCGGCAGCGCCTGAAATCAGCGCGGGGTTCTGGCAAGCCTTGGGTGCCGAAACTTGGCAGGGCCGCCCCTGTTGGCCAGCCACATGGTTACGAGTCGGCGGACTCGTCCTCGCCATTCATCATGAGGCTGAGCTCGATCGTCCTGCGCTCGTTTTTCACCGGCACGGTGTTGCGGAAGGCACGCGGGTCGAATCACCCGAAGGTCTACTCATCGTGATGGTGGGCTGATCAGCCGCCGAGGCGACGGACGATTCCCCGAACGAGACGATCTAATGCCGGGGGATGTTGTTTCAGAAATAACGAAGGCTCGACGAGCTCGAGCTCCATGACCACCGGGGCACCGTCCTCGCCCGGAGCGACATCAACGCGCGCATACAGTAACTCGCGTGAAATCAGTGCGAGTGCCGCCTCTCCAACCCGGCGTTCTGCGGCCGAGATCGGTAGAGCCTCGGAGACCTGCTCGTCGTTTCCCGCGAAGCGCGGCGACTTCCTCACGGCGTGGGTGAATTCTCCATCGATCCATACGAGGGCCCGCTCACCATGCCCTTCGACAGCTCGCAGGAAGGGTTGTATGAGTACGTCTCGCTCTTCGAGAAGACGGCCTAGGGTTTCGGCAGCCTCGACTGATGACCCACGAACCCGATGCGTCTCGAATGAGCCTGCACCCACTGCAGGCTTGATGACGATGTCATTCCAGCCGCGCGCCGCACAAAGCGTGGCGAGATTGACCTCACTTCCTCGATCGAGCACCGTCGTCGGTGTCACCGGTACGCCCCGCGAGGCGAGCTCGAGCAAATAACGCTTATGAAGATTTTCAAAGATGATCTTGGCGGGATTCCAGAGCGGTGCTGAGGCAGAAACCTGCACGACCCATTCGGCAAACGGTCGTAAATAATGGATGTAATCCCAGGTCGAGCGAATGAGGGTGGGTGCGGGAGACGCCCACTCTGCGGGCTCATGCCACGCCGCCATAGTTGCATCGACCCCTGCAGCCCTTAGCGCGTCGAGCAACAAATCTTCATCCGCATCCGGCTCTGGAAGCGGACGGCAGGTCGCAATATGGAGTCTCACGCCTTCGAATGCGAACGAAGCAGGTAGAGACCAAAAATCATGATGCTCGCATTGACGATGCCGATCACGAAGAACGGCGCGCCCTTACCCACGATGTCGTACATCAAGCCCCCGACCGCCGTCGTAAATAAAATGCCACACGAGGCGAAGATGCCTGCGAGTCCGAATACGGCGCCGCGAACGTCTTGAGGGGCTTCCTGTCCAAGAACCGTTTGGCTCGCGATGATCGCGCAGATTTGTCCGAGTCCCAGTAAGACCGCAACGAGAATGATCCATTCGCTAGTCGGGTCACCGACAAAGCCGCCTGAAATATATCCGACGCCGGCCACGGCCATGGCGACTACTCCGGCTGTAATGCGATTCATCTTATCGAGCATCAGACCAAATATGATGGCAAAAAGTAATGCTGAGACATTCGCGATGACATAGGGCTTCGTCGCGGCCGACGCGGCTTCTGCGACCGTTTGCCCGTTGGCAATGGCGGTCTGTTGAAGTCTCGCACTGAAAAACGTGCCGATGACTACGCGGTCTGCAAAAGAAACAAACTGCAGCATGTAGGCGAACCAGATACGCGGATTGGCACGGGCCGCGTTGATTCCGGTTCGCAGCAACACCCGCAGCGGCTCGCGTTCGCCTATCTGACTCGGCGTACCACGCTTAAGGCCCAACCAGCAGACGAGCGCTGTAAGCAGGCAAAGCGCGGCGGCGATTCCGAGGGTGACTCGGCCCGCCATGGCAGCGTCCATACCATCAGCGGCAAGACGCTGCGGAACTTTGCCGAGAACGAGCACCGCGAGCGTCGCGCCCAACCCCTGAAAAAATCCGGTGATGCCGACAAATAGTCCGCGCGAATCTTCTTGCGGGGTATCGGCGAGCACCGTTGCGAGCATGCAGCCCACTGCCGCGACACCGACTGAGAAAAACAACGCGCAGGCAAGCAGTTGCGGAAAAGTTTGGGCCAGGGGGTACAGAAAGAATCCAGCGGCGAGCCATACGAACCCGATCGCATACACCGGCCGTCGACCAATCTTGTCCGATAGCGCGCCGAACGGCGCAACCAGCAAGAGCGAGACGATCTCATTGGCAAACCCGAGCAGCCCTAACGCTCGCCCCTGCTCGTCGGCCGGAACTTTCAGATTGGCGTTGAGAAGATAAGGCTGGATGAAACTGATGAAGGCCAGCATGCCGATGGTGATGAACGCAGCAAAAAGATAGGTCTGTGCGTTCCATCGGGTATATCCCGGTGCGAGTCGCACCGGACCGAGCTTGGCTTCGATCGAAGTAGTCACGCCGGCATCGTAGCGGAATTTTTATCGAGGCGACTCACGATCACGATCGTGAGCATCGATAACAGGAATCCGGGGACAAGCTCGTATATCGCAAATAGACCCCCGAGAGCGGCGCCCTGCTTCCAAAGAATGACGGTCATTCCCCCGACGAGAATGCCGGCCAAGGCGCCGTTACGTGTCGTCCTGCGATCGTAGAGCGACAGGATGATGGTCGGCCCGAATGCCGCGCCGAAACCCGCCCAAGCCCAGGCCACCAGATTGAGCACCGTACTATCGGGATTAAGGGCGATCACGAAAGCGAGGAGAGCGATCACCAAGACCGATAATCTACCCGCCCAAAGCAGCTCAGCGGTGCTCGCTCCCGGTCTGAACAAACTGCCGTAAAAATCTTGGGTGAACGCCGAGGACGCCACCAGGAGTTGAGCGGAAGCAGTACTCATGACGGCAGCCATGATGCCCGCCAGGCAAAGCCCCGCCAAAGCAGGATGCAGAAAGGTGGTCGACATGACGATGAAGACCTTTTCGGCATCGGTACCGACGAGAGGCTCTGGTAAAACTAAACGGCCAGTGAGGCCTACGAAAACCGCCGCCACGAGGACTATGACGACCCAACCCATCGCGACTCGACGCGCTACGGTGATGTGACCTACGGATTTTGCTGCCATGAAGCGCGCCAAGATGTGCGGCTGGCCTGCATAGCCAAGCCCCCAGCCGAGCAATGACACGATGCCGACGAAGCCCAGCGCTTCACCGCCATCCGCCATGAAAGGATCAAGTAACGTCGCATCAAGGGACCCGAGACGCTCGAATGTGGCGGTGAAGCCCCCGGCTAAGGCGACACCAAGCACGGCCACCATGACGAGCGCCACGAACATGAGAGTCCCCTGCAAGACATCGGACCAACTCACGGCGAGAAAGCCGCCGAGGAACGTATAGGCCAACATCACGATCGAGCCCCAGAGCATCGCCTCGACATAGGGCAAACCGAAAAGCGACTCGAACAGGCGTCCCGCCGCGACGAACCCCGAACTCGTATAGAACACGAAAAACACCAAGATAAAGACGGCGGACAGGCTGCGCAGCGCGCGACTATCGTCCTGAAAACGGCGCTCGAGGTAGTCAGGAATAGTCAAAGAATTACTGAGACGCTCGGTTGCCTCGCGTAGAGGTGCGGCGATCCAGCGCCAGTTGAGCCAAGTCCCGACGGCGAGACCGAGCAGCAACCACACCCCGTCAAACCCGGAGGCATACGCTAGCCCGGGCAAACCCATGAGCAACCAACCGCTCATATCGGTCGCCTGGGCACTCAAGGCCGTCACCCAGCTACCCAGCGACCGCCCTCCCAGAATGAAATCACCCAGATTTCGGGTGCGGCGCCAAGCTACGAGCCCCAGGGTCAAACAAATCCCCATGTACAGAACCATGGTGGCAATGACGATGGTGTTGTTGGTCATGGAACTCTCCCCTCCGAAGCCAGTCTAGCCGATGGTAAACTCCTCCGCCTTCACGTCCGAGCATTCCAAGGAAGGATCATGGAAGACATCCTGCTGTTGCCGTTCGCCCAATATTGGTGGGCGTATATCGGATTCGTCCTAGCGCTCTTTGCTGTTCTAGCCTTCGACCTCGGCGTATTCAGCAAGCCCGGTACGCTACCGACCCTGCGTGAGGCCAGCATCCGCAGTGTGCTCTTCATTTTGCTTGCCCTCGCGTTCAACTACGGGCTCTATCAGTTTCTTCTCTACGAACTGCCGAACCGTCCGGATCTCGTCGGGCTCGATCACGCTCAGCTCGCACGCGACACGTCGCTGGAGTTCTTGGCGGGCTATGTCGTCGAGTACGCGCTCGCCATCGACAACGTCTTCGTTTTCGTGGCGGTGTTCTCTTATTTTGCGGTGCCGCCTCAGTATCAGCAGAAGGTGCTGTTCTACGGAATCATGGGCGCCATTCTCTTTCGCGCGCTCTTCATCTCGCTCGGCTCAATCTTGATGCAGTACGAGTGGATCGTCGTGATCTTCGGAATCTTCCTGATCCTTACTGGCTTTAAGATTCTTTTCCTGCCCGAAAAGCCGCTCGACCCTTCTCGAAATCCGATCATCTTGGGTGTCAAAAAGCTGTTTCCAGTGACGCCAGCGTTTCACGGCGACAAGTTCTGGGTCGAGATCGATGGTAAAACCTGGGTGACGCCTCTCTTCGTAGCACTCGCTTTCATCGAGTTTAGCGACATCATTTTCGCCATCGACTCGGTACCGGCGATTTTTGCGCTCACCAATGAGCCCTTCATCGTCTTCACGTCCAATATCTTCGCCATCATCGGACTGCGCTCGCTCTTCTTCGTCCTGCAGAGCATGGTGAAGGCGTTCTTGTTCTTGAAGTACGGCCTCGGCGTCATCCTCGTATTCGTCGGCCTAAAGATGGTATGGCTCAACGAGGCCTTCGGTGGCAAGTTCCCGATCAGCTGGTCACTCAGCATCATCGGCGCGATCTTGGCGGTGTCGATTCTGGTGTCGATCGCTTGGAATCGGGTTCGCCCTTCCGGCGAGCGCAACGCCGACTAAAGCGGGCTCAAAAACGCATCGATGGCTGCGCGACTTTCCGGTTCATCTAGAGTTGGCGCGTGGCCTCGATGCAAAATCTCGCGGTCTTGCATGTCGACATGATGCGCCTTCATTCGCGCGACGGTGTCAGCTGAAAGAAGATCTGACAGCTCGCCCCTCAAGCAAAGAATGGGTAAGCCCTTCAGTGAATCGAAGGTGCTCCAAAAATTGGGAACTGCTCCGTTTGTGCCACCGCTCGATTCGCGCATGGCACGTCCGACGTTTGGATCGACGTCACGGATGATTCGGCCCAGGGCGTCTTCTCGATAAACGCGGCGTGCGAACGCCATCCAGTCCGAATCCGAAAAATCAGGATAGGCATGAGCGTGTCCGACGCGCGCATCCGCGGCTGCATCTTCCCACGTGGTCACGGGTCGTGCCGTCCCGGCCGTGCTGGCGATGCGAACCATACCGGCCACTTCGAGCTCCGGCCCAATGTCGTTAAGCACAAGTCCGGCTACACGCGCCCGAAAAAGACTGGCCATAAACATTCCGACGATACCGCCGAGCGAGGCACCGATGACCACGACATGTGACAGTTGCTCAGCGTCCATGAGGGTGAGCGCATCACGCAGATAAACTTCGGGCCGATAGTTTTGCCAGTTGGCATCGTATTCGGAGCGTCCGCGTCCACGAAAATCGGGGGTATAAACGGAACGTTGGCTGCTCGAGCCAATATGCGGTGCGAGATCTTCGAAGTCACGACAGTTTCGCGTGAGCCCCGGCAAACACAGAACAGCGGTGCGCTGCGGATCGCCAGAATATTTTCGGTAATACAGACGAAGGCCGTCCGATGCCATGACCTCATGTTCTGTGAACATGTGCCCAAACCTGCCTATTTCGCAAATAGTCGGGACGGATCACGGAACGCCTTGAACTCAAGCGCGTTGCCGGAACGATCGTATAGAAAGAAGGTGGCCTGCTCGCCGACTTCTCCCGCAAATCGGATTCCGGGCTCGATGACGAACGTCACCCCTGCCTTTTTGAGGCGATCTGCCAACGCATGCCACGCAGCCCAATCGAGAACGACACCGAAATGCGGAACCGGGACGTCTTTGCCGTCGACTTTATTGGTGTGGGCGGGCGGCTGAAACGCCTGACGGCTCGGATCGACATGCGCGACCAATTGATGTCCGAAAAAATCGAAGTCGACCCACTCCCGGTCGGATCGCCCCTCTGAGCAACCGAAAAGCGCACCATAAAATTCTCGCGCGGAGGGCAGATCGTGTACGGGGATTGCCAAATGAAAGGGTGCGGGCATAGATCAGGCTCTAGGTTTATGTCGACTTTTGAGGAGGCGCGGAAAAAGAATTTGGAAATATTGGGGCATCAGACGCTTAAGGCGCCAGAAGGTTCGATACTTGGGTGGATAGACAAAATGCGTCTGTCTACGAGCCGCAGCCGACAACATTTCTTCGGCCACTTCCTCGGCAGAAAGTCCGGAGTCTTCGAGGAGACGGCCTGCCGCCTTGATAGCTCGCTCAGGTCCGCGCGCCGTTTCGATAAGACGCGTACGAAAGAATCCGGGCATCGCGACGACCACGTGAACGCCGTAATCGGCATACTCTTGCATCAGCGACTCGCTGAAGGCGATGACTGCGGCTTTCGATGCGTTGTAAGCCGACATGTTTGCGCCTGTGCACACGCCAGCGATACTCGCGATATTGATGATCAACCCGCCCTTACCCTGCGCCATATGACGGATGACGGCACGACTGGCGTTGGCCACTCCGTGCATGTTGATGTCGAAGATCCAGTCCCACTCCTCGGCCGTACTGGCATGAAAAGGCCCGGCTAAGGCGACGCCGGCACAATGAATGGAGACATCGATACCGCCCAGCGATTCGATAGCCGAATCGAGGAGTCGCGTGATCGCATCAGCATCTCTCACGTCGCAAGCGGCGGCGGCCACCCGCGCTCCGTCGCGTGCAAATCCGGAGGCAACCAAATCGAGACGTATTGCATCGACATCGGTTAGTACAAGTTGCCACCCCTCTCTCGCGAGTATCTCGGCACAAGCGAGCCCGAGGCCGCTTGCTGCACCGGTGATGAAAACGCGTTTCTTGGGAAATCGTTGTGAGAGGTTTCTGGCTGCCGTAGTCATATGCGAAGAGTACTACGACGAAGAGTTCGGCGCGCGTAGACTGCTGCGCAACTGGTCTGCTTGCTGACGGATAGCAGCACGCTGTTTCTGATCGATTCGGGCGAGGTTTTTAACCTGTAACCCCATACGCGGGTTGGAGCGAAGCATGGGCTCATGACGCTGGAGAAAATCCCAGTAGAGCGTTGTGAAGGGGCACGCTTTATCACCGGTCGCCTGAGCCGGATCGAAGCGACATCCCGAGCAATAGTTGCTCATTCGTTCGATGTAACGCCCCGTTGCGATGTAAGGCTTCGATGCCATCACACCGCCGTCAGCATATTGCGACATTCCCAAGGTGTTGGGTAACTCAACCCACTCGACTGCATCGACATACACAGCGAGATACCAGCGATGAACTTCTTTCGGATCGACGCCGAGCATCAAGCAAAAGAGCCCTGTCACCATCAAACGTTGAATATGGTGTGCATAGCCGTATCGAAGCGTCTGTCCAACGCACTCTGACAGGCAGCGCATCGGCGTATCACCCGTCCAAAAAAAGTCAGGCAGAGGCTCTTGAGCATCGAGGGCGTTTCTATCGAGGTATTTAGGCATGTGAAGCCAGTAAACCCCGCGTACATATTCCCGCCAACCAAGAATCTGACGGATGAAGCCCTCAACGGCCGTGAGCGGTGCTTGCCCCTTACGGTAGGTCTCTTCGACTCGAGCGATCACCTCTTTGGGATTCAGCAACTTGAGATTGAGCGCTGCGGATATCCGTGAATGGAAGAGCCATGGCTCTCCCGTCCACATGGCATCTTGGTGATCGCCGAAGACAGCCAAACGGTTCTCGATAAAGTCTTGGAGCGTCTCGAGAGCTTGATCTCGAGTCACCGGCCAGTCGAAGTCATCGAGTTTTCCTGGATTCTCGGGAAGCTCCGACTTCACTTCGCTGATCACTGTTCGAGTGATGGCATCGGGCGGAAATGCGATGGGCGGTCGCATCGCCAGGCGCCCCGGGCCCTCGCGTCCGAAACTTTTGCGGTTCTCGGCGTCGTAGTTCCACTCGCCTCCCTCAGGTCCGCCTGAGTCATCGAGTAATACGCCGTGCCTTCTTCGCATCTCACGGTAGAAGAACTCCATGCGTAGCTGCTTACGGCCGCTTGCATGGGCTTCGAAATCATCATGGGAACAAAGAAAATGTCGATCAATACGCTCATCGAGTAAGGTCGCTGGGCATGCCGTGCGAAACGCCTCGCGAATTCCCCATTCGCCGGGCTCGACCAAAATAACCCGATGTGGCGCCAAGCTTTCGATATCAGCGCGAAGCGTCTCGGCAAGCGACGTTTGCCTTTCATCTAGCGCGTGATAGACGACGCGAATCCCCTCTTTCTCGAGCGCCGCACGAAAGTGACGCATCGCCGACAGAAACATGACGACGCGCGGCAGACTAACGGGAACTCGGGTCGACTCGGCGAGTGCTTCGCACATCCAGACGACGTCGGTCGCCGAGTCGAATCCATCGAACGCTGCGGACGAGCGATCGAGCTGATCACCCAACACGATAACGAGATGACGCAGCTCATCGGAGCGCGCCGTAGAACGTCTGCGACCAGGGCGAGCAGGTTTTTTCGGGGTGTCTTCCATGACGACCATGATCATAGACCGGTCGTAGCACCCGCGGCTGACTTTACTCGCGCACTACACCATGTCAGGTTCGGACTTATACGGGCTTGAGCGGGGATACGGAACATGGCTCCTTTTTCGCGTCGCGATTTTCTTTCGAGTGGCGCCGGGCTATCAGCCGCGGCAATCACCCTGGCCGACCTCAAGCTCGCCGAGGCTGCTCGAGAGGTTGCAGCCCCCAAGACCGGTTCTGCTACGGGGCGGGCCCCCGGCTGGGAGATCGGCCCGTTCGAAGATCTACGTGAATGGATATCCGAACTCGAGCGACGCGGGCTCGTGCTTCGGGTGCGCAATATCGATCAAGATGCCTATGAGGGCACTGCGCTCATGTACCGGCTGATCGATAAATTTGGCATGTACTTCGCGCCGGCGCTCGTCATGGAAAACATCAAGATTGATGGGGTTTGGCACAAAGGTCCCATCATCACGAATCACTGCGGTCACTGGGATACCGAGTGCCTGAGTTTCGGTATCGAGCCCGTCCCAAACGACCACTTTGCGACGTATTACAAAGCGCTCGCCAGAGTCGAGGAGTATTTGCAACTGGGTAAGGGCGGCGCATTTCCGACTGCGCCCTTCGCCGAGGTACGTCGAGAAGAGGCCCTGTGTAAGCAAGTTGTCCTCTCCGGAGATGATATCGATCTGCGCAAATTTGCATTTATCCAGTCGAACCCTGCGGACTCCACTCGCTACGTCAATACCGGGTCGGTGTTCACCAATGACATCGAACTCGGAAAAAACTTCGGTACGTATCGCTGTGAGATCAAGGGGCCGCGCATGCTTGGCATCAACCCTGAAGAGGGTCAGGGTGCGTGGCAAGCCTTCATGAAGGCGAAAGCGCGCGGAGAAAAATCGGTCAAAGTTTCGATTGCACTCGGACAAGACCCCGTCACTTGGGTGGTGTCCGGATCAAAACTAAATCGCGCCAAAGCGGATGAACTCGAAGTGGTCTCGGCCATTCGGGGAAAACCCCTCAAGGTCGTTCGCTCTGAAACCAACGACCATCTCGTACCTGCCCACTCTGAAATAGTGATCGAAGGAGAGGTGCCTCTCGATCAAGAGATGTTGCCGGAAGGCCCGTTCGGGGAGATGTACGGTTACATGGGTGCGCGTAAGGCTGCCAACTTCTGGATGAACGTCACGGCCGTTACACACCGAAAAAATCCGTGGGTGGTGAATCAATTTACCGGCGTTACCCGAGGATTTCCGACCGCTCCGCTCGAGCAGGTGGCACTACACACCATGAAGCGCTTCGTGCCCAACGTAAAAATGCTGCATACGCCAGTCGAAGCGACCGGGCTCTGCTTCGTGAGTATGAAGAAGACCAAGCCGGGGGAAGCGCTTGAAGTCGGCAAGCGCATCGCGCAAATCGTGGGCATCGCGAAGGTCGTTGTCATGGTCGATGACGATATCGAGGTACTCGATCGAGTTCAGGTCATGCACGCGATGGGCTCGCGCTGGCAGCCTCAACCGGCGACCGTGATCATTCCCGAATCTCGTGGTATGCCACTTGATCCTTCGCTCACCAAAAAACCCATGACCTCAAAAATCGTCATTGACGCCACACGCCAATGGCCGGAGGAAGGAGGCCCGAAGGAGTACCAAGCGCTCAACAGGACAGAGCTCTCGCGTCTCGCTCCGGATGCCTTCGAACGGATAGACGATCGTTGGAGCAAACTCGTTGGTAAATATCGTCCACCCGGCATCTAGCGTTAGAACGATCTGATGTCATCTCCCGCTCTGGAGTTTGATACACCGCGTCTCAAGATTCGTGAGTTCGTGGTCGATGACGCGGAATTCGTTCTGCGTCTGCTCAATGAACCATCGTTCATCGAATTCATTGGTGATCGAGGTGTGCGGACGCTTCAAGATGCTGAGCGCTATCTTCGAGATGGACCGATTGCCAGCTACCGCCAGTATGGGCATGGCTTGATGCGCGTCAGCTTGAGAGACGGCGATGTCCCTATCGGCATGTGCGGGCTCGTCAAGCGAGAGACGCTGCCTGATCCCGATATCGGCTTTGCGCTGTTGCCAGCCTTCTGGAATCAGGGATACATCACCGAGGCCGCCCAAGCCGCCATGAGGCATGGTCGGGAAACTCTCGGGCTGAGGCGCATCCTCGGCATCACGACACCCGGAAACGCGCGGTCGATTGCTGTGCTGCGGAAGCTGGGACTCTCATTTCTGGAAGAAAAACCCCTGGGAGATCGTCCGGAACCACTGAAGATTTTTGGCCTTTCGGTAGAATCCGCGCCCTAAACGAGGCAATCCCGTCATGATCGAAAAAACCTTGGAAAAACTCCTGTTCGCCTGTCGTTGGCTGTTGGCGCCGCTTTATCTCGGTCTCGCGCTGGCGCTCATTGCGCTCGGCATCAAATTCTTCCAAGAAGCGGTACATGTCCTGATGGCGATTGGCACGTTAGCCGAAGCCGATCTCGTACTTGTGGTTCTCACCCTCATCGATCTCGTACTGGTTGGCAGTCTGATCGTCATGGTGATGTTTTCGGGTTACGAAAACTTTGTCTCGAGAATCGACGTCGGTGGCGACGCGGAAAAGCTCGGCTGGCTCGGCAAGCTCGATGCCGGTACGCTCAAGCTGAAGGTGGCGGCGTCTATTGTTGCGATTTCCTCCATACACCTGCTCAAGGTATTCATGGACGTCAAGACGATCGCGAACGACAAGATTCTCTGGTATGTCGTCCTGCACATGACCTTCGTGGTCTCGGCCCTTCTGCTCGGCGTACTCGACCGCATGTCGTTCGCCGACAAGCGCAAATGAAAAAAGCCCGCCGGTATTCGCCGGCGGGCTTCCATTAGCCTGTAAAGCCCGATTGTTTTTTTCCGGGTCGGCTCCCGGTTTTACTTCTTCGAACTTTGCTTGGCCGCACGCTTCTTGGCGCGCGCCGGGCTCTTCGGACGAGTCTTGCCGAAAGAACCCTTGTAGATCTTGCCGCGACGGCTTCTGCTGTCTCCCTTACCCATTTTCACGAACTCCGATGTCTGCGGCGTAACGTTCGCCGTGGTTGGCAAGTGTAGGCCACTCAGCGGTATCGCGCCAATAACTTGCCGAGTTGTTTGGCGCCCGGGTTGAGTCTCTCGAAGGGCACCTGATTGAGCGGTGTCTCGGGAGTGCGATTGAGCGCATGGAATTCCGAGTCTTGGGTGGGGCGACAATGCAGCAATCCCGTAAGGTATTCGCCCCGGGCGATATGCTGCTGAACGTACTCGTGCGCAGCAAGTTCGTCAGACGGGTCGTAATCATCGTCGAGCTTCCGTAACACCACCCGACTGCCGTCATGAAGCATCACAGGTAGCGCTTCACCGGGTGCGTATTCGGTACTGATCTCTTTCTTGAACGGGACAAAATCGGCCTCGACCACCGGCTCATAGTGTTCCCGGGTATAGGCATAGCTCTTCGTCGAGCCCTCGTGGTCATTGAACGTGACGCAGGGCGAAAGCACATCGATGAGCGCGAAGCCTGGATATTTGAGACCCGCCTGAATGAGAGGCACGAGCTGAGCTTTGTCGCCCGAGAAGCTTCGGGCCACGAAGCCCGCACCAAGATTCATGGCCAACAACACCGGGTCAATGGGCGGCTGCTGATTGACCTCACCCTTCTTGGCTTTTGTTCCGATGTCAGCCGAAGCCGAAAACTGCCCTTTCGTAAGCCCGTACACCCCGTTGTTCTCGATGATGTACAGCATATTCACGTTGCGTCGAATTGCGTGGCAAAACTGGCCGAGCCCGATGGACAACGAATCTCCGTCGCCTGAAATACCGATGTAGTAAAGACCTCGGTTCGCCGCATTGGCACCCATGGCGATCGACGGCATACGACCGTGCACGGAGTTGAAGCCATGGCCTCCGCTGACAAAGTAAGCCGTGGTCTTGGAGGAGCAGCCGATGCCGGAGAGTTTCACCAAGTTTTCCGGGAGCATCGAGATGCCCCAGCAGGCTTCGATGATCGCCGCGGTGATCGAGTCGTGCCCGCACCCTGCGCACAGCGTCGACAACGAACCCTCGTAATCACGACGGGTCAAGCCAAGGTCGTTTTTCGGTAGCGATGGATGAGCGATCTTCGGTTTAGGAATGAAAGTCATACGACGCCTCCCGCAACGGTGCGGCGACCCTCGAGTAGATCTCCCAACACACCATCGACGATGAATTTCGAGGACACTGGTAATCCGCTGTAATGCAGCAGCGAGCGCAACTTCGCTTTCTCGACTCGAGTCTCGAGCGTCAACAAAGACTTCAGTTGCGCATCACGATTTTGCTCAACGACATAGATGATCTCGTGATCCGCTAAAAATTTCTCGACTTCCTCGTCGAACGGAAATGCGCGAACCCGCATGTAGTCGAGATGTAGACCTCGCGCCTCAATGACGTCGAGTGCCTCGCGGACCGCGCCATCGCAACTTCCGAGTGACACGATGGCGGCCTTTGCCTTGCCGTGTCCGACGACGACGGGCTTCGGCATATGACGCTTGGCCGTCGTAAACTTCCGTACGAGGCGGTCGAGAACCAACTGATAGTCCGCCGAGTCTTCGGTGTAGGTGCCGAACTGGGTATGCCCCGAACCTCGCGTGAAATAGGCGCCTTTGGGATGAACCCCGGGGAACGTTCGGTAGGTAATGCCATCCTCATCTTTATCGAGATAACGATAAAACTTCTCGATTTTTTCGAGCTCTTCTTTACCGAGAATTTTTCCGCGGTCGGGTCGGTAACTGTCGTCCCACTGTAGGTCACGACACATCCAGTCGTTCATGCCGATATCAAGATCGAGTAACACGATAACCGGCGTCTGCAGGCGCTCGGCCAAATCAAAAGCCTGCACTGCCATATAGAAACTCTCCTCCGGATTGGCCGGATAGAGGCAGATATGTTTCGTATCACCATGAGAGGCATACGCCGCCGATATCAAGTCGCATTGCTGAGTTCGCGTCGGCATTCCAGTCGAGGGCCCGACGCGCTGCACGTCGAACAGCACCGCAGGCACTTCGGCGTAATAGGCAAGTCCCAGAAACTCACTCATCAGGGACACGCCCGGACCGGAAGTCGCAGTGAAAGAGCGAGCCCCATTCCAGTTTGCGCCAAGCACCATGCCGATCGCAGCGAGCTCATCTTCAGCCTGAATGAATGCGAAATTGGCTTTCCCCGTTTCCGGGTCGATTCGAGTTTTATCCGCGAAATTCTTAAATGCATCCATGAGCGACGTGGAAGGCGTGATGGGATACCACGCTGCAACGGTCGCCCCCGCATAAATGCAGCCCAGAGCGGCCGCGGTATTGCCGTCGATCATGATGTGACCCGAAGTCTTGTCCATCTTCTCGACACGCAATATCAACGGACAGTCAAAATGGGTCTTAGCGTAGTCGTATCCGAGCTGAATGGCCTGCATATTGGCGTCAACGAGCGCAGGCTTTTTGGCGTAGGTCTCTGCCAGCAACTCGCGGATGCGCTCGACATCGAGATCGAGCAACGCGGCAAGAACACCTGCATAGCAAATGTTCTTCATCAAAATTCGCGTCCGAACACCCTTGAAATTCTCGTTGCACAACCGCGCGAGCGGTATGCCGATGACGGTGATATCGTCACGCTTAAGCAAAGCAGGTCTCGGCCAGGTGGAGTCGTAAATCAGGTATCCGCCCGGAGCGACATCACGAACATCGCGCGCATAGGTTTCGGCATTCATCGCGACCATGATGTCGACTTTCCCCGAGCGTGCGACATAGCCATCTTTCGAAACGCGAATTTCGTACCAAGTCGGCAGTCCCTGAATATTGGAGGGAAAATAATTTTTTCCCATAACGGGAATGCCGCTGCGGAAAATCGATTTCATCAGCAGCGTATTGGCGCTCGCCGATCCCGTTCCGTTGACGGTGGCAATCTTGATTACGAAATCGTTGATGCGAGAGCCGTTGGATGCGACTGACATTCGAGTGTTCTCCTCAGGTCGCCTGGTCGACGGCATGTGGCCACTTCACCCAAGACTTCTGCATGTCCCATGCAGCCGTCGGGCAGCGCTCGGCACAGAGCCCACAGTGCACACAGACGTCTTCGTCCTTGACCATGACGCGTCCGGTGAACATGAGCGGCGAACTGACATAGAGCGCCTGGGTCACGTTCAGCGCGGGCGCCTTCAGGCGAGTACGTAATTCGGCTTCTTCACCATCAGGGGTCATGGTGAGACAGTCGACGGGACAGATATCGATGCAGGCGTCACACTCGATGCAAAGCTTGGCATCGAAGATGGTCTGCACATCGCAATTGAGGCAGCGCTGCACTTCTTGGGCCGCCTGCTCTGCCGTAAAGCCGAGCTCAACTTCGATATCGATCTTTTTGAAGCGCTCTTTCAACGAGACGTGGGGCACGAGTCGTCTCTCGACTGCGCTGTAGTCGTTTGAATAGGACCATTCATGCATCCCCATCTTTCGACTTTGCAAATTGACACCTGGCGGCATCCTGTCGGCTACGGGCTTGCCTTGGCAGTGCTGATGGATCGAGATCGCGGCTTGATGGCCGTGTTCGACGGACCAGATGATGTTCTTAGGACCGAAGGCCGCGTCGCCGCCAAAGAAGACGCCCGGACGGGTGCTCTCGAATGTGGCGGCATCGACTTTGGGAACATCCCACTTATCGAATTCGATGCCGATGTCACGTTCGATCCAAGGGAAGGCATTTTCCTGGCCGATCGCGAGGATGACATCGTCTGCAGGATAAAACTCCTCGCCCGTGACTCGTTCGTCGGTGATGCGCCCACGCGCATCGACACCGTACTCCATGACGTCGAACATCATGCCTTTTAGGCGACCGCCTTCGACAACGAAACTTTTAGGCGAACGATTGATCACGATTTCGACGCTTTCCGCTTCGGCGTCCTCGAGCTCCCACTCGGAAGCCTTAAAAAACTGGCGAGGCTTGCGGGCCATCACTTTGACGCTCGTAGCACCCAAGCGCAGTGAGCTCCGGCAGCAATCCATCGCCGTATTACCAACGCCGATGATGAGTACGTTCCTACCGACAGAAGTGACGTGCCCAAAGGCAATCGACTCGAGCCAACTGATACCGATGTGAATATTGGCGGCACCCTCTTGGCGCCCGGGTAAAGTCAGCTCCTTTCCCTTAGGCGCACCCGAGCCGACGAAAATGGCGTCGAACCCTTCATCGAGCAATGTTTTCATTGAGTCGATACGATGCCCGAGCCGAAGGTCGACACCCATGTCGACGATGGCGGAAATTTCCTCGTCAATGACCGACCCGGGTAATCGAAAGGAGGGAATGTTCGTTCTCATCAGTCCGCCAGCCGTCGCGAACTGTTCGAAGATGGTGACCTCGTAGCCGAGTGGCATGAGATCGTTGGCCACGGTGAGCGATGAACAGCCCGCGCCGATGCAGGCGATACGTTTGCCGTTCTTTTTCTCGGGCACTACCGGGAGGCGATCGCGAAACTCGTCTTTGTGATCTGCCGCTACCCGCTTCAAGCGACAGATCGCCACAGGTTTTTCTTCTACGCGTCCACGCCGACAGGCGGGCTCGCAAGGTCGATCGCAAACCCGGCCGAGGATTCCCGGGAAGACATTGGATCTGCGGTTCACCATATAGGCGTCGGTGAATCGACCTTGTGCGATGAGCCGGATGTACTCCGGCACGTCCGTGTGGGCAGGGCATGCCCACTGGCAGTCCACGACCTTATGGAAATAGTCGGGATGCGAGGTATCCGTCGACGCCATGTGACCCCCCGGTCTGACGAGTTCGCTCGACTGCCAGTATCCGACCGCGCCGTTCAAATGTCACCGTGAACAAGCGCTGGACGAGAGGTACGATGCGCGATCCACCACCCCTTGGAACGATATGGACGCCCCAACCGAAATTCGTTTGCGCCGCCAATCCCGTGTGCTCGAAGTGGCCTTCGGAGAAAGCGAGCGGTATCAGCTCTCCTTCGAATTTCTCCGAGTGCACTCACCTTCTGCCGAGGTCAAAGGTCACGGACCAGGTCAGGAAACGCTAGTTGTCGGAAAGCAGGCGGTCGGCATTAAAGGCGTGGAGCCCATCGGTCAGTACGCGATCCGACTTCTCTTTGATGACGGACATGACAGCGGTCTTTACAGCTGGAAATACCTGCAAGAGCTCGGCCGCGATCGAGACACCCTCTGGCAGCGTTATCTCGATCGGGTACGTGAGGCCTCGGGCCGCAACGAAGGCTGATTTAGGGCAAAAAAAGGCCGGGCATTGCCCGGCCGTTCAGTCCCTTCTCTTCTTTTTTATAACCCCCGTCCGGCCGATCCACTTCGGGATCGGTACGCGTGGGAACGTTTTTACGCCCATCTCTATGGAAAATCCATAGCCCCGCATCTCGAGGCGGTCGAGGCTACAATGGCCGGCCCCGCTGGAGCCGACGTTCATGTCTGTCGATAAGGAATCCAAGACCACCCACTTCGGGTTCGAGGAAGTCGCCTGGAGCGATAAAGCCAAGCGTGTTCGCGGCGTTTTCGATTCTGTTGCGCCGCGCTACGACCTGATGAACGATTTGATGTCGGGTGGCCTGCATCGACTTTGGAAAGAGTTCACTCTTTCGCAGACGCACCTCCGTCCTGGTCAACGTGCCCTCGACGTCGCAGGCGGGACGGGCGATCTCGCTCGAGGTATGCAAAAGCAGGTGGGTGACCGCGGACTCGTCGTGCTTTCGGATATCAATGGGGCCATGCTCGCCCATGGTCGTGATCGCACCATCGATTCCGGCATCGTCCGAGGCATGGAGTACGTCCAGGCCAATGCCGAGTGCCTCCCCTTCGCCGATAACACCTTCGATTGCATCACCATCGGTTTCGGACTACGAAATGTCACCGATAAACCCGCCGCATTGCGATCGATGCAGCGCGTATTGAAGCCCGGTGGTCAATTGCTGATTCTCGAGTTCTCTCAGCCGACGATCCCAGCGCTACGACCGATTTATGATGCGTACTCTTTCAAGGTTTTACCCGTGCTCGGCAAACTCGTTGCGAACGACTCGGAAAGTTATCGCTACCTTGCCGAGTCGATTCGAAAACACCCGGATCAGGAAACGCTGCTCTCGATGCTGCGTGAGGCGGGTCTTGTCGAGTGCCGCTACCACAATCTTTCAGGCGGCATCGTCGCGATGCATCGCGGCTATAAAAACTGACGGTCCACGCCGGCGTGCTCACGGAACTCATCGAAAATCTGCTAAACCGTAATCTCGGCAACTCGCCGGGCGCGCGTACTGCCTGCGCCGAACTCAAGGGTCGTCGCCTAAAGCTGATGATTCGCGATCTCGATGTCGCGATCATCATCGAGTCCCTCGGTGAGTCCCTAAGGATATCTCGCGGCGGTGAAGGTGAATTTCATGCTGAGGTTGAAGGGTCGCCCGTTAACCTGTTAGCGATGGCAGGGCCATCCCCGGAACGATTACTTAAATCCGGGGCGGTGCAGGTCAAAGGCGAAGTCGAACTCTTGCAGAGCTATCGCGATCTCGTGTTATTGCTGAAGCCCGATCTTGAAGAAGAGCTGTCTCGGTGGGTTGGTGATTCTCCCGCCCATCGGTTGGCGGGTCTCGCTCGAGGAGCGATAGCCTTTGGCCGACGTGGTGCAGACACCACAGTTCGCAACGCAGCGGAATATTTTGCCCACGAGACCGGTGATCTCGTTCCGCGTGCCGAGGCCGAAGTGTTTTTAGGCGAAGTTGATCGACTTCGTGAAGATGTCGATCGTGCAGCCGCTCGCCTCGATGCGATGCTCGAGCGAATCGATGCAAAGAGAGTCGATCCATGAAACTGCGCGTTCTTGCGAGGCTGATTCAGATCCAGCGTGTTCTTGTTCGACACGGTCTGGACGAGTTCGTGACCGAGACGCGTCTCTACCGACCGTTGCGATTCATTTTTCTCGCTTCTCCGTGGACGTGGTTGGAGCGACGCAAGGTTGCAAGCCGTGGTGAGCGACTGCGGTTGGCTCTTGAAGAGCTTGGCCCCATTTTCATCAAACTTGGTCAGGCTCTCTCAACGCGGCGCGATCTCCTCCCTCCCGACATCGCCGAGGAACTCGCAAAGCTGCAAGATCGCGTGCCACCCTTCGATGGAAAGCTCGCCAAGCAAATCATCGAAACCGCTTACGGCAAGACGTTGTCCGAGGTGTTCGAGGCTTTTGACGAGAAACCTCTGGCGGCGGCGTCCATTGCTCAAGTGCACGTCGCGAAACTTCGCTCTGCAGGCGAGGTCGTGGTCAAGGTTTTGAGACCCGGCATGCGGGAGATCATCTCGGGCGATCTCGAGGTGATGCATGCGCTGGCTGATCTCGCCAAGCGCAACTCATCAGAGGCGAGACGCCTTCGGGTCGACGAAATCGTCGATGAATACGAAAAGACGGTTCTCGACGAACTCGACCTGATGCGCGAGGCAGCCAACGCCGCGCAGCTAAGGCGAAACTTTGAAGGTTCGGCCCTACTGCATGTCCCTGCGGTGCACTGGGACTATTGCCGCGTCAACGTCATGGTCATGGAGCGCATCCGTGGGGTGACCATCAGTGACATGGCGACGCTGCGCGCCTTGGGAACGAACATCCCGATGCTGGCCGAGAATGGGGTGAAGATCTTCTTCACTCAGGTATTCCGGCACAACTTCTTTCATGCGGATATGCACCCCGGGAATATCTTCGTGCTTGTCGATGACCCGAGTCGTCCACGCTATGCCGCCGTCGACTTCGGAATCGTCGGAACACTCGACCTACGGGATATGCACTATCTCGCCGAGAACTTCTTGGCGGTTTTCGATCGTAACTATCGGCGTGTGGCCGAACTTCATGTCGAGTCTGGATGGGTTCCGTCTACGACGCGCGTCGATGAGATGGAATCTGCAATACGCACCGTTCTCGAGCCCATCTTCAATAAGCCACTCAAAGACATCTCCTTCGGGACGATTCTGCTTCGACTATTCGATATTTCGCGCCGCTTCGATATGCGCATTCAGCCGCAGTTGATCCTGCTGCAAAAGACCCTACTCAACATCGAGGGACTGGGCCGCGATCTTTATCCGGAACTCGATATTTGGCAGACGGCCGCGCCCATCCTGCGCGAGTGGATGCGTGACCGACTGAGTATCCGCACCCAAATCAAACACTTCCGTGACCATTTGCCCGCGCTCGTGGAAGTGGCTCACGCGCTACCGCCACTACTCAAAGTGGCCGTTCAAAAAGCGCAGGACGGCAAGCTGCACATCGGCGTACAACCGGAGGACGTCGAGCGACTTCGCCTTGAGATTCGTGCTGGTGAGCGTCGGCGAAACGCGACGTTAGCAGCAAGCGTATTGGGGCTCGGCGGCATTCTTTGGTTGGATCCGGGCCCGGTCATCTCCGGGCTCGCGCCCTTGCTCATCATCGCAGCGATCGTCACTTATTTTATTGGCCGTCGCTGACTGGCTCACGGCCGCGCGTTCAGCGCGTCCTGAGTTGACTCAGCCAGAGCGCAGGATCTTCCCCGCGCTCGAGTACTTCGACGAGTGCGGAACCCACCACCACTCCTGCAACATGTCCTTTCAGCTTCTCGACTTGTTCGCGCGACCGAATGCCGAAGCCTGCGCACACGGGAACCGGCGATGCGGCAGTGACTCGATCGAGATAGCTGAGGACGGTGTCGGGTACCGTTACGGACTTTCCCGTCGTGCCCGTCATAGTGACGGCATAGACGAAGCCGTCGCTCGCGCTGCATATTTGAGCGAGTCGTTCGGGGGTCGTGACTGGCGTCACCATTTGGATGAGCGACAATCCCTTGACGGCGAGTGCGGCCCGAAACTCTGTCCCTTCATCGAAGGGCAAGTCCGGAACGATGAATCCGCAAACACCTGCCTTAAAGGCATCTTCCGCCAATTTTTCGTAGCCGTACTGCAGCAAAGGATTGAGATAGCTCATCAAGACCAGTGGCGCTGCAGGCCGTTGCATTGCGCCGAGCTCTTTGAGAATCCATTGCAAGCTGACACCTTGCTTGAGCGCGGCCTGACTCGAACGCTGAATCGTCATACCGTCGGCCATCGGGTCGGTGAACGGTACGCCAATTTCTATGACGTCGGCCGCCGAGGCGACCGCAGTTAGGTGTTCCCTAAACTTCGAAGCGCTAGGAAAACCTGCAGTCATGAATGCCACGAGGGCGGGTTCGCCCGTATCACCTACACGACGAATGACGTCAGCCAGTTTCTTTGCAGGCGTCATGATCGGCTCTCCGCGAGAATTGTGCGCTGAAGCGTCGGCATGTCTTTATCGCCACGACCTGACATGCACACGACAAGTCGCTTACCGGGATTAAGCGCAGCCCAGCGCTTGGCCCCATGCAGGGCATGCGCCGTTTCAAGCGCGGGCAAGATTCCCTCTAGGCGTGAACACTCTTGAAGCGCGGCGAGCGCTTCGGAGTCTGTCGCCGACTCATATTTCACTCGCCCCGCAGCGAGCAGCAACGCATGCTCGGGACCGACACCGGGGTAATCGAGACCCGCAGAGATGGAGTCGGTCTCATGGATTTGCCCATTTTCATCTTGCAGTAACAGCGAGTAGCAGCCCTGCAGGACCCCGGGCCATCCGTAAGAGAGACTTGCCGCATTCTCTCCAAGCTTGACCCCGCGGCCTCCGGCTTCGACACCAATGATTTCGACCTGCTCATCCGGAACGAAAGCATGGAACATACCGATGGAATTAGAGCCACCCCCCACACAGGCGAATATGGCATCCGGTAATGCCCCGTGACGCTCGATGCACTGCGCTCGCGCTTCGCGACCGATGACAGCCTGCAATTCACGGACGAGATACGGATAAGGATGCGGCCCCACGGCGGAGCCTAAAAGATAGAAGGTGCTGCTCGGATCAGACACCCAATCACGCAAGGCCTCGTCGATAGCGGCTCGCAAAGTTTGATCGCCTCCTGTCACGGGGACGACTTCGGCGCCTAACAAACGCATACGTCCGACGTTCGGCGCTTGACGTTCCATGTCGATGGCGCCCATGTAGACCACACAAGGCAGACCCAACCTCGCACAGGCTGCGGCACTCGCGACACCGTGCTGACCGGCTCCCGTCTCGGCGACGATGCGCTTAGCACCGAGTCGCTTAGCGAGCAGAGCTTGGCCGACAGCGTTATTGATCTTATGTGCGCCCGTATGCGCGAGATCTTCACGCTTGAACCACACCTCAGCGCCCCACGCCGCGGACAATCGTGGCGCGTGCGACAACGCGGTGGGTCGTCCGACCCAATGACGGAGTTGATCCGTATATTCGCGCTGAAAGTCTTCGCGGTGCAGATGCTCCCGCATTCCGGCCTCGAGACGCTCGAGTGCAGGAATCAGCGTCTCCGGAACATAACGTCCACCGTACGGGCCGAAACGTCCTCGGGCATCCGGGAACTGGCCCGCAAGCTCCGCGTCGAGCAGCGCACGTTGCTCCGTTGCAGTAAAACGAACATGAGCATTCATTCAGATAACTCCCCGAAAGCAGCACGTGCCGCCTTCACGAATTCATGAATTTTTTGAGATGACTTGAGCCCGGGCGAGGATTCGACACCACTCGAGACGTCAACACCCCAAGGTCGAACCTGTCGAATGGCATCGCTGACGTTTTGTGCGTTGAGCCCACCCGCCAAAAGCAGTTGCGTACGGGCCGAGAGCGTTCGCGCGAGTCGCCAATTTGCCGTTCGCCCCGTGCCACTCTGAGCGCCTTCAAAAAGAAGACGATCAGGCAACCGGTCGGGGATGATTTCATTCTCGCGGAATACGGGCAGTGCTCGCTCCTGGGCACGCGGTGACAAGGACGAGAGATCACTCTGGTCGGTCTGCAGCAGATCAGGTGAAAACACTTCGAGAATTTCATCGACCATCGCGGCTGTGGGTTGCCGCGTCACTGCAATACACCACGCCTTACCTCGCGCTGGCTCGATCAGTCGTGCAGCGTCCGCCACGGATATTTGGCGTACCGATGGCGCAAATACGAAACCGATCGCATCCGCGCCCGCTTCAAGTGCAGCAGCGACCGATTCTTCATCTCGAAGCCCACAAACTTTCACGAACACGCTGCAGACCTCTTCGCAGACCGGCCCGCTGCGAGCATCTCGGCGGCCAGATCGCGCGGGTGGTCGCCGCTCATCAGCGCGCTACCGACCAGTGCAAGATCGTATCCCGCTGCAGCCAGTCGTCGCGCGTCGTCGGCCGTCGTAAGCCCACTTTCTGCAACCCGCGGCAACCAGTGTGGGAGTTTCGGTGCGAGCGCCTCGAGATGGCCGGGGACGACTTGTAACGACACCAGGTCGCGACAATTGACTCCGAGCAGTACTAGGCTGCCCGAAGTGGCCGTCGACTTAAGCCCGATTCGCGGCTCGATCAGTCGAACGGCGGTGTCGATATCGTACTCGTCGAAGGCCTCGAGCAAGATGAACAAGCCGTGTTCGAGTGCGGTATCGAAAAGACTCGCCAGGACATCCCTCGGCAGCATACGAAGAATGAGCAATACACCGCCCGCTCCTGCCGCACGCGCCTCGAGTACCTGATAGGAATCAACGAGAAAGTCTTTGCGCATCGTCGGCACGACGTGGGACCGAAGCGCCAAGGCTGCTTTTTCGAGGTGCTCCAAAGCACCATCGAAGCGGGACGGCTCGGTCAATACAGAGACCGCTGCTGCACCCGCTTCGGCGTACGACATGACACGCTGCTCGAGATTATCTCGATCGCCACGACGCAATTGACCGACAGCGGGCGAGCGTAGCTTCATCTCTGCGATCAGATCGAAGCCTTCCGAAGATCGATGCAAACGTTTGGCAGGGTCGAGATCACGAATACTCGCCAATAACTCGGACTGCGGTCGCCGAGCCCGAGCGGCATCCGCTCGCTCCCGGCTGCGCGCCGCCATCGTCGCGAGAAAATCCGGCTCGCTCATCGACTGAAGTCCTTGAGATCGTCCAACATCTTCGCAGCTCGGCCGTCATCGATGACGGCATTTGCGAGTGCAACCCCCTCTCGTGGGGAGCCTACCCTGCCCGTGCATTCGAGCGCGATTGCAGCGCCCATCACGAGCGCATCCCGATGCGCGCCGCGGTCTTCGCCTCGCAACACACGATCGAGTGCTGCCGCATTGAAGCTGGCATCGCCGCCGGTCAGTGCGGCAACGTCGCAACGCGGGAGTCCATACGCTTCCGGCGTACGCTGAGACCGTTCCACACGACCGCCTGTCACATCGAACACGACGAACGGACCCAAAGGTGTCGGTTCATCCCAACCGTGCGCGCCATGTACGACCCAGGCCCGGACGAGTCCGGGCATGCCGCAGAGAGCTTGTGCCATCAATTCGGCAGTGGCTTCATTGAAGGCGCCGACGATCGCATACGGCGGTGCAGCCGGGTTCGTGAGCGGTCCGAGCACATTGAATATCGTGCGTATGCCCAAAGCTTGACGAACTGGCGCAATCGACTTCATCGCAGGGTGATAGTGCGGTGCAAAGAGGAATGTGAATCCAGTTTTCTGGAGACACTCTCCGGCACGTGTCTCGTCGAGCGGCAACGACAGCCCCAATTTCTCGAGCACATCGGCACTACCCGATCGACTCGAAATCGAGCGGTTACCGTGTTTGATGACGGGAATTCCGCACGCGGCGCTCAGCAAGGCTGAACCGGTGGAAATATTGACGCTACCGGAGGCATCACCGCCGGTACCCACGATATCGATGGCGTGTGCTCGAATATGTTCTGCGATGTCGGGTCGCCGCGCGAGTTCTCGCATCGCTCTGGCAAACCCGCGAAGCTCCTCACCGGTCACACCCTTAGCCCGCAAACCCGCCAAGAGCGCACCCCCCAGCGCGGCGGGCGTCGACGGATCGGCGAGGGCCGTGAGAATCGCGCTGGCCTCGAGTTCGGATAAATCCTTTCGATCGAGCAAGCGCTCGAGCACAGGACGCAGACTCTCGGGTCCGCTCATCGTCGGCCTCCCTTCTGCGTCAAAAAATTACGCATGAGAAGAGGCCCTTCCGGAGTGAGAACGCTCTCGGGATGAAACTGCACGCCCTCGACCATTAGTTCTCGATGGCGAAGACCCATGATCTCGCCTTGATCGGTGCGCGCCGTGACCAGGAGTTCGGGCGGTAGCGATGATGGCTCAGCAATTAACGAGTGATAACGACCGACTTGGCACGGAGAAGTCATTCCGGAAAACAGCCCGAGACCATCGTGATCGACGAGCGAGATTTTGCCGTGCATCAACCGTCCGGCGCGAACCACTTTGCCGCCGAACACTTCCGTGATCGACTGATGACCTAGGCAGACGCCGAATAGGGGCACCAAGCCCGCAAAGGCACGGATGATGTCCATCGAAATGCCCGCGTCGTATGGCGTTCCAGGCCCAGGGGAGATGCAGACATGGCTCGGTTTCAGCGCCAAAGCCTGCTCGACCGTGATCTCGTCGTTACGACGAACATCGACGTGGGCACCTTCGACAAGAAATGCCTGCACCAGGTTGTAGGTGAAGGAATCGTAGTTATCGATCAGCAGCAGCCGGACGCTCACGACACCTCTCCTGCCATCTGTAAGGCTCGGGCGGCCGAAGCGCTTTTGGCGAGCACTTCTTCGTATTCGCTTTGAGGATGACTGTCGGCCACGATGCCGGCACCGGCCTGATAGGAATATTCATCGCCTCGAAATACGAGCGTTCGAATGGTGATGGCCTGATCCATTTCGCCTTGAGCACCAAAATATCCGACTGTCCCCCCATATAAACCGCGACGTACGGGCTCGAGCTCGTCGATGATTTCCATGGCACGAACCTTGGGCGCACCCACCAGCGTGCCAGCTGGAAACGCTGCAGCAAATAAATCGAACGCGTCGCGACCTTGAGCTAACTCGCCGTGGACACCGCTGACGATATGCATGACGTGGCTATATCGCTCGATGGAGCGATAAGGATTGACGTGCACGGATCCCGCGCGAGCCACTCGGCCTAAATCGTTACGTGCCAAATCGACGAGCATCACGTGTTCCGCGTTTTCTTTGGCGTCTGCCAATAACTCCTGTTCACGTCGACGATCTTCGAGATCATCGGCCGCGCGCGGCCGCGTACCCGCGATAGGACGTAGCTGTGCGTGACCACCCGACAGCTTCACGAGCGCTTCTGGAGAGGAACCCACGACTTTGATGTCGTCCAAAGCAAGGTAGTACATGTACGGCGAGGGGTTGATGAGCCGCAGAGCGCGATAGGCATCAAACGGATCAACCGAGTGCCTCCCCGAAAATCTGACCGACAGCACAAGCTGATACACGTCCCCGGCTGCAATGTATTCCTTGGTACGTGCTACCCCATCGAGGAAATGGTCTTGCGACATCGAGGCTTCGGCCAAAGAAAACCCGCTCGAGGTTTTCGGTTGTGGCACCGCACCTCGCAGTGCTGCGATAACTTCGCGGCGTAGCGACTGACGCTCTGACTCACTACCCGAGTGCAGTAACGCGATTCCCCGCGTCAGATGATCGAAGACGAGGAGCGAAGACGGCGCGACGTAATGCATGTCCGGCACGGCGGAAACGGCGGGCGGGCGAGCCCGCAAACGCTCGAACCAACGCACGACGTCATACGAGGAGTAACCGACGAGGCCGCCGGCGAGAGGAAAGCCTGGACCGGCTCCGGGCGCGGTCGGTCGAGGCGCTTTGGCGAGCGCCGTGCGTAAGGCGTTCAGCAGCTGCGCTTGATCGGCCGGCAGGGGCCGAAATTCGGAACCCAGCCACTGACCTCGTCCATCGAGTCGAAACTGAAATGCGGCGTCGCCGAATCCGATGAACGAATAGCGTCCGAGGCGCTCGCCACCCTCCACGCTCTCGAGCAGGAAGGTGGGCCTGAACGCATGAAGCTTCAGGAAAG
>JAFMKA010000038.1 GCA_017853175.1 Steroidobacteraceae bacterium | reverse complement strand
GCATTCCATCGGGCATGAGCCGATGCGGGACACCGAGCGCGGAAAGACCTGCGGACATCGTTGCGAGTCGATCGCTTTCTTTGACCCGGAGCTCTTCGGCGCCACGCAAGACCGACGCACCCTCTGCACACGCAGCGGCTATGAAAAACGCCGGAAACTCGTCGATGGCTAAGGGCACGAGCTCGAGCGGCACCTCGATGCCACGCAGCTTGGAGGGTCGCACTCGCACATCGGCGGTCGGCTCCGGGCCCCGGGTGGCGAGATTGGATACGGTGATATCCGCCCCCATCAATCGAAGAATATCGAGCAGCCCCGTGCGGGTCGGGTTCATCCCGACCCCCTGCAGCTCGATCGCACCACCTTCCGCGATGGACCCGGCCACCAGAAAAAATGCGGCGGAAGAAAAATCCCCTGGCACATCGACATGGGTCGCGCGAAGACGCTGACCGCCCCGCATGCTGATCGTCGAGCCCTCGCGCTGAATATCGACACCGAAACACTCGAGCATTCTCTCGGTGTGATCTCGGGTCGGTGCAGGCTCCACGACCTGAGTGACCCCGGAGCCACGTAGCGCAGCAAGAATCACCGCTGATTTCACCTGGGCGCTCGCCATCGGCATCGCGAACTGGATGCCATGAAGATTGGGCGTGCCGCGAATCACGACCGGCGGTTTGCCGTCACGGGTGTCGATGCGAGCCCCCATCAACCGAAGCGGAGCGGCCGCGCGCTCCATCGGCCGCCGCATGAGCGACTGATCGCCGACGAGAATCGAATCAAAGTTTTGACTGGCGAGTAGACCCATGAACAGCCGCATCGCCGTTCCGGCGTTACCCATATCAAGGGGCTGCGCGGCACCTTTGAGACCGTCGATTCCTACACCGTGAATGCGCACGCGAGACGTCGCCGGCTGTTCGATCGTCACCCCGAGCGCACGCAAGGCTTTAAGCGTCGCGAGACAGTCCTCGCTCTCGAGAAATCCCTCAACGGTGGTCACGCCATCGGCGATTCCGCCGAACATGAGCGCACGATGAGAAACGGATTTATCCCCCGGGACACGAACACAGCCCCGAACCGTTTGTCCGGGAGAGACGATCCATCGGTCGGCAGAGCGAGCGGTCACAACACCGCGCGGGGATAGGAGCCGAGAATACGGAACAGCGACGCCCGTGACTTGAGCGCCGCGAGCGCTCGAGAAAGCGCCGGATCGTCGCGATGACCCTCGAGATCCATGAAAAACACGTAGTCCCATTTTCGACGCTGCGATGGTCGCGACTCGATACGCGTAAGACTCACGCTGTTTTTGGCCAGCGGCTCGAGAAGACGATGCAGGGCGCCGGGCGATTCGGTACGCCCTGTCGACACGAGGAGCGTCGTGCGATCGTTTCCGCTGGATCCAAACGTTCGACGGCCGATCACCAAAAACCGAGTGGTGTTGTCGGGTCTGTCCTCGATATCCGCAGACAAGATCGTGAGCCCGTAGACGTCGGCCGCAGTCTCCCCAGCGATCGCTGCAGTGCCTTTCTCATCTCGTGCACGTCGGGCCGCTTCAGCATTGCTCGACTCGGCAATCAATTCGATGTCGGGCAGGGTTTCTTTGAGCCACTGACGACATTGCGCGAGCGATTGCGGATGACTACACACACGCTTGACCTCGCGAAGGCTGCGCATCTTGCCCATGAGATTTTGACGAATGCGCATCTCGACCTCGCCACAGATGTGCAGCGGCGACGTCAGAAAGCGATCGAGCGTGTGATTGACACTGCCTTCGGTGGAGTTTTCGATGGGTACGACGCCGAAGTCTGCGTGACCAGCTTCCACTTCGTGAAAGACCTCGTCGATCGTCGATAACGCCAACGCACGAGCCGAGTGACCGAAGTGTTTGTAGACCGCTGCCTGGGAGAACGTCCCCTCTGGCCCGAGAAACCCCACCTTGAGCGGCTCTTCTTGAGCCAAGCATGCGGACATGATTTCTCTGAAGAGCCGAACGACCTCTTCGTCACGCAGCGCGCCCGAAGAGCGCGCCAGCGCGTTTCGCTCGAGCGCCATGCGCAGCACCTGAGCCTCACGCTCGGGACGATAAAAATCGACAAGCCTGCCCTGCTTACCCTTCGAAATGCCGACCTTACGAGCGAGGCGAGCACGCTCGTTGAGCAAGTCGTGCAGACGACGATCGACCTCGTCGATTCGCGATCGGAGCCCCGCAATCTCTCCTGGCGCTTGCGACTTTCTATTCTTTGACGAGGCTTTCTTGCTAAGGCGGGCCATATTGGTATTCCGTTGATTCAGAGCACTCGAGCCGAGAGTACGCCGTCGATGGCGCGAATGCGATCGAGCAGCGCACGATCGACCGCCCCCTCTACGTCGATCAGCGTATACGCCACCTCACCGCGAGATTTATTGAGCAGCTCGGAAATGTTGATTCCCGCTCCCGCGAGCAAGGTGGACATCTGTCCGACCATGTTGGGTACGTTACTGTTCGCTACCGCGATGCGGGCGGTGCCCGGGATGCGCGGCAGATTGGCGTCGGGGAAATTCACGCTATGACGAATGTTGCCGTTCTCGAGGTAATCGCGCAGCGTATCGGCCGCCATGACGGCGCAGTTCTCCTCCGCCTCGCCGGTCGATGCGCCGAGATGAGGCAGGGCGACCACTTTGCGATGACCATTCAAGGCGTTCTTCGGGAAATCGCACACGTAGGCGTGGAGTTGACCGCCATCGAGCGCTGCGATCACCGCGCCTTCATCGACGATGGGCGCACGAGAGAAATTGAGCAGCACGCCGCCCTTGGGCATGAGCGCAATTCGACTCGAATTGACGAGACCTCGCGTCGCATCGACGAGCGGAACGTGCACCGAAACAAATTGGCTGCGCGCGAAAAGGTCGTCGAGTGACACGGCCTGCTCGATCGACGAAGACAGCTGCCAAGCGCGATGCACGGTGATTTGCGGGTCGTAACCGACGACGCGCATGCCAAGACGCTCGGCGACGTTCGCTACCTCGACACCGATGGCGCCGAGCCCGATGACACCCAACGTGCGCCCCGGCAATTCGAAACCGGCAAACTCTTTTTTACCTTTCTCGGTGGCCTCGTCGATCGCTTTGTCGTCACCCGACAAGCCGCGCGCGAAATCCCAAGCCTGAACGATATTTCGTGCCCCCAAAAACAGGCCTGCAACGACGAGCTCTTTGACCGCATTCGCATTAGCACCCGGTGAATTGAACACCGGGACGCCGCGCTTTGTCAGCGCAGCCACCGGGACATTGTTCGTTCCGGCACCCGCTCGAGCAACCGCCAACACCGACGGAGCAATCGCCATGGCATGCATATCGGCCGAGCGCACGAGCATGGCATCAGGATCGGAAATGGCGGAGGCCACCTCGTAGCGGTCGCGAGGCAAACGCTCAAGACCGCGCAGGCTGATGTTGTTCAGAGTCTGAATGCGGTACGCCATGACCGCCATCACCCGTGTCGACGCTGGAACTCGCCCATGAATGCGATCAGCGCGTCGACACCTTCGATCGGCATCGCGTTATAAATCGAGGCGCGCATACCGCCGACCGACCGGTGCCCCTCGAGGTTCGTGAGCCCCGCCTTGGCGGCCTCGCTACAAAATACTTTCTCGAGATCGGGATTGGGTACCGTGAACGGTACGTTCATCCACGAACGACACTCACGCGCCACAGGACTGCGATAGAAGCCTGACCCGTCGATCGCCGCGTAGAGCTTGTTCGCTTTGATGCGGTTACGTTCGCCGATCACCTCAAGACCACCTTGGCGTTTGAGCCACGCGAAAACGAGCCCCGCCATGTAAATGCCGAAAGTCGGCGGCGTATTGAGCATCGAATTTTCTTTGGCCATGGCCGCGTAATCCCAGATCGGCGGCGTGCCGGCACGCGCTTTACCGATCAGATCGTCGCGAACGATCACGACGACGAGACCGGACGGTCCGATGTTCTTCTGCGCCCCTGCGTAAATGAGTCCAAATCGACTGACGTCGATGGGGCGCGAAAGAATCGTCGAGGACATATCGGCGACGAGGGGCGCATCGCTCTGCGGAATGTACGGAAACTCGACGCCACCGATCGTTTCGTTGGGGGTGTAATGGAGGTAGGCCGCACCCGCCGTCGTTTTCAGGGATGTCGCCGACGGAACGGTCGAATAATTTGACGCGGCCTCGTCGGCGATGACGTTCACTTTACAAAATCGCTTGGCCTCCACGATCGCCTTCTTAGACCACGCTCCGGTGTTGATGTAATCGGCCACGGAATCGGCAGCCGCAAGATTTTGCGGTATCGCCGTGAACTGCCCGGTTGCGCCGCCTTGAAGGAATAGCACTTTGTAATTCGCCGGAACTGACATGAGCTCGCGAAGATCGCTCTCGGCGCGCTCCGCGAGCGCCACGAAGGGCTTGCTTCGATGGCTGACTTCCATGACGGACATGCCACTGCCCTGCCAGTCGAGAAGCTCGGCCTTGGCCTGCTCAAGCACCTCGAGCGGCAAGGTGGCGGGGCCCGCGGCGAAATTGAACACACGCATCGCGGTCACCTAATTAAGACGTCAATGAACGTTCGGAGCGTCCGGTGCGCTTGAGGAGGCACCTTCAGCCGACGCAGCGGCACCCTCGACCGGATTCACGCTCTCGTCATCGCCGAGAGAGGCGATGCCCTCAACGCTGACCAAACGCTCACCCTCGTCGAGTCGGATCAGCCGCACCCCTTGGGTGTTGCGACCGACGATCGAGATCTCCGAAACACCCGTACGCACGAGCGTGCCATTGGAACTGATCATCATGATTTCTTGGTCGGTCTGCACTTGAAGCGCAGCAACCGTCGAGCCGTTCCGCTCGGTGGTCTGCAGGGCGATCACACCCTGTCCGCCCCGACCGTGCACCGGGAAATCTTTGAGCGGCGTGAGTTTGCCGTAACCATTTTCACTCGCGGTGAGAATGAGCCCGTCGCCGACCACGACCAACGAAATGACTTCCTGGCCCTCGGAGAGTTTGATCCCGCGAACGCCGGTGGCGTCACGACCCATGGGTCGCACTTCATCTTCGTTGAAGCGGATGGCCTTGCCGCCACTCGAGCAGAGGATGATGTCTCGCTTGCCATCGGTAAGACCGACACCGACCAAGCGGTCTCCGTCGCGCAGATCGACGGCGATGATGCCGGAGGGGCGAGGACGGGAATACGCCGACAATGGCGTTTTCTTGACCGTGCCGTGACTCGTCGCCATGAACACGAAATGCTCGTCATCGAACTGCTTGATAGGCAGCACGGCGTTGATCTTCTCGCCCTCCTCGAGCGGCATGAGATTCACCAACGGTTTACCACGCGCCACACGACCGGCTTGGGGCAACTCGAAGACGCGGATCCAGTAGACCCTTCCGCGGTTCGAGAAACACAGCAACGTGTCGTGGGTGTGCGCCACAAACAACTTCTCGACGAAATCTTCGTCTTTGACGGCCGTGGCCGTCTTGCCACGACCACCACGTCGCTGCGCCTGATATTCGGTGAGCGGCTGACTCTTGGCGTATCCCGCGTGAGACAACGTCACCACGACGTCTTGCGGCTCGATCAGATCTTCGGTGGCGAGATCGATATGGTCGAGATTGATCTCGGTGCGGCGCGCGTCGCCGTAGTCGTCACGAATCGCAATGAGCTCACCCCGAACGACTTCGGTGAGTCGCTCGGGTCGCGCCAAAATATCGGTGAGGTCGGTGATGAGCGACAGCAACTCGGCATATTCACCCACGATCTTGTCTTGCTCGAGCCCCGTGAGACGGTTGAGCCGCATGTCGAGAATGGCCTGAGCCTGGGCTTCGCTTAATCGATATCCCGAGGCATCGGACTGCAACCCGAGCTCCGCGGCCAAATCTTTGGGTCGAGTCGAAACGTTATTGGCGCGCGCCAGCATTTCAGGCACGGCCCCCGAGGCCCAACCACGGCCCAGCAGCCCGGCCTTCGCCTCCGCAGGAGTCGGCGAGGCCTTGATGAGCGCGATAACTTCGTCGATGTTGGCGAGAGCAACGGCCAACCCTTCGAGGATATGAGCCCGGTCACGGGCCTTGGCGAGATCGAACACCGTACGACGGGTGACGACTTCGCGTCGATGGCGAATGAACGCCTCGAGCATTTCTTTGAGTGACAACAGTCGTGGCTGACCATCGACCAGCGCCACCATGTTGATGCCGAACACCGTCTCGAGCGGCGTTTGCGCATAGAGATTATTGAGCACCACCTCGGCGTTTTCACCCCGACGCAACTCAATGACGATGCGCATGCCGTCCTTATCGGACTCGTCTCGCAGGCCGTCGTTAGCGATGCCCTCGATGAGCTTCTCGCGCACCAGATCGGCAATCCGCTCGATTAGTCGCGCCTTGTTGACTTGATAGGGCAACTCGGTGACGACGATGGCCTGACGATCGCCCTTGCCCACTTCTTCGAAATGAGTGCGGGCTCGGATGGAGAGCCGCCCTCGTCCCGATTTGTAGGCGCTGACGATCTCTTGCGCCCCATTGATGATGCCGGCGGTCGGGAAGTCGGGACCCGGGACGTGCTGCATCAGACCCGCCAGAGAAATCTCCGGGTCGTCGATCACTGCCAAACAAGCGTTGACGATTTCGGTCAGGTTGTGAGGCGGAATGTTCGTCGCCATACCAACGGCGATGCCGGACGAGCCGTTGACGAGAAGATTGGGGATGCGCGAAGGCATCACCGCAGGTTCGGTCAATGACTCGTCATAGTTCGGGACAAAGTCGACGGTCTCTCGATCGATGTCGGCCAGCAACTCACCTGCCATGCGTGACATGCGCACTTCGGTGTAACGCATGGCCGCTGGCATGTCGCCGTCGACGGATCCGAAGTTACCCTGGCCATCGACGAGCAGATAACGCATCGAGAAGGGCTGGGCCATGCGAACGATGGCGTCGTACACCGCAGAGTCGCCGTGGGGGTGGTATTTACCGATGACGTCACCCACCACGCGAGCCGATTTCTTATAAGGCTTGTTGTATTCGTTACCGAGCTCACGCATCGCGAAGAGTACGCGTCGATGAACCGGCTTGAGACCGTCCCTGACATCGGGAAGCGCTCGACCGACGATCACGCTCATCGCGTAATCGAGGTAAGACTGGCGCATCTCGTCTTCGAGAGTAACGGGCACTACTTCACGGGCGATTTCGCTCATTCGTCGGTCGCTATTTTCATTCGAAAACGAGTGCGAAATAGTACCATAGCCCACCCTTAGAATGTGGCTTAACCGGGCCTCCTATGAACCAATCCCACGCCGCCCAATCTGCAGGCTTTCAGGTCGATGAAGCAGAGCTCGCGAAGTTCGACGCCATCGCCCATCGTTTCTGGGACCCCCAAGGCGAATTCGGCACGCTCCACTCCCTGAATCCGGCACGGGTGGCGTTCATCGCTGAGCGCGTTTCGTTGCGCGGCGCTCGCGTGGCCGACATCGGCTGCGGGGGCGGCCTGCTCGCCGAAGCACTTGCACGCGCCGGCGCTCAGGTCACCGCAATCGATCTCGCACCGTCCATGATCGAGGTTGCCAAATTGCACGCCGCCGGCGAGGGGTTATCCATCGACTACCGCACGCAATCGGTAGAGACCCTCGCGGCAGAGGCTGCGGGCACCTTCGATGTCGTCACCTGCATGGAGATGCTCGAACACCTCCCCGACCCCGGCGCGGTGATGGGAACCCTGTCTCAATTGCTCGCGCCCGAGGGATCACTCTTCGTCTCGACGCTCAACCGAAACTTTCGATCGTTCATGCTGGCGATCGTCGGTGCGGAATACGTCACCCGCCTCGTTCCGCGCGGCACTCACGAATATGAGCGAATGATTCGTCCATCCGAGCTCGCACACTGGGCCCGCGCATCACATCTCGAGA
This sequence comes from Steroidobacteraceae bacterium, assembly GCA_017853175.1. Taxonomy (GTDB): domain Bacteria; phylum Pseudomonadota; class Gammaproteobacteria; order Steroidobacterales; family Steroidobacteraceae; genus UBA964. The sequence goes on along the minus strand of JAFMKA010000038.1, from coordinate 5,188 downwards.
TCGAAGAATTTGCAGGCCTCGAATACAACCCGATCACACGGTCTACTCGGCTCACGGCCGACGTGTCGGTCAACTATCTCGCCCAACTTCGACGAGCGGACCCTGCAAAGTGACTGATCTCGTCAGGACGACGACCGCCTCGTTCGGGGCCGATCGTGACTGGCTGCTGCGTTTTTGCCCACCGCATTCCGCGCAGGCGTTGAATGCACTGTTCGACGTTGAAAATGAAGTGATGGCCAGCCTAAGAGACGGGCTAGAACACTCAGTCGCCCATGCGCGACTCGAGTGGTGGACCGACGAACTCAATCGTCTTGCCCAAGGATCTCCTCGACACCCCGCGGCGCGAACCCTCGCCACCTACGCCCTCGAGCACGGCACGACGCCCCCCGATCTCACTGCGCTCGTCGAACACGTACGCGTCGATCTTGCTTGTGTCGCATTTCTCTCACGTAGCGAACTCGACGACCACCTCGGATCTTGGAGTCGCAGCATTTTCAGGGCGGCAGCCTTAATCGGGGCTGTGGCCCATTCGTCGGATGATCGCGTCAACACCGATCGACCCTCCGTCGAGCGGCTCGCCGTAAACGCCGGGTCTCTCGTTCGCGAACTCGAACTCCTGCGCGACTTTTCGTCCCACGCGATCGCCGGCCGTATTTATGTTCCCCTCGGTGATCCTCCCGAGCCCCACGCGCCCTGGGCGACCCGCCCACTCGGCGAAAAAGAGACCCGTGCATTAACCTCTCGGCGCGAAGCGATAGGCCTGCAACTCAAGCAGTTTGCGGCAGAGACCCCGCCGTCGATGCGCCCGATGCTTCGCATTCCGATGCTCTGGATGTGCTTCGCGCTCGCCCGGCATCGAAGCGACTCTGCCCTTCTCTCACCGCTACGGCGTACCATCGCGGCGTGGCGCGGCGCACTCGCCCTCTCTCGAGGACGTCTGCCCACCGAGCTGCTCTAAGGACCACCGACGAATGCCCACGACCCAAAACGATTTTGACCCGCGTCGAATCGAGCTCGAGCACCACGAACTCGCCGGACGCGTCATCGCCATCACCGGACCCACCGCAGGCATCGGGCAGGCCTTGGCCGCCGAATGCGCCCGACGCGGCGCAGAAGTCATCTTGATTGGGCGCAATGTCAAAAAATTAGAGGCCGTGCACGCCGAAATTTCGGCGCTTAAAACCTATGCCGGTGATGCCGTCGCCGAGCCTTGCATCGCGCCGCTCGACCTCGAACGCGCCGTGGCAGGCGATTACGATGCGATCGCAAATGCCGTCATGCAGCGCTGGGGGCGACTCGATGGCCTGGTGCTCAATGCCGCCCTGCTTGGGGTGTTATCGCCGATTGAAGATTACGACGTGCCGACATGGGTCAAGGTGATGCACGTCAACGTGACCGCCAACTTCGCGCTCACTCAAGTGCTGTTGCCGGCGCTGCGCGCCTCGAAAGATGCGTCGCTATTGTTTCTCTCGAGTAGCGTGGGCCGACGAGGACGCGCCTATTGGGGCGCCTATAGCGTGTCGAAGTTTGCGGTCGAAGGACTGATGCAAACATTGGCCGACGAACTCGAAAAAACCCAGGTTCGGGTGAACTCGATCAACCCTGGGCGCGCACGCACTCACATGCGTCGGCAAGCGTTCCCTTCAGAAAATCTCGAATCGCTGCCGCCACCCGAAACCCTCACCGCCCCCATGATTGCGATGCTCGGACCTCAATCGCGCGGCATCACGGGTCGAGCTCTGGAAGCTCAGTAGTCGCATCCGGGGCGGCCTCGAGGGCCTTCGCCTCTTCGGCAGTCAACGTCCGAAAATGCCCGCGAGCGAGATCTCGCGTGAGCATCAACGGACCCAATGCCGTACGCTGTATGCGACTCACCAGCGCGCCCTGACGCTCGAATAACTGACGAATGTCTTTTCCACTCGCTCCGATCGCGATGATTTGATACCACCGATTGAGTCCCTCAGGCTCGGCCTCTGAGCCCTCGACCGAACTGACCTCGATCGTTCGACCATCATCGAGCTCTCCGCGAGCGAGGCTGTCGAGCCGGGCGGCGTTCAACTCCCCGCGTACTCGTACGAGAAACTCCGTCGGCCAGCGCCGCACCCGACGCTGCAGTCGCTCCGCAAGCGCACCATCGGTCGTGACGAGTTCGAGACCGCCATCCACACGAGGCATTGGCGAGATCGCGAGAAATCGACGGCCGGCGCGTCGTGGCAAACGACTGAAGAGACCTTCGGTCAGCGACTCGCCCGTCGATCGATGACACAAAAACACGGTCGTTTCTTTGCTGAGTCGCGACGCATCACGACTCCTGCGTACCACACGACCGTCCACCCGTAGCTCGTCGCGACCGATGACCCTCGAGCCCAACTCAGCGACCGCGCCATTGACCGTGACGCGACCGGCACGAATCCAGTCCTCAGCTTCCCGACGTGACGCCAGTCCCGCTTGCGCCAACACCTTCTGGATACGCTCGCCTTCTTGAACGGACTCGGACTCGGACACGCGCCCCCGACTGCTGGACCGTATGCGAGCTCCCGTCTTCGAGCGATCACGTCCTTTCATTGTCCTCGCCAGATTCCGTGATCGCGTCCGGCTCGAGCGAGCCTTCGTTGGCATCGGACACCGGCAGCGTCAGCTGGGGATTGAGATCCACCATCTGTTTGATTTCGGCAAGAGGGGGTAATTCGTCGATCGTACGCAGACCAAAATAATCGAGGAAACTACGAGTGGTGCCCAAGAGCTCAGGATGACCCGGCACGTCACGGTGACCGACGACGCGGATCCACTCGCGCTCCATTAACGTTTTGACGATATTCGGATTGACGGCCACCCCACGAACCGACTCGATCTCGGCTCGCGTAATCGGCTGACGGTATGCAATGAGCGCGAGCGTCTCGAGCAGCGCACGGGAGTACTTTTGAGGCCGCTCTGGCCAAAGTCGACTCACCTCTCGCGCGTAGCTTTGGCGAATCTGAATTCGCCAACCGCTCGCGGTCTCACGAAGCTCGATGCCACGGTCTTCGTACTCGTTTGCCAGCGCTTCGAGACTCGACTGGATCAACGCCTTGTCGGGTCGTCCGTCTTCATCAAAAAGCTCGCCGATCTCGACGATCGACATAGGCTTGCCCGCTGCGAGCAGCGACGCTTCGATCACGTTCCGAATGTGGTGGTCGCTCATCAACTGTCCTTTTCTTGTTCTGATGACTGATCAGCTTCTGTGGAATCAATCGCTTCTGTCGTGCTTTCGGAAGGCTCGCCCTCGACGAGCCGCAAGTGCGGGCCTTGAGCGGCGCGCACGTGCAACGGCCCGTAGGGCTCGGTCTGCACAATTTCGAGCAAACCCTCGCGCATGAGTTCGAGAATCGCGACGAACGTCACCGTGACGCCCATCCTCCCCTCCTCTGGCTTGAAGAGTTTCATGAAGTCGAGAAAGGCTCCGCCCTCGACCGCCGCCAGCACATCGGTCATACGTGCACGGACCGACAGCCGCTCACGCTGAACATGATGGTGCTGAAACATCGCCGCCCGAGAAACCACTTCGCGAAATGCGAGGATCATCTCCTGCAGAGCAACCTGAGGCAGGCTCGACTGAGGACGCCGGAAATCGGTCTCGGCGCTCGCCGGCCAAGTATCGCGCTCTTCACGCGGCAACTGGTCGATGCTCTCTGCCGCTTGTTTGAATCGTTCGTACTCCTGCAATCGACGCACGAGATCTGCACGCGGGTCGGCCTCTTCGGAAATCACGTCGCCCGAGCGAGGCAGCAGCATGCGTGATTTGATTTCCGCAAGCGTGGCAGCCATCAGCATGTACTCGCCCGCGAGCTCGAGCTGAAGCTCTTGCATCAGCTCGATGTAATTCATGTATTGCTTCGTGATATCCGCAAGCGGGATGTCGAGGATGTCGAGATTCTGTCGACGAATCAGATAAAGCAGCAGATCGAGAGGACCCTCGAAGGCTTCCAAGAAGACTTCGAGCGCTTGCGGCGGGATATACAAATCGCGCGGCAGCTGCGTAACGGGCTCACCCTGGACGAGTGCAAAGGGCATCTCACCCTGGGTAGGCGCGGTGACTGAGGCGTCGGAGTCTTCCCCGGTGGAGACGAGTTTGAGTTCGGGTTTAGCCATCTCAGCCCCCACGAAGGTGCATCGCGCTGCGCACCTCGTCCAAGGTTTCTCGGGCCGCTTCGCGGGCCTTTTCACTGCCCTCGGTGAGAATCGCCCGAACGAGATCGGGGTTGTCCTCATAGGGCGCGGCACGCTCGCGCATCGCGGTGGTTTCGGCAACGATCCGATCGATCAAGGGCTTCTTGCACTCCAGACAGCCGATGCCCGCGCTCTTGCAACCCGCAGACGCCCAACTTCGCGTGGTGTCGTCCGAATAAACTTGATGCAGCGACCAAACAGGGCACTTCTCCGGATCACCCGGATCGGATCGACGAACACGCGCAGGATCGGTCTGCATCGTCTTCAACTTTTTAGTCACTGAGTCGGGATCTTCCCGCAAACCCAGCGTGTTGCCGTACGACTTGGACATTTTTCGTCCATCGATGCCCGGCAGCTTGGGTGTCGGCGTCAAGAGCACCTGAGGTTCGGGGAGAATCGAAACACTCGAGCCCTCGAGATACCCGAGCAGACGCTCACGGTCCGCAACGGTGATACGGGTGTTCGACTGAACGATTTCGCGCGCCTTCTCGAGCGCCGACGCGTCGCCACTTTCTTGATATTTTTTTCTCGCCTCGCGGTACAGCGCGCTATTTCGACTACCGAGCTCGGCAATGGCCTTTTCTGCCTTGTCTTCGAAGCCCGTTTCGCGCCCGAACAAATGATTGAATCGACGCGCGACCTCTCGAGTGATTTCGACGTGAGCGATTTGATCTTCACCCACGGGAACGTAGCCCGCTCGATAGAGAAGGATGTCCGCCGATTGCAACAACGGATAACCGAGAAATCCGTAAGTCCCTAAATCTTTCTCTTGTAGCTCTGCTTGCTGGTCTTTGTACGTGGGCACCCGCTCGAGCCATGAGAGTGGCGTGATCATGGAGAGCAATAGATGCAATTCCGCATGCTCAGGTACGTGCGACTGCACGAACAACGTGGACACGCCGGGGTTCAGGCCCGCAGCAAGCCAGTCGATGACCATCTCGCGCGTGTACTCCGGAAGCTTGCTCGTGTCTTCATAGCCCGT
>JAFMKA010000118.1 GCA_017853175.1 Steroidobacteraceae bacterium | reverse complement strand
AGCCACGGCACCATCCCCGTGTCGCAATAGGCAAAGCGCCGAAAATAATGGTGCGCGCTCATCTCACCGCCGTAGGCGCCATCGACTTCGCGCATTTTCTGCTTGATGAACGCATGGCCCGATTTGCAGAGCACGGGCTGGCCCCCGAGACGCTCGACCACCTCGATGGTGTTCCAGGTGAGGCGCGGGTCATGAACGATGCGTGCCCCCCGCTCACGCTCGAGCACGGGCTCGGCGAGGAGCCCGACGAGGTAATACCCCTCGACGAAGGTCCCCTGCTCGTCGAAAAAGAAACAGCGGTCGAAATCCCCATCCCAGGCGAGCCCAAGCTGTGCGCCCGAGGCGCGAATCGCATCGATGGTCGACTGTCGGTTCGCCTCGAGCATCGGGTTCGGCACGCCATTGGGGAACGTGCCGTCCGGCGCGTGATGCACCTTCACGAACTCGAAGGGCAGATGCGGCTCAAGTAAATCCACAAACAGCCCCGCCCCGCCGTTACCTGCATTAACTACGACTTTGAAGGGCTTGAGCGCGTGCCGGTCGACGTAAGAGAGCAGATGCTCGACGTACGCCTTACGCACGTCGAACTCGACGAGCCGCCCCGGCGAGGCCGTACGCCCCGGCAGCTTGCCCTCGCGAATCAGCGCGGCCATCTCTTTGAGGCCCGTATCGGCACTGATGGGCCGTGAGCCCTCACGCACGAACTTAAGGCCGTTGTAATCGGGCGGGTTGTGGCTCGCCGTGACCATGATGCCGCCGTCGAAGGCCCCTGCCTCATCGCCCAAAGAGGTCGCGAAATACACGCCCTCGGTGCCGCAGAGCCCGATGTCATACACATCGACCCCGCAGGAGCGAAGCCCGTCGATGAGCGCCGAGGCGAGCGTCGCGCTCGTGAGGCGAATATCCCGACCCACCACCACGCGCTTCGGGCGAACGAAGGCGGCGTAAGCCCGACCGATGTCCCGAACGAGTTCTTCATTGATCTCGGTCGGGATCCGACCGCGCACGTCGTAGGCCTTGAAGGCCGAAAGGTTCGTCACGAGAGTCGCTCTCCTCGTCCGATCGCGAAATACTTGAACCCCAAAGATTTGAGGCGGTCGGGATCATAAAGATTTCGACCATCCAAAATCAGAGGCTGTTTGAGCCGTGCTTTGAGGGTCTCGAAATCGGGGCTCCGAAACTCCTGCCACTCGGTCACGATCACGAGCGCCTCGGCGCCCTCCACGGCCTCGAGGGGCGATCGGCACAGGGTAAACGATCCCGAAGCGCATTCGCGCGGATAGAGCCGCTCGGCCTCGCGCATCGCGACTGGGTCGTAGGCCCGCACCCGAACGCCAGCCGCCCAAGCGGCCTCCATAAAGCGCCGGCTCGGCGCTTCGCGCATATCATCGGTGTTGGGTTTGAAGGCGAGGCCCCAGAGGGCGACCGTCATCCCCGAGAGCCGCGAGCCGAACACCCCGGCGAGTTTCTGAAAGAGCACGTCCTTCTGCGACTCGTTCACGGCCTCGACGGCATTCAAGAGCCGAGGGTTCGCCCCCGCCTCGGCCGCCGTGCGACAGAGCGCCTTCACGTCTTTGGGGAAACACGAGCCGCCGTAGCCGGCGCCCGGGTAAATGAACGAAAACCCGATCCGAGAATCCGAGCCGATGCCTTGGCGCACCTTCTCGATGTCCGCTCCCACCCGCTCGGCGATCCCCGCAAGCTCGTTCATGAACGAGATGCGGGTCGCGAGCATGGCGTTCGCGGCATATTTGGTGAGCTCGGCCGAGCGAGCATCCATCACGATGAGCCGCTCGTGATTGCGGGTGAAGGGCGCATAGAGCGCGCGCATGAGGGCGAGCGCGCGGGGGGAGTCCGTGCCGACGACCACGCGGTCGGGTTTCATGAGATCGGCGACCGCGGCGCCTTCTTTCAAAAACTCCGGGTTCGAGACGACATCGAAGTCGTGCAAGACGCCGCGTTCGGCGAGCGCGGTGCGAATCGTCTCTGCAACGCGATCTGCCGTGCCGACGGGCACCGTCGACTTGTCGATGATCACTCGATAGCCCGGGAGATGCCGACCGATCTCTCGAGCCACAGCCAGCACGTGCGAAAGATCGGCAGAGCCGTCCTCGCCGGGTGGCGTGCCGACGGCGATGACGAGCGCCTCGCCATGCGAGACCGCCAAGGCCGCATCGGTCGAAAACCGCAGTCGCCCCGCCGACGCATTACGTACGACGAGCGCCTCGAGGCCCGGCTCATGAATCGGGATCTTTCCCGCCCGCAGCGCCGAAATCTTTGATGAATCGACATCGACGCAGAGCACATCGTTGCCAACTTCAGCAAGACACGCCCCCGTAACGAGGCCGACGTAACCCGATCCGAAAACGGCAATGCGCATGGCGGGCGCTCAGCGAGCGTCAGCGCTTCGGGCGGTTCGCGATCGCCTTGCGAACGAACACAGCAAGGATGCCTAAGAATCCGCCGGCAAGGAGCGAAACGAGCGCGATCAACGTACGCTTCGGAGCCTCGCGTTGTTTGGGAGGCGTTGCACGGTCGATGACCTTGAACGCAAACTCTTCGTTGCCGCGAGCGAGCATGAGTTTTTGCATCTCACCCTCGAGCACCCGACCCATCGACTGCTGCAATGAGACCACGCTCGTCGCCGCAATCTCGCGCTGCAGAAAAGCCACATTACGTTCGGACTCCGCCTCAGCCTGAGTACGCAGACGGTCGTTCAAGCGTTTGACGAGCAGGTTCGCCCAGTCGGCGGCGATGTCGGGGTCTTTCCAGCGAACGGAGAGTGTCACGAGACCCGACTTCTTGTCCTCGGCGACGGTGCGTACACCCGTATCGAATACTTTGACGGCATCCCGGATATCCGGTTTCTTGTCGCCGAAGTCTGCGCCCTCTAGCAGTACGGGCATCAAATTGAGGTCGGTGATGAACGAGCGCGCAAAATCCTTCGACTTCAACACCGCGACGGG